>NZ_JBMVFU010000005.1:0-345372 GCF_049538315.1 Nocardia sp. AB354 | reverse complement strand
GCGCAGGACGCGACGCACGGGCAGGTCGCGGAGGGGAATGCCGGCTTGTCCGGGTTTCCGGAACGCAGGGCCGAGATCCACCCCTCGGGAATGGTGGAGCCGGAGGTGTTGCGCGCGGTGTATTCGGGCAGCCAGGCCTCGATATGTTCGACCACGCGCGCGGCCGGCACGATCGACGAGCGGAACCCCGGTGTGCCCCTGCTGATTCCGGCGTATCCGAAGGTGCCGCGCACCGACACCTTGAACCAGCACATGCCCGGTTCCTCCGGGTAGACGGCCCACCACGGTTTCAGGACGATGGCGTGATCGGGCATCGCGCCGTGGGTGAGCAGGTGGAACACCCCGCTGCTCATGCCCACGTTGTCGCGGTCGCTCATGGTGACCGGCATTCCGCCGCCCGCGAAGCCGATCGCCAGATCACCGATCAGGGGCACACCGGCGTCCGCGACGGCGTGGACGACCTCGGTCAGCCCGGCCACCATGCATTTCGGATTCGAGGCGCCGAGCCCGATCACCAGATCACCGTCCACCCGCGCCTGGGGCACCATATCCGGACGCAATCGCGGCCCGACCCACGGCACATCGGCCTCGGGGTCGATGTGGGTGTCGATGGGGGCGTACAGCAGTAGCCGACTGCCGCCACCGCTGCCGCGCATCTCGCCCAGCACATTGCCGGTGTGCTCGCTGACCGGTCGATAGGCGGCGTCGACGCCGACCTCGTGGCGCAGATGGTCGGCCATGAATTCCGAGGCCGCGCGTTCGCGTCCGGTGGGGCTGTGGATGTCGACCAGCGAGACGAGTAGATCGCGGAAGCGGTCGGGGTCGAGTCGATCACAGACCGCCTCGTACATCGCGCGCCGGTCGTCGTCCAGCGGTAGGTCCTGGATCGATTCCGCCGCGCCCTCCGTGCTGGTGATGGCGTCGTTCATCGCTGTTCCTCCGGTAGTGGGCAGCGGGCGGCCAGCCCGACCCGGTCGGTCAGGCAGGTCGCGATGCGCACGAGCGAATGGTCGGTGCCGGTCGGGCCGATGAGCTGCACGCCGAGCGGCAGTCCGGTGGCGCCGGTGCCGGTCGGCAAGCCGACCGCGGGCAGCCCGGCGACGCTGGCGAGCTTGTTGAACACCGGGTCGCCGGTGCTGTCCAGGCCGTGCGGCGCCTCTCCGGTCGCGGCGAGGGTCAACAGGACGTCGGCGCGGTGGTGCGCACCGTCGACGAAGCGCCGGGCAGCACGAAGAACGCTGCGCGCGTGCTGAATTCGGCTCGGCTCCGCGGTGCGGCCACGGGTGAGGAATTCGGCCAGCCGGGCGCTGATCCCGTCGGTTCCGTCGCGGCCGACGCGGTCGTGGAGTGCCGCGGCGGCCTCCGCGGCCATGATCAGCGTGTGTGCGTCGTCGAGCTCGGCCAGCTCGGGCGGAACGGCGATCTCGGTGACGGTGGTGCCGTGGGCGCGCAGGCCGGCGGCGAACGATTCCAGGCGCTCCAGCGCGTCGGTCCCGGCGCGGTCGTCCCACGGGGGGCGCAGCACACCGACGGTGAGGTCGCGGGTGGCGGGCAGTACCGCGGTCTGTACTCGGTCCGTGAGGACCTGGTCGACCGCGCCGAGCCACACCGGATGCCGCGCGAACGCGCCGAGGGTGTCGAAGCTCAGCGCCACCGGCAGCACGCCGTCGAACGACCACCGGCCGTAACCGGGTTTGAGCGTGAAGACGCCGCAGTAGGAGCCGGGACGCAGCACCGATCCGGCGGTCTGGGTGCCCAGGGCGATGGGCACCTGGCCGTCGGCGACCGCTGCCGCCGAGCCGCTCGACGATCCGCCCGGTGTGTGCTCGAGATTGTGCGGGTTCCGGGTGCGGGCCGGCTCGTAGGTGGCGAACTCGGTGGTGGCGGTCTTGCCGAAGATCAGCGCGCCTGCCGCGCGCAGCCGGCGTACCGCGTCGGCATCGCGGCCGGGGCGATGTCCCGACCAGAGGGGGCTGCCGTAGGCGGTCGGCTGATCGGCGGTGTCGATGATGTCCTTGATGCCCACCGGAATTCCGTGCAGCGGCGAGCGGGGCGTTTCGGCATCGAGTGCGCGGGCCTGCGCGCGAGCTCGGTCCGGATCGAGAAAGGCCCAGGCACGGACGGATTCGTCGCGTACGGCGACGCGCTCCAGATAGCGTTCCACCGTCGTGATGCTCGAGGTCTCGGTGTGCTCGCCGGTGGTGGCGTCCACGGTCATCTCAGCTCACCTTCTTCCGGACCTCATGGCCCCAGCGCGCCGGGGCGTCGTAGGTCTGCACGACCCAGTCCTCGTCGACAACGGCTCCGCCCCAGCCGATTTCGATGCCGAAGCCGGACGGCGTGGAGAGGTAGAACGAGGTGACCCCGTCGTTGGTGTGGCGACCGAGCGTCATCTTCAGATCGATGCCCGCGGCGGTGATCCGGTCGTAGGCCCGGCCGACGTCGTCGAGCGTGGCGGTCTCGATCATCAGATGGTTGAGGTCGCCGCCGCGCATCCCGAAGCATTCGTTCATCAACGCCAGGCTGTGGTGGCGTGAATTGCAGTGCAGGAAGGTGGCATCCGCGCCGTCCCAGACGATGTAGTCGGTGAGCCGGAAACCGAGGACGCGGGTGTAGAAGTCCACCGCCGCCGGATAGTCCGAGCACATGTAGACCACATGCCCCAGGCCCAGTTCGCCGGTGACGAAGCCGCTGATCACCCCGCCGGGCCGTACCGGGTGGTGGTCGGTCAGCACGCCGTAGCCGATCTCGGTGGGAAACCCGTCCAGATCGGCGAACCGGATGGCGGCGGCGACATCGAACGTGTCGCCGGCGGCCACCCGCTCGACCTCGATGCCTTCGGCCTCGACCGCCTCGGCCAGCGTCTTCAGCTGCTCGGGAGTGTTCACCTCCCAGCTGACCCGCCGGACGCGGTCCTCGGCACCGGGATACAACGCGATGCGGTGGTGGCGGTCGTCGAGGCGGATCAGCAGCGGATCCGCCGACGAGGTGCGGGGCCGGGCATCGAGTTCGAGAAGGTCGACCAGCAGATGCTGCCAGGCGTCGATATCGGCGACCTCGACGGTCAGAGCCCCGAGTCGGGCGATGCTCATGATGATTCGTTCACAATCTGTGCGCACCGGCGGCCGGGCCGCCGGTGGTGATCAGCTGGGGAGGAATTGCTCGGCGTGGATCCGCTCGGGCGGCAGGCCCAGTTCGCTCAGCCGGACGCGGGCCGCATCGAGCATGGCCGGGGGACCGCACAGGTAGGCGCTGGTGTTCGGGTCGGCGACGTCGGCCGCGGTGAGCACGCTGACCGGATTACCGGTGAGCACGTCGGGATGGTCGAACGGCTCGTCGACCACCACCCGCACCGACAGCCCCGGGGTGAAACTGCGCCGTCCCGCGAGCTCGTCGAGGTGGAACAGATCGAGTCCGCGGGTACAGCCGAAAACCAGCTCGATGCGGTCGCGATCGCGTGCGGTCTGCAGCGTGTCGAGCATCGACAACATCGGGGCCAGTCCGGTGCCGCCCGCCACCATAAGAATCGGACCGGGTTCGGGACGCAGTCCGAACGACCCCATCGGGCCCTCCATCTCGAGCTCGTCGCCGACGGCGGCGCGCTCACGCAGATAGTGCGACATCGCCCCGGACGGCAGGACGCGCACGGTGAAGGTGAGCCGGCGCTTCTCCCGTTCCCCGGAAGCCATGGAGTACGAGCGCCATTCGCTGGTGCCGGGCACCCGCAGCCGCACGTACTGTCCCGCCCGGAAGGAGAATTTCGCCGACTTCGGCAACCGGATCTGCAGTTCCACCACGGAATCGGCCAGCCAGGTGAGGCCGGCGACCTTGGTGGTGGTCGTGATGATCGGGTTCTCGTCGAGCAGGGCCGCCGGGTAGTCGAGGTCGATCTCGGCGTCGGAACGGGCACGCGCCTGGCACAGCAGCCGCATGCCCGCCGCCGATTCGTCCGCGCGCAAAGGGTAGACGCGGCCTTCGGGCATGACCACGTCTCCGGCCGATATCCGGCCGATACAGGTGCCGCAGGTGCCGATCCCGCATTGATGGGCCAGCCGCACGCCGGCGGCGCCGGCGGCGTCCAGCACGGAAATGCCTTCCGGTACGTGGATCTCCTTCACCGTGTCGGTGTAACGCAAACGGACACAATGGGTTCCGGTGTCCGCGCGGTCGGTGGAGCGGATTTCGCTCGGAGACATGGTCATGCGGTCAGTCCTCGTCCCGATACGGCGATTCGAAGTATCCGCGCAGGTGACGGGCGGCCATCTTGCGCCACGCGACGATGGAATAGTCCATGTCGCAGAGCATTTCGTTGTTCCAGCCGTCGAAGCGGGTGTAGTGCTCCTCGGTGGCCTCGCGGGCGAACACGTCGCTGTTGTTGAAGCCTTCGAGCGCCAGCGGCTTGAAGAAATGCTCGAACTTGAAGTCGAATTCGGCCCGTTCCTCGTCGGTGTGGGCGCGGGTCGCCACGACCTCCCAGTACTCGTGGTGGTGGTCGTCGATCGGGACGTAGAACTCGTACTGCACGACGTCGGTGATCGGCCAGTGCTCCACCATCAACACGCCCGGCACCCACAGCGAGGTGCGGAAGTAGTGCTGAACGCTGCCGCGGGCCTTGATGTCGACCTTCGGGTTCTCCAGCACCGGCTGATACAGATCGGGCCGGTCGTAGCGGTTCATCACGCCCTTGGGCCCGTTGGGGATGTCGATCTCCTCGGTGGCGTCGTCGGTGAGGGCATTGACGCCGAGCGGCAGGGCACGGTCCAGGGCCACCAGGATCTGGTTGTCCCAGTGCACCAGCAGATGTCCCGGATCGAGGCCGTTCTCGGCGGCCAGGCGCCAGTTGCCGACCAGCTTGCGGTGGATGCCGCGCACGATGATGTTGTCGTCCATCAGGTGGGCGACGGGAGAGTTGTTGGGGTCGTTGGTGACTCGCATCGGCAGATCGCTCTCGAGCGGCGGCGGGGTGCCGTAGTCCGCGTCGCCGACGAAGACGAAGATCATGCCGTTGACTTCTTCGACCGGATAGGTCCGGATCGCGGCCCGCCCGATCAGCGAATCGTCGGGATTGCCGACGATGGTGGTGAGGCTGCCGTCGTCGACGCTGTAGGTGTAGCCGTGGTACCAGCAGGTCACGGTGCCCTCGGACAGGCACATGGGCTTCGCCGACAGTTTCACGCCGCGGTGGATACACCGATCCGACAGCGCGTAGGCCTTACCCGCCGACCGGCGCAGGGCGATGTCGTGGCCGCCGATGGTGACGCCTTTGACGGTGCCGTCGGCGAGCTCGGTGGAGAACAGTGCGGGATACCAGTGGTTGGCATAGCCCCAGTCGGCCTGGACGTAGGGGGCGTAGTGCCGGGTCACACCGGCCGAGGTGCCGTTGTAGTGGTCAGCGGACATCGAGAAACCTCCATCGAGGTGGGGACCACGCGGTGTGTGCGTGGTTGATCCGTGATGAGTGGCGCGGCGGGGAATGCGGCGCGGAATGTGGGCTGGACACCGTGGTGTCCTGAGCCACATTACATAATCTTCGTGGACTATCAATAGACTTTCAACGTAAATTTCATGTTCCACATTGCGGTCGGCCGGGTTACCCGTGTTGGCTGGTGTCCTATGACCGCCACCGAAGCCGCCGGCGCCGACCGGCCCGCGAATCTGGATCCGGAACGTCGCTGGCATCTGGCCGAGAACACCCACGAAGAGGCGATGACCGCCTTCGAATTCGCCCTGTTGCAGGTCGAGGGCGCGTTCGAGCGGTTCGCCGTGCAGGCGTTACGGATCGCCGGGGATGTGGATCTGGCCTTCAACGAAGTCGTGGCGCTGCATGTCGTGCGCATGCAGGAACGCGCCAAAGACACCGCGACCATCGCGCAGCTGACCAATCGCGAGGATCTGCCCAATCTGCAGTACAACCTGCGGAAGCTGGTCAGCCTGGGTCTGCTCGAGCGCACCAAGTCGGGCACCTCGTCGGTGTTCCGGGTGACCGAGGCCGGGCGCGAGATCTCCGATCGCTATGCCGCGTTGCGGCGTGAACTGCTCACGGCCAATCTGGCCGAATTATCCGATGTGACAACGAAAATGCGGCATGCGGTCCGCACGATGCACATTCTGACCGGCCTCTACGCGGCGGCCAGTCGTGACCTGGCCACCATCAATCCGGCGGTCATGTTCCCGGCCGAGGGCGACGAGGCCGAACCCGAACCGGCCGCGAAGCGGCGCCGGCGGCGCGGTGACGGAGCCGGGTGAACGGTGTCCGGTCAGTGCGGGGTGTGATCACTGAGGAGCGTCTTCTTCTGGATCTTGCCCATCGCATTGCGTGGCAGCGTCTCGACCATGCGAATCTCACGCGGCCGCTTGTGTACCGCCAGCGATCCGGCGACGAAATCGATGAGGGCGTCGTGGTTTCCGGGCTCGCCGACGACATATGCCACGATGCGCTGGCCGAGATCGGCATCGGGGACACCGACCACAGCGGCCTCGCGCACGCCCGGGTGCGACAGCAGTGCGTGTTCGACCTCGCCCGCGCCGATCCGGTAGCCACCGGATTTGATCATGTCGACCGATTCACGACCGACGATGCGGTGGAAGCCGTCCGGATCGATCACGGCGATGTCGCCGGTGTCGAACCATCCGTCGGGCGACATGACCTCGTCGGTCTTGGCCTTGTTGTGGAGGTAGCCGTCGAACAGTGTGGGCCCGGCGATTTCGAGGCGGCCGAGCGTTTCGCCGTCGTGGCCGACGGTATCGCCGGAGTCCGAGCGGAGCCGGGTTTTCACTCCGGTCACCGGTAGTCCGACCCAGCCGGGGCGGCGCTCACCGTCGTATCGGGTGCTGAGTGTGATGACGGTTTCGGTCATGCCGTACCGCTCGATCGGCGCGCTGCCCGTAAGCGCCCGCAACCCTTCGAACACCGGAACCGGCAGCGGCGCGCTCCCCGAGACCAGCAGGCGAGCGGAGGCGAGCGCCCGCGCGGAATCCGGATCGGCGCAGACCCGCGACCAGACCGTCGGCACGCCGAAATACAGCGATCCGCCCGCCGCGGCGTATCGGTCGGGGGTCGGGCGAGTGGTGTGGACCAGCGGCGATCCGGTGCGCAGGGCGCCCAGCACGCCGACCACCAGGCCGTGCACGTGGAACAGCGGAAGCCCGTGGACGACAACGTCGTCGGCGCTCCACTGCCACGCGTCGCGCAGTCCGTCCAGGCTGGCGGCGATCGCGGCGCGCGACAGCACCACTCCCTTCGGCGCGCCGGTGGTCCCGGAGGTGTAGACGATCAGCGCCGCCGTGGCCGGATCGGGTTCTGGGCCCGTCCAGGATTCGCAGGCGCGCGGGTCGACCGTGACCGCGGGCAGGGAGATATCGGAATCCGTTGCGCCGAGCCATAATTCGGCGCCCGAGTCGGTGAGGATGTGGCGGCGTTCGACCGCGCCGGAATCCGGGGGAACGGGGACCGCGGGCACACCGGCCAGCAGGCAGCCCACGACGGCGATCACGGTGTCGACGCTGGGGCGGGCGTCGATGGCGACACATCCGGCGCCGGCGAGGCGATGCGCGAGCGCGCCCGCCGCGCCCAACAGCGCATCGGGCCGCAGGGCGGTGTCGCCGATCGTGACGGCGGGGCGGGACTCGGCCGTTGCGGTCTGCAATGCGGTGAGAAGAGGAACTGGCATGAGGGCCACTTTCTCGTGTATGGTCCACATTGTGGACCGATGTGCTATATTATGGACCAGTGACGGTATTAGCTCCAGGCGACTCCGTCAACAACGGGTGTGCCGCCGCGCGCTCGGCGCAAGGGCGCGGTCGTGAACAGCGTGCTGACCGCCCTGCGGGTATTCGAGGAGGTGGCGCGGCTGCAGCCCGCGGGTCTCAGCGACCTCGCCCGGCGGCTGGAGGTCCCGAAAAGTACGGTGCAGCGCTGTCTGAAAACCCTCGAGGAGGCCGGGTGGGTGCGGTCGTCACCGGAAGGACGGTGGGAGATCACCGGTCTGGCTTTCCGGGTGGGTAGCGCGGTCGCGGGTCGCGACAATCTGCGTGAGGTGGCGCTGCCGGAGCTGTCCGCGCTGCAGATGTCGACCGGTGAGACAGTGCATCTCGCGGTTCCCGACGGCGACGAACTGGTGCTCATCGAACGTCTCGACAGTTCGCACCAGGTGCGCGCGTTCATGGCGCTGGGCACCCGGCTGCCGCTGCACGCCGCCGCGACCGGAAAGGCGTTCCTCGCGACCCTGTCCGACGAACGGATCGCGGCCTACCTGTCCCACACCCCCGCCAAGACCACCGAACACACCATCACCGACGTGGACGAACTCTGGGAGGAGATCGCTCTCATCCGCCGACGGGGATACGCCACCACGATCGAAGGGCTGCACGACGGTATCTGCGCGGTCGCGGTGGCCCTGCGCGGGCGCTACGGGCCGGCCCGCGCATGCTTCAGCATCTCCGGGCCGTCGTCACGGCTGACCCCCGCGCTTTTCGAGGATTACGGAGCCCGGGCTCTGGCGACCCGTGCCGCCGTCGAACGGCTGCTCGGCGAGTGAGGTCTGCGGCTGCGGCGCGGGATTTTTTACGTTTTCCCTACGCCTCGCGATCACTGGGTTCGGGTTTGCCGGATTTAGGCTGATTAATCGTGGTTTCACCGATCGACGTCGCCAAACGGGTGGTGCTGGGACGACCGTTTCGCAGCGATCGGCTCGGGGAGACGCTGTTGCCGAAGCGGCTGGCATTGCCGATTTTCGCCAGTGATCCGCTGTCCTCGGTGGCGTATGCGACTCAGGAGATTCTGCTCATCCTGACGCTGGGCGGGCTCAGCTATCTGTATCTGACACCGTGGGTGGCCGGTGGTGTCGTCGTGCTGCTGGCGGTGGTCGCGTTGTCGTATCGCCAGGTCGTGCGCGCCTATCCGTCGGGCGGTGGATCCTATGAGGTCGTCGCCGAGAACCTCGGGGCGATACCGGGTTTGGTCGTCGCGGCGGCGCTGCTGGTCGATTACGTGATGACGGTGGCGGTATCGGTCGCGGCGGGGGTGGACAACGTCATCTCCGCGGCGCCGGCGCTGAACCCGCATCGGGTGCTGATCGATATCGGGTTCATCGTGGCGCTGACCGCGATGAACCTGCGTGGGGTGCGAGAATCCGGCCGGGCGTTCGCCGTGCCGACCTACGCCTTCGTCGCCGGCGTCATGGTGATGATCTCGATCGGTGTGGTCGAGACGCTGATCGGGCACGCACCGGTCGCCGAGAGCGCGCACTACCAGATCAACGCCGCGCACGCGGGCCTCGGTACGGCCGCGGTGGCATTTCTCGCGCTGCGGGCGTTCTCCTCGGGGTGTACGGCGCTGACGGGGGCCGAAGCGATCTCCAACGGCGTCCCGGCGTTCCGAAAACCGAAGTCGCTCAACGCGGCCCGGACCATGACCGCGATGGGTGTCCTGGCGATCGCCATGTTCACCGGTGTCACCGCGCTGGCGATGATCACCCACACGCGCGTCGCCGAGAATACCTGCGACCTGATCGGCTTTCCGGGCGATTGCCGCACCGACGCCCAGAAGACCGTCATCGCGCAGATCGCGGGGGCGGTCTTCGGCGACAGCAGCCTGGGCTTCTACTACCTGATGGTCACCACCGCGTTGATCCTGATCCTCGCCGCGAACACCGCCTACAACGGATTCCCGCTGCTGACCTCGATCCTGGCCCAACATCGTTACCTGCCACGCCAATTGCACACGCGCGGAGACCGGCTCGCCTACTCCAACGGCATCATCCTGCTCGCCGCGGTCGCCGCCGGGTTGATCTACGCCTTCGACGGACAGACCACCAGGTTGATCCAGCTCTACATCGTCGGCGTGTTCACCTCGTTCACGCTGTGCCAAACCGGCATGGTCCGGCATTGGAATCGCGAACTACGCGCGGTGACCGCGCCGGGGCAACGCCGGCGCATCCACCGTGCCCGGGCGATCAACGCGTTCGGCGCCTGCTTCACCGGCGTCGTGCTGGTCGTGGTCATGATCACCAAATTCGGTCACGGCGCCTATCTCGTGGTCATCGCGATGCCACTGCTGGTGCTGATGATGTATTCCATCCACACCCACTACGCGACGGTGCGCGCCGAACTCGACATCGACCCCGACGAGGAGACGACGCTGCCCGGCCGGGTGCATGCGATCGTGCTGGTTTCGGACTGGCACAAGGCAACTCAGCGGGCCGTCCAGTTCGCGCGCGCCACCCGCCCGGACACCCTCACCGCCGTCACGGTCAACGTCGACGACACCGACACCCGGGCGCTGACCCAATCGTGGGAGCGCCACGACGTCAGCATTCCGTTGAAGGTCGTCGAGTCGCCCTACCGCGAAATCACCCGTCCCGTCGTCGAATACATCAAACGGCTCCGCCGATCGCGGCCCCGGGACGTGGTCAGCGTCTACATCCCCGAGTACGTCGTCGGACACTGGTGGGAGAACCTGCTGCACAACCAGAGCTCGCTCCGGCTCAAAGCACGCCTGCTGTTCGAACCGGGTGTCATGGTCACCAGCGTTCCCTACCAACTGCGCTCTTCGCGAAATCGCAAGCCGCCCACAGTCACACCGAGCCCCGGTCAGATCCGCCGCGGCATCGTCGCTCCCTGATCGGAGGCTTCCGCCGCGGTCATCGATCGGCTCGGCCGGCGATGTGGTCGACGTCGATGAGCAGATGTCGTGGTCCCCGGAAGATTTGGCTGCGCCGATACGGTGGCGGATCGACGACCAGCCGCGGTGTCACGACGCGGCGTAGGAAGATCTCCAGTGCGAGATTGACTTCCAATCGCGCGAGCGGGCCGCCCGGGCAGGTGTGGATGCCGCTGCCCCAGCCGAAATGCTCGTTGTCGGGCCGTTGGATGTCGAAGCGGTTCGGATCGGTGAACCGGTTCGGGTCGCGGTTGGCGGCGGCGTAGACCAGATGCACCGCGGACCCTTCCGGAATCACGGTGCCGCCGATCTCGATATCGGCGGTGACGCTGCGGCTGGGGAAGAACTGCACCGCGGCCTGCAACCGCTGGACCTCTTCGATCGCGCGCGGCAGAAGATGTGGCCGGTCGCGCACCTGGTCGTAGGAACCGGGGTTGCGCAACAGTGTCAGCACACAGTTGGCGATGGTGTTGACCGTCGAGTCGTGCCCGGCGATCAGCAGCAGTACCGCATTGGCCAGCACCTGCCCGACCGGCATCGGGCCGTCGGGGCCGTCGTCGTGCAGCAATCGCGACAGCAACCCCGGGCCGGGCGCACGCTGGAGTTGCTCGATCAGGCCGGCCAGATATCGGGTGAGTGCGTCACGGCCGGCGTGCGCCCGGCCGGCGCGAACCTTGCCCTCTGCGGTCCGCGCGTCCGGGCCCAGATCGGTGCCGGTGAGCATGTCGTAGATCCAGGCGTGGAACCGGGGCTCGTCCGCGAGCGGGATGCCGAGAATCGTGGAAATCACCGTCACAGGTACGGGGTAGGCGTAGTCGTCGACCACGTCCATCCGGGTCGTGCCGCCGGCCTCGAATTCGTCGAGCAGCCGGTTGCACAACCGGACGATCACGGGTTCCGTGCCGGGGATGACATCGGGCGAGTGCGGCGGGCCGAAGTGGCGCATCACCTGGCGGCGGGCCCGATCGTGATCGGGCGGATCGGAGACGATGATGCTCGGCGTCCGAGTCGGCGGCGTGCTCGCGGCGCCGGCGTCCCCTGCCAGGGGGTTGCCCAGCGGGCTGCGGCCGATATCGGAGCTGACCCGCGGGTCGTGCGCCAGCGCCAGCAGTTCCTGATAACCCGTCACCACATACAGGTTGTCGGCCACGCGCGCGACCGGGGTCCGGCGTAGCTGATCGAAGAACGGGTACGGGTCGGCGCGGTGTTCGAATGTCATCGCCTCGGCCCAGGCGGTCGCCGCCGTCATACCGCGTAACCGCCACTGCTGCTTGACAAAAACATTAGGCTGCCTCCTCGCTCGACGGAACTCGGCGCTCAATGGAACTCGGCGCCTCGTGAGGTGGGGTCGTGGCCGGTCAGCACCACGTCGGGGATGCCGGTCGGCACTCGCGGATCGGGAAAGCGGGCCGGCATCGGTGCCGGATCGGGGGCCCGATCGTAGCCCGGCAGTGGCGGCGGAAACGGCGCCGATCGTTCGATCATCGCCGCGTAGTACGGGAGCCATTTGCCGTGATCGAAGGTCACCGCACCGACGATGCGGCCCCGGCGGCCGTAGACGGCGGCGAACCGAAAGTCCTCGGGCGATCCCTGGGTGAACGCGATCTCGTCGCCGAACGAGCACACGCCCACACCCTTGATGTTCACCCCGAATTGCGCCGACCAGAACGACGGCAGCGGCAAATGCGGTCGCCGTTCGGTCTCCAGGCTGATCATGTTGTTCGCGGCGACCTGCGCACCGCATACCGCGTTGTCCCAGTGCTCCATCGAGATGAACTGATACTCGTAGAGCACATGGGGCTGCCGTGCGACATCGCCTGCCACGAAGACGTTGTCGGTCACCACGCCGTTGATGTCGAAGGCGCGGCAACCGGCATCGCACCCGACGCCCCAGAAACCGGCGGCAAGTCCGGCGCCGCGCAGCCATTCGACATTGCGGATCGACCCGAGCGACGCGACCACCACATCGACGTCCACTGTGGTTCCGTCCGAAAGGCAGGCCCGGCGCACCTTTCCGTCGGCGTCGCCGTCGAGGGACCGGACGGACACGCCGGTGCGCAGGTCGACTCCCGCGCCGCGCTGCATCCGCGCGGCGATATCGCCGATCACCCCGCCGAGCGGGCCGATCAGTGGACCGCCGCCGCGTTCGGCGACGGTCACCGGCACGCCGCGCTCGCGGCATACCGAGGCCAGTTCCGAGCCGATGAATCCCGAGCCGACGACCAGGACGCGCTGCGGATTCGCGTTCAGCGCTGCCTGCAGCCCCGCAGCGTCCTCGCGGGTGCGCACGGTGAACACTCCGCGCAGGGCGGCCTCGGCCGGGTTGGGCCACGGCCGGGCCCGCACGCCGGTGGCGATGAGCAGCCGGTCGTAGGGCACCGCATCGCCGGTGGCCAACAGGACCCGCCGGTTCGCTCGGTCCAAGCCGGTCGCGGCCACCCCCAGCCGCCAGTCCGCGTCGACGGCCCGCATCCGCGGAAGTGCTGTGTGATCGGCGCGCACCCATCCCTGCAAAACCTGTTTGGACAACGGCGGACGGTCGTACGGTTCGTGCGGCTCGTCGCCGATGATGGTCAAGCTTCCGTGAAAGCCCCTCTCCCGCAGAGCTTCCGCCGCGCGCAACCCGGCCAGCGAAGCGCCCACGATCACGATGCGGCCTTCGGCCCGGAAGGTGTCGACCAGGTCCGCCATCAGCGAGGCGGTCCTCATGTCGTGGGCTCCGCCTCGTCGGGAGTGTGGGTTTCCACCAGGATGGCCTGAACCGGGCAGGCCGCCGCCGCCCGCACGACCCGGCCGCGCTGACCGTCGTCGGGATTGGGGTCGTAGGCCAGCGCCTCATCGCCCAGTAGCCGCAGCACCTGCGGTGCCAGCGGAACACACTGGGCATACCCCTGGCACCGATTCAGATCGACCACGATGCGCATGTCCTCAGCTCCTCGTTCGAACCGAGTCTTGTCGGGCCGGATTGCCTTGCGACCGCTGCGGACCGATCGGCGCTGATCCCCGCGAGGGTCGACGTGAACTCCTACCGGAGGACACGTCCCGGAATGCCCGGTGCCGTGCGGGCACCTCACCAAGGATTCGTAGCGGCCGGGCCGATGGGTTATCGCCGGCGGCGAGGTGTTGCCGAGCGGGGTGGCGCGGCACGCATGTGGTCGCGCACCGGCGACAGCAGCTCGGCCAGCGCCTTGGTGTCCGCGCGTGACAGCGGTTCGAAGAGTTGCTGGTTGACGACCTCGGTATGACCGGGCAGGACCTCGGCGAGCAGCGCCCGGCCGGCATCGGTGATCGTGACCGTGACGCCGCGCTCGTCGTCCGCGGAGGGCGCGCGCGTGACCAGTCCCGCCTTCTCGAGCAGACCGGCCTGATAGGTCAATCCGCTGCGGCTGTAGACGACGCCGTCGGCCAGATCGGTCATGCGCTCACTGCCGGTGGGGGAGTCGAGACCGAGCCGCGCCAGCAGCTGGAACTGCACGTAGCTCAGATCGCCGGCGTCTCGCAGCTGTTGCTCGACCGCGTGCCGGAGCAGGCCGGCGACCTCCATGAGGGCGAAATACGCGCCCAGTTGGACGGCGTCCAGGGGCCGCGGGGTCTCGGACATGGCACGACTGTACAACTCTTGCTTCGATTTCGAAACTCTTGCTTCGAATTCAAAGCACTGCTACCGTGACGGATGTGCTTCGAACTCGAAGCACATCACATCGAGAGTGAGGCACCACGATGAAGGCGGTTCGATTCCACGAGTACGGCGATCCCGAGGTCCTTCGCTACGAGGACGTCGACCGGCCGGTTCCCGGTCCCGGCCAGGTCCGGGTGCGCGTTG
This sequence comes from Nocardia sp. AB354, assembly GCF_049538315.1. Lineage (NCBI taxonomy): Bacteria > Bacillati > Actinomycetota > Actinomycetes > Mycobacteriales > Nocardiaceae > Nocardia > Nocardia sp. AB354. The sequence goes on along the minus strand of NZ_JBMVFU010000005.1, from coordinate 330,889 downwards.
CGGCGACATCGTTCAACGGCGTCGACGGCAATATCCGCGCGGGATTGATGCAGGGCCCGATGCCGCTGGCCCTGCCGCACATCCCCGGCCTGGACGTCGCCGGAACCGTCGACGCGCTCGGCGAGGGCGTCGACGAGCCGAAGGTCGGTGACCGGGTCGTCGGCTTCCTGCCGTTCACCGACGACGGCGCCGCGGCGGAGTGCGTGCTCGCCCCTGCGCGGAGTCTGGCGGCGGCGCCGGCGAGCATCCCGCTCGCCGATGCGGCCGCGCTGCCGCTGGTCGGACTCACCGCGTGGCAGGCGCTGTTCGACCACGCCGAACTGAAGCCCGGGCAACGGATCCTGATCAGTGGCGCCGGGGGAGCCGTGGGTGGTTATGCGGTACAGCTGGCCAAGGCGGCCGGCGCCCATGTGATCGCCACCGGCAGTCCGCGCAGCCGCGAGCGCGTCGAGGCGCGGGGCGCCGACGAGGTCGTCGACCACACCACCACCGAGGTGACCGCGGCGGTGACCGAGCCGATCGACGTCCTGCTCAACCTCGCGCCGATCGATCCGGCCGAGTTCGCGGCGCTGGCCGGACTGGTCCGCGACGGCGGCGTCGTAGTCGGCACCACCGTGTGGATGCCCGCCCCGGCCGACGCGGCGCGCGGCGTGCGTGCCGTCGACGTCTACGTCCGCAGCGACGCGCGGCAACTGGCGGAACTCGTTGCGCGCGTGGACCTTCGCGCGTTGATCGTCGATGTCGACGAGCGTGTCCCGCTGGCAGAGCTGGCATCGGTGCACACCCGGGCGGCCGCGGGAACGTTGCCGGGCAAGGTCGTCGTCCTCCCGGCCGCGGACTGACTGCGCCGGACCGGCGGGGAGACGACACCGACGGGTGCCGGCGCGGGACCGCTGCCGGCCGGCTCACGCCGGGTGTTCAGAAACTGGACACTTCCCGATGCTCGATCCATCCCACTATGGCTTGCATCACATCAGGTTGTAGCCAGGAGGTTTCGATGACGGTCGTCTCCGAGTTCCCGGTCCGAGCGGACGTTCGGGCGGTACTCAGCGGTCGAAAGCAGCTGCTGATCGACGGCGAATGGACCGATGCCCGGTCGGGCCGGACATTCGCGACGCACAATCCCGCCGACGGCAGTGTGCTGGCGGAGGTGGCCCACGGCGAGGCGGCCGACGTGGACCGCGCCGTCCGCGCCGCCCGCCGCGCCTTCGACAACGGGCCGTGGCAGTGGATGAAACCCAATGAGCGCGAACGGCTGCTGTGGCGGGTGGGCGATCTTCTCTCCGAACGCGCGGAGCAGTTCGGCGAACTCGAGGCGCTGGACAACGGTAAATCCGCGGCGGTCGCCACCGTCGTCGACACCGCGTGGGCGGCCGACGTCTTCCGGTACTACGCGGGCTGGGCGACCAAGATCGTAGGGAGCACGGTCGATGTGTCGATGCCGTTCGCGCCGCCCGGCAGCCGGTTCCACGCGTACACCCTGCGCGAGCCGGTGGGGGTCTGCGGGCTGATCGTGCCGTGGAACTTCCCGCTGTTGATGGCAGCCTGGAAGCTGGCCCCCGCGCTGGCTGCCGGAAATACGGTGGTGCTCAAGCCCGCCGAGCAGACTCCGCTGACCGCGCTGCTGCTGGGAGAGGTGTTCCAGGAGGCCGGATTCCCGCCCGGCGTGGTCAATATCGTGACCGGATTCGGCGATGCCGGCGCCGCCCTGGCCGCGCACGACGGCGTCGACAAGGTCGCCTTCACCGGATCCACGGAGGTCGGCAAGCTGGTCGTCGACGCTGCCAAGGGCAATCTGAAGAAGGTGTCGCTGGAGCTGGGCGGCAAGAGCCCCAACGTGGTGTTCGCCGACGCGGATTTCGATGCCGCGGTCACCGGCTCGCTCAACGCCTGGCTGTTCAATCACGGCCAGTGCTGTGTTGCGGGGACGCGACTGTATGTGGAGGACAAGATCTTCGGCGATTTCACCGCCGCGGTGGCCGAGGCCGCCTCGCGGGTGAAGATCGGTCCCGGCTTGGACCCGTCCACCGAGCTGGGCCCGCTGGTGTCGCAGGAGCAGTTCGACCGCGTCACCGCCTATCTGCAGGCCGGCCTCGCCGACGGGGCGAAGGCGCTCACCGGCGGGGGCCGCCACGGCGACACCGGATACTTCGTGCAACCGACCGTATTCGTCGACGTGCGGACCGAATTCAGCATCGTGCGCGAGGAGATCTTCGGCCCGGTCGTGGCGGCGCTTCCGTTCGACGCCGACGAAGGGATCGCAGCCGCCGCGCACCAGGCCAACGATTCGATCTACGGCCTGGCCGCGGGCATCTGGACCCGTGACATCTCCAAGGCCCACCGGGTGGCCCGTGAGCTGAAAGCCGGCTCGGTGTGGATCAACCAGTACAACGGCTTCGACACCGCGATGCCCTTCGGCGGTTACAAGCAGTCCGGCTGGGGCCGTGAACTCGGCCCGGACGGCCTGGACCTGTATTTGCAGACCAAGTCGGTCAACGTCGCCCTCTGATTCCAGCGCAGGAGAACTTTCGTGAAGACAACAGCAGCAGTACTCGTCGAGCCCGGCAAACCGTTCGAACTGATGGAACTCGACCTGGACGGGCCCGGCCCCGGCGAGGTCCTGATCCGCTACACCGCAGCCGGACTGTGTCATTCCGACCTGCATCTCACCGACGGCGATCTGCCGCCGCGCTATCCGATCGTCGGCGGGCACGAGGGCTCGGGAATCATCGAGGAGGTCGGTCCCGGCGTCACCAAGGTCGCTCCCGGCGACCACGTGGTGTGCAGTTTCATTCCCAACTGCGGCACCTGCCGGTACTGTTCGACCGGCCGGCAGAACCTGTGCGATATGGGTGCGACCATCCTGGACGGCTGCATGCCCGACGGGACGTTCCGATTCCATTCCGGCGGAATGGATTTCGGTGCGATGTGCATGCTGGGCACCTTCTCCGAGCGGGCGACGATCTCGCAGCATTCGGTAGTGAAGGTCGACGACTGGCTGCCCCTCGAGACCGCGGTAGTCGTGGGTTGCGGGGTGCCGACGGGGTGGGGCAGCGCGGTCTACTCGGGCAATGTGCGCGCCGGTGACATCACCGTCGTCTACGGCATCGGCGGGCTGGGCATCAATTCGGTGCAGGGCGCCGTCCATGCCGGGGCCAAGTACGTCGTGGTGGTCGACCCGGTCGGCTTCAAACGCGAGACGGCGCTGAAAATGGGTGCCACCCATGCCTTTTCGACGTCCGAGGAGGCGGCCGAGAAGGTCGCCGAACTGTCCTGGGGGCAGGGCGCCGACCAGGCGATCATCACCGTCGGCACGGTGACCGAGGAGGTCGTGTCGGCCGCCTTCGCCGTCATCGGCAAGGGTGGGACCGTGGTCGTCACGGGCCTGGCCGATCCGGCCAAGCTCACCGTTCACGTCTCCGGTGCCGAGCTGACCCTGAACGAGAAGACCATCAAGGGCACGCTGTTCGGATCCGCCAACCCGCAGTACGACATCGTGCGGCTGCTGCGTCTCTACGACAGCGGCCAGTTGAAGCTGGACGAGCTGATCACCACGCGATATTCGCTCGAAGACATCAATCAGGGCTATCAAGACCTGCGCGACGGCAAGAATATCCGTGGTGTGGTGATCCACGCCGGATCGTAGGTCCGCCCCGCGGCCGCCGCCACGGTGGCGGCCGCGGTCCCCGCCGGGACCGTGGCAAGCGAACCGCGGCCGACGTGGGTATGCCCGGCAGACAGGAGGTAGCACCGGATGGCGACATCGCAGTGCGGCGAGGCGACGGCGTCGGCGCCGCGCCGGGAGATCGAGTTGTCGTGGCGGCGCTCGAAGCTGTCCGGCGTACCACCCGAATTCGACGGATTCCCCGATCTGCCCACGGTGGAGGTCGATCCGCGCAGCCGGCTGCTCGAGGCCGCGCGGCCGGTTCTCGATCAGATGGCGGTCGCCCTCGCCGACACCGCCTACAGCCTGCTGCTCGCGGATCGCGAGTGCCGGCTGGTCTACCGGTGGTTCGGCGATCCGCGCTTCGAGCAGGCGCTGGACACACTGGGCATCCGGAGCGGAACCAGCCTCGCCGAGGACACCTTCGGCACCAATGCGCTGGGTACCGCGCTCGAAACCCGCCGCGGCATCGCCGTCAACGGCTCCGAGCACTACATCGAGCGCTTCAAGGGATTCACCTGCTACGGTCACCCGATCCTGCATCCGGTCACCCGCCGCCTGGTCGGCGCCTTGGACATCACCAGCACCAACACCCACGCCGATCCGCTGCTCGGCCCGTTTCTGCAGCGGGCGGCCCAGGATATCGAACAGCGGCTGCTGGATCAGGCCAAGGCGTCCGAACGTGCGCTGCTGGCCGCGTTCCAGACCGTTTCCCGGCAGCGGCGCGCCATCGCCGCGGTCGGCGACGACATCGTGCTGACCAACAAGAGCGCGGTGGATCTGCTCGGCCCGTCCGACTACGCGCTGTTGCGCCTGCTGGCGGAGCGGACCGCCGCACATCCGCGCGTCACCGAGGTTCGGCTCGCGTCCGGTGCGGCGGTGCGCATTCATCTGTCCCAGGCGCCCGGCGCCGGCACCGGCATGCTGTTCCACTTCGAACCCCTCGAAGAGGCCGCGACCGTGACCAGGGTGTCGGCGGGCACCACCGGGCACCGGGCGCTGGAAGGGGCGACGACGGGACCGGTTCTGATCGTCGGCGAACGAGGCTCCGGCCGCAGCAGCGAGGCTCGGCGGCTGGCGCGCGGCGCAGACGTGGAATTCCATCAATGCGCGGACGTCGCGGCGGACGGCGCCCAGCACTGGATCGACAGGCTGCGGGAGAACTTGTCCGGCCCCGGTGGCGCCGTCTGCGTCGACGGGGTCGATGCCCTGCCGGAGCCGGTGGTCGACCAACTGATCGATGCGATCGACGCCGCGCGCGGGCGCAGAGTGTTGCTCACCTCGCTGCCGCTGCGCACTACCCACGGCGCGCATGCCGCGCTGGCGGCCAGGTGTGTGCAGCGGGTGGACGTGGCGCCGCTGCACGAACGTGCCGCCGAACTGCCCGCGATCACGAAAACCCTGCTGCACGAGCTCGATCCGTCCGCCGATGTGCGGTTGCTGCCGAGCGTGATCGAATTGCTCGCCACCCACCCGTGGCCCGGCAACCTGCACGAACTCAAGGCCGTCCTGGCGCATGTGCTGCGGCATCGCCATCGCGGGGACGTGACGGTAGCCGACCTGCCGGACCGTTACCGCGTGTCCTCGCGGGCCCGCCGCCTTTCCGGTCGCGAGCGCGCCGAGCGCGATGCCATCGTCGAGGCGCTACGCCGCAATCAGGGCAACAAGCTCAAGACGGCCCACGAACTCGGCATCAGCCGCACCACGCTGTACGCCCGGCTCAAGGCGCTGCGCATCACCGACGGCCGATCGTCGCTCGGCCGTCCCGCGTGCCGATAGCGCGGGACGGCGTTCGGGAGCAGCTGCCGCCGAAACGGTTGCGGCACAGCCTGTTCCGGACGATGCGGGGACCGGGCTACTTGCGTGCGACGGCCGCGTAGGCGGACACCTGCACGTCCATCTTCTTCGCGGGTGCGACACCGTCGGGGCGCCAGCGGTGCGGCACCTCGACACCCGGTTCGATCAGCTCCATGCCGTCGAAGAAGCGCGCGAACTCGTCGCGGCTGCGGACCTGGCACGGCAGACCGCTGCGGCGGTAGATCTCGACCACCGTCGCTATCGCCGTCGGATCGAAGTCCGGGGTGACATGCGTCATCACCAGGTACGAGCCGGGCACGAACCGCTTCATCAGCGTCTCGATGATCCCGTAGGCGCCGTGCTCGTCGGGCACGAAATGCATCAGCGCGTTGAGGCTGACCGCGACCGGCTGGGTCAGGTCCAGCGTCTCGTGCAATCCCGGGGCGTCGAGAATCGCTTCGGGGGTGGTGACGTCGGCGGAGATGTAGTTGGTGCGTCCCTCCGCGGAGCTGATCATCAACGCCCGGGCGTGGACGAGCACGATCGGATCGTTGTCGACGTAGACGACTCGCGAGTCGGGGGCGACCTGCTGGGCCACCTGATGCAGATTCGGCTCGGTGGGGATACCCGTTCCGATATCGAGGAATTGACGAATCCCCGCGTTCGCCAGGAACCGTGTCACACGGTGGATGAACGCCCGGTTCTGCTGCGCGGCCACCCGCACTCCGGGCCAGGTCGCCACGACCTTCTCGGCCGCTTCCGCATCCGCGCTGTAGTGGTCCTGGCCGCCGAGGTAGTAGTCGTACATGCGGGCAGTGTGGGGCTGGTTCTGTCGCAGGTCGACAGGGGAGCCGGATTCCACGTCGCAATCCTTTCCGAGACGAAGCGGCAACGGCGATATGCGGAGTGCCGTGTCGAACGTGTTGCGGGCAACGGGAATCGGCGACCGAGGCCGATCCCCGCACGCGGCGAAAGTCTACCCGGCACCCTCGGCGCGAATCCGGTTCTCGGCGATCTCGTGGCCCGGCCGGTCGACGATCCGGCGCCGTGGACCACCGAGGACAACGGCGCCGGTTGCCGTGGATGGATCCGATTCGGGCCTTCCGGCCCCCCGGCCGGGACCTTCGGCGCTCCCGGTCGGGCACCCCCGCGACGAGGCTGGAATGCGAACCGGCGACGAATACCGACTCTGCGGCGAACAGAGGCTCCACATGACCATCGGCGACAACATGACGATCGACCGGGCGGGCCTGGATCGGCTCGTCACCGTCCTCGTCGAGCACGGATACCGGGTCATCGGCCCGCAGGTCCGCGATGGGGCGATAGTCCTCGACGAGCTCGATTCGGGCGCCCGGCTGCCCGGGGGCTGGGGTGTGCACACCGAGCCGGGGCGATACCGGCTGTTCCGGCGCGACGACGAAGCCGTCTTCTCGCATTCGGCCGGCCCGGGATCGTGGAAACAATTCCTCCAGCCGCCTCATCGCCGGATAGCCCGGTTCGACGCGGATCTGAATTCCGAACCGGTGCAGGATATTCCGACGCCGACCGCATTTCTCGGAGTGCGCGGCTGCGATATGGCCGCGATCGGCGTGCTCGGGCAGGTGCTCGGCGGCGGCGCCCATCCCGACTCGGCGTTCGCGGCGCGGCGCCGGGAGCTGTTCATCATCGGCGTGAACTGCACCGAGCCGGGCGGCGTGTGCTTCTGCGCATCGATGCACACCGGTCCCGACGTGTCCTCCGGCTACGACCTCGCCCTCACCGAACGCATCGACGACACCGGGCACCGGTTCCTCGTCGACGTGGGTACCGAGGCGGGTGCGCGCATCGCCGCCGAACTGGTCGGCGAACCGAGTTCGGAGGCGGAGATATCGGCGGCGCGAGCCGAGGTCGCGGCGGCGGCGGACCGGATGGGACGCAGCATGCCGGATGTCGATGTCCGCGACGTGCTTCGCCGCTCCCGCGAATCGCCTCACTGGCAGGACGTCGCGAGCCGCTGCCTCACCTGCGCCAACTGCACCATGGTGTGTCCCACCTGTTTCTGCACCACCACCGAGGACGTCACCGATCTCACCGGCACACATGCCGAGCGCTGGGAGCGGTGGGCCTCGTGCTTCGAACTCGACTTCTCCCATCTGCACGGCGGCAGTGTGCGGCAGTCGGGAGAGAGCCGGTATCGGCAGTGGCTGACCCACAAATTGAGTACCTGGTACGACCAATTCGGCAGTTCCGGTTGCGTGGGGTGCGGACGCTGCATCGCGTGGTGCCCCGCGGGTATCGACCTGACCGTCGAGGTCGCCCGCCTGGCCGAAACGGTCGAAGGAGGCGAGGATGACCACCGCTGAGGAACTGTCCGCCTTCGCGCCGCTCGCCACGCTGGACCGCGGCAAACTCGGCACGCTCGCGCGAGCGGGGCGAAACGTCGGCTATCCCGCCGGGCAGCGGCTGATCACGGAGGGCCGCCGAGCCGACCGATGCTGGCTCCTCCGATCGGGATGTGTGGCCGTGGACGCGACGCTTCCCGGCCGCGAGCCCTTCGTGGTGCAGACCCTCGGACCCGGTGATCTGCTCGGATGGTCATGGCTCGTGCCTCCCTACCGCTGGCATTTCGGCGCCGTCACCACCGAGCCCGTGCAGGCGATCGAATTCGATGCGGCCCGCCTGGCCGACATCGCCGATGCCGACCCGAAATTCGGCTACACGCTCACCTTGCTGCTCTTCGAGGCGCTGGTGGAGCGGCTGCAGGCCACCCGGGCGAGGTTGCTGAACCTCTACCGCAATCCGGGCGAGGCGGCCACGACCGCCCCGCTGCGCCGGGGGGAGAGCGGAGGTGGGCGGTGAGCAGCGCGCCGGCCGCCGCCGTGGTCGCCGACCCGGACACCATGCTCCGTTATCGGGTGGTCGAGCGCATCGCGCAGACCGCCGATACCGCGACCTTGGTCCTCGCCCCGATAGCTGATGCGGCACAACGGTTCCGGGCCGGCCAGTTCATGATGCTCTACCGATTCGGGGTGGGCGAGATCGCCATCTCGGTCAGCGGAAATCCCTGTGCCGCAGACAATTTCCTCGAGCACACCATCCGCTCGGTCGGTGCGGTGAGCTCCGCGCTGTACGACTCACCGCCCGGTGCCGTGATCGGGGTGCGCGGGCCGTTCGGCGCCGGATGGGATCTCGATTCCGCCGTCGGCCGCGATCTGGTCGTCGTCGGCGGTGGAGTCGGGATGGCGCCGCTGCGTCCGATCGTGCTGGAGGCGCTGGCGCGGCGAGCCGAATACGGCCGGATCGTGCTGATCACCGGCGCGCGAACCCCCGGTGAGACCCTCTTCCGGGACGATCAGCGCGCATGGCAGGCCGACGGCCGGCTCGAGCTGTACCGGACCGTCGATCACCCGGCTCCCGGCTGGACCGGAAGGGTCGGCTTCGTCACCGAACCCCTCCGCGCGCTCGTCGTCGATCCCGCGCGCACCACCGCATTCCTGTGCGGGCCGGAACCGATGATGCGGTTCTGCGCGCAGACGCTGATTCGGCACGGCATGGCACGCGGCGACATCCGGCTGTCGATGGAGCGCAATATGCAGTGCGGCGTGGGCCGATGCGGCCACTGCCAGCTCGGGCCGCTACTGATCTGCCGGGACGGTCCCGTCGTCGACTACGCGGTGGCCGGACCGCTGATGACGGTGCGGGAGTTGTGATGACCGTCCCGACACTCGCGGTATGGAAGTTCACCTCCTGCGACGGCTGCCAGCTCACCCTGCTGGACTGCGAGGACGAGCTGCTGACGCTCGCGGGCCGGATCCGGATCGCGCATTTCACCGAGGCGTCCAGTGCGGTCGAACCCGGGCCCTACGACGTGTCGCTGGTCGAGGGATCGGTCTCCACGCCCGAAGAGGTCGATCGGATCGCCGAAATCCGTTCGCAGTCACGCATTCTCGTCACGATCGGCGCCTGCGCGAGCCACGGCGGCATCCAGGCACTGCGCAACTTCGCCGATATCGGCGACTTCACCTCGATCGTGTACGCGAGCCCGGAGTACATCTCGACGCTGGACACCGTGACCCCGATCGCCGCGCATGTGCGAGTGGACTACGAACTGCGCGGCTGCCCGATCGACCGCCGCCAGCTCCTCGACACCCTCTGCGCCCTGCTGGCCGGTCGCGCACCCGATCTGCCCGACACCAGTGTGTGCACCGAATGCAAGCGCCGCGGCAATACCTGCGTCATGGTCGCCGACGGCATACCGTGCCTGGGCCCGGTCACCCAGGCCGGTTGCGGCGCCCTGTGCCCGTCGTATCACCGCGGCTGTTTCGGATGCTTCGGGCCGATGGCCCGCCCCAATATCGGTGCGCTGCTTCCGATCCTGCGCGTCAACGGCATGTCCTACGACGATGTCGATCGGGTGTTCGCCACATTCGCCGCGGCCGCACCGCCGTTCGCGGAAAGGGGGCGAGATGAGCCACCGCAGTAGGCGATTGACGGTGAATTCGCTGGCTCGGGTGGAGGGCGAAGGAGCCCTGCGGGTCGTCGTCGAGGGCGACAAGGTCACCCGCGCGGAATTGAACATCTACGAGCCGCCACGGTTCTTCGAGGCGTTCCTGCGGGGCAGGGCCTACACCGAGCCGCCCGATCTCACCGCCCGCATCTGCGGAATCTGCCCGGTGGCCTATCAGACCAGCGCGTGCAACGCACTCGAACAACTCTGCGGTATCCGCCTCGACGCGCCGCTGGCGGCGTTGCGGCGGCTGTTGTACTGCGGTGAGTGGATCTCCAGCCACGCCCTGCACATCTATCTGCTCCACCTGCCCGATTTCCTCGGCTATCCCGATGCCGTCGCGCTGGCCGCCGACCACCGGGAACTGGTGGAACACGGTCTGGCGGTGAAGAAGGCGGGCAACAGCCTGCTCGAACTCGTCGGGGGTCGCTCGATCCATCCGATCAACGTCCGGATCGGCGGCTTCTACGCGGTACCGGATCGGGCGCGGTTCGATCCGATCGCCGAACAGCTGCGTCGCGCGCGGGACTACGCCGTCGAGACCGCCGCATTCGCCGCGGGATTCGACTTTCCCGACCTCGAACTCGACCACGACCTGCTCGCCCTCACAGCGCCGGACGGGTACGCCATCGAAGACGGCACCCTGCGCAGCGACACCGGAACCTCGTTCACCGCAGCCGATTTCGGCGCGCACGTCGTCGAAGGGCAGGTGCCGCATTCCACCGCGTTGCACGCCCGGTTGGACGGCCGGCGCTACCTGGCCGGGCCGCTCGCCCGCTACAGCCTCAACTCCGCGCAGCTGTCACCGCTGGCCCGCGAGGTCGCGGCGGCCGCGGGCCTGCGCGCGCGGTGCCGTAACCCCTTCCGCAGCATCCTCGTTCGCGCCGTCGAACTCGTCTACGCCCTCGACGAAGCGCTCCGGCTGATCGACGACTACGAGCGACCCGCGCGACCGGCGGTCCCGGCGCGGCCACGTGCCGGTGTCGGCCACGGCGTCAGCGAAGCTCCCCGCGGAGTGCTCTACCACCGATACGAAACCGACGACGCCGGAGTCGTCGGCGCGGCCACCATCATTCCGCCCACCTCGCAGAATCAGGCCGCGATCGAGGACGACCTGCGCCGGGTGGTCGAGGCCAACCTCGGACTGGACGATGCGGCACTCACCCACCTGTGCGAACGCACGATCCGCAACTACGACCCGTGCATCTCCTGCTCGGCGCACTTCCTCGAGCTCGACCTGGTCCGCCGATGACCGGACCGCGGGCCGTGGTGATCGGCGTCGGGAACGACTACCGCCACGACGACGGCATCGGCCCCGCCGTGGCCCGTCGCCTCGAATCGCTGCGCATCCCCGCCGTCAGGGTGGCGCAGTGTGACGGCGAACCCACCGGCCTTCTCGACCTGTGGGCCGGTCTCGAGCTCGCGGTGGTCGTGGACGCGGTTCGCTGCGATCCCCCGGCTCCCGGGCGGGTGTGGCGCACCACGGTCGAGGACCTGCGCGGGTGCCCTCGCGCCGCCGGCTCGCATGCGCTCGGCGTTGCGGACGCGCTGCCGCTCGCGCGAGTCCTGGGCCGTGCCCCGGCCGAACTCGTCGTCGTCGCGGTCGAGGCACAGTGCCTCGATCCGGGTGTCGGCCTGTCCGGCCCGGTAGCGGCGGCCGTCCCGGACGCCGTCGCGGCCGTGCTGAGCGAACTCGCCCGCCTCGGGCTACGCCCGGCCGGAGCAGGGCCGCCGGACTGAACGTGCACCGCGTCCGGTGCCGGTGAGGGCTTCGGCACGCGCGGCTCCGAGGAGAAGGTCGGTCCGGCGTCGGCGTGGTAAGCATGTCGGGTGGCAGTGCGTGACAGGAACAACGTGGTCGTCCTCGGCTCGGCGGAGGGGCCGACGCTGCTGCTGGCGCACGGATTCGGCTGTGATCAGAACATGTGGCGCCTGGTCACCCCGATCCTGGCGCGGCGTTTCCGGGTGGTGCTGTTCGATCATGTCGGTTCGGGCCGCTCGGATGTCCGGGCGTGGTCGGCCGACCGGTACGGCGACCTGCACGCCTATGCCGACGACATCATCGATATCTGTGCCGAGCTGGATCTGCGTGATGTGGTGCTGGTCGGCCATTCCGTGTCGGCGATGATCGCGGTGCTGGCGGCGAATCGGGCGCCGGAACGGTTCGCGAAGCTGGTGCTGGTGACGCCCTCACCGCGGTATATCGACGACGGTGACTACCGCGGTGGATTCAGCCGCGCCGATATCGAGGAATTGCTCGACGCCCTCGAGGCCAACTATCTGGGCTGGTCGGCGTCCATGGCCCCGGTGATCATGGGCAATCCGGACCGGCCGGAACTGGGCGCCGAGTTGACGGAGAGTTTCTGCCGGATGGATCCGGCGATCGCGCGGGTTTTCGCGCGCGCCACCTTCCTGTCCGACAATCGTGCCGACCTGCGGCAGGTGAGCGTGCCGACGCTGATCCTGGAAACCGCGCAGGATCCGATCGCCCCGCGCGAGGTGGGCCGATTCGTTCACGACCGGATCCGGGGCAGCGAACTGGTCACCCTCGACGCCACCGGGCACTGCCCGCAACTGAGCGCCCCCGAACTCACCGCCGCCGCCATCGAAGCGTTCGCGGGCCTGGCCGCGATAAGCCGATGATGATGTGCCGGCAGGGCGAGGCCGACCGTCGCGACCGCGAGCGGTCACCCGATGCCGACCCCGCCTTCTCGGCGATGCTGGAGGACAGCGCCGAGGACCTCTACGACAACGCGCCGTGCGGATACCTGTCCACCCTGATGGACGGCTCGATCGCCAAGATCAACAGCACCCTGGTGGGCTGGCTGGGCTACGAGCGGTCCGAGCTGATCGGGCGCCGCGCATTCACCGATCTGCTCGCGGTGGGCGCGCGCATCTACTACGAGACCCATATGGCGCCGATGCTGGCCATGCACGGTAACGTCAACGGCCTGGCTCTCGACCTGCGCTGCGCCGACGGGACGAGGTTGCCGGTGCTGGTGACGTCGGTGGTGAAACGCGGCTCCGACGGCACCGCGCAACTGATCCGCACCACGATCTTCGATGCCCGCGAGCGCCGCGCCTACGAGCAGGAACTCCTGCGCGCTCGCCAGGCCGCCGAGCATGAACGAGAGCGGGCGTTCACCCTGGCCGCCACCCTGCAGCGCAGTCTGCTGCCGTCCGAACTGCCGGCGGTGCCGGGTATGCAGGTCGCCGCCTACTACCATCCCGCGTCCGCCGACGAGGTCGGCGGCGACTTCTACGACCTGTTCCCGCTGACCCCCGACACCTGGGGATTCTTCCTGGGCGACGTCTGCGGCAAAGGCGCCGACGCCGCGGTGGTGACGTCCTCGGCGCGATACACGATGCGCGCCGCGGCGGTCTACGACCCGGACCCCCTGGCCGTGCTGGCACACCTCAACACGGTGTTGTGCCGCGAATTCGACACCGGCACAACGGGTTTCTGCACCGTGGTCTACGGCTCCGTGCGCCCCACTCCCACCGGCGCGACGCTCACCCTGGCCGCCGGTGGGCATCCGCCACCGGTGCTGATCCGGGCCGAGGGCGCCACCGAATTGCTCGAGACTCCGGGCGGCATGCTGGTCGGGGCACTTCCGGATGCGGTATTCGCCGGGCGCGCAGTACATCTCGCACCCGGCGATACCCTGCTGCTCTACAGCGACGGCCTCACCGAGGCCCGCGTCCGCGGTCGCGAACGCCTCGGTGAGGAACGTCTTCGCGAATTCATCGATGCCCTCGGCCCGGTGTCGGCGCCCGCGCTGATCGCCGCGTTGACCGAGTTGCTGGCGGGATTCGACGGCGTCGACGACGACACCGCCCTGCTCGCACTCGGCATCCCGCCCCTCGCGGCTACCGACCGCTGAAAACCGGGAACCTGCTGGACTCGCCGTAATCCTGGAACTGCTCCATGTTCCGCAGCGCGCGCATGTCGTCGTCGGCGATCACGAAATCGACCTGGGCGTTGCTTCGCATGTGATCCGGGTTCGCCGTTTTCGGCAGCGGGAGGGTGCCGAGTTGCAGGGTGTAGCGGATGCACAGTTGCGGCACGGTCACTCCGTAGCGGTCCGCCATCGCGACGAGGTCCTGATTCTCGAGTATTTCCCCGTGCGCGATGGGGGAGTAGGCCTCCACGAGGATGTTCTCGTCCTCGCAGTAGGCGATGAGGTCGGCCGGAGTGTTTCCGACGTGCACGAGCAATTGATTCACCTGTGGCGCGACGGTGCAGGCCGAGAGGATGTTGTCGAGGTCGTGCTGTTCGAAGTTGGACACGCCGATGGACCGCAGCTTGCCCGCTCGATACGCGTCCTCGAGGGCTCGCCAGGCCTCCCGATTGCCCTCCGCGTAGTCCCCGCCCCGAAAGTCGGCCCAGGGTTGCGGACTGTGGATCAGCATGAGGTCGATGTGGTCGAGTCCCATCGTTTCGAGCGAACGATCGATGGCGGCGGCCGCGTCGGGGTAGTTCTTGATTTCCGCCGCCAGTTTGCTGGAGACGAACAGATCCTCACGCGCGACGCCACTGGTACGGATCCCTTCCCCGACGCCGCGTTCGTTTCCGTACGCCTGCGCGGTGTCGATATTGCGGTATCCGATGTCGACGGCGTCGGCCACCGCCCGGGCCGCTTCGTGGTCGTCGATGAACCAGGTGCCCAACCCCAGCTTGGGCACCCGCACACCGTTGGACAGCGTGTACGTCTCGTTCAGAACCATCGATTTCCACTCCTTCGGTCGTCGAATAGATTGCGGGAGAAAGTTTTTCGATCGATCGCGCGCAGGTCCGGCTCGGCAGCAGGACAGCAAACATTCGCCTACGGCCGTCGACTACCCACTGCGGCCCGGCTGTACCGCCGCCGACATCGGCGGGGGCCGACGGCAGTGTCACCTTCATCACGACGGCATCGCGGCTCAGCGATTTCACAGCAGGGTCGTGGAACGCTGGCGCGCGTTCGTCCGTCCGAAAGAAAGACCTTCGATGTCGACTCTCAATGGGCTGCCCGCTCATATCCTTCTGGTCCATTTCGTGGTGGTGCTGGTGCCGCTGACCGCCGTGCTCACCATCGCGTGTGCGCTGTGGCCGGCGGCGCGCCGGCGGTTCGTGTGGCTGAACCTGGCGCTGGCGGTGGTGGTCCTCGTCCTGACTCCGATCACCACCGAGGCCGGTGAATGGCTCGAGCGCCGGGTCGGCGCCAATCCCGATCTGAGCACCCACACCCATCTCGGCGACACCTTCCTCTACTTCGCCGTCGCGTTGCTCGTCGCGGCGGGCCTGATCGCGGTGGTTCATATGCGTGCGACCCGTGAGCGCGGGCTCTCCCGTCCGGTCGTGGGCGCGGTGGCGGTCGTCGCGATCGCCGCGAGCGTGGCCGCGACCGTGCAGATCTACCGCATCGGCGAATCCGGGGCGGGTTCGGCCTGGCACGGGGTGGCGACCCGGCCCGCGCACGCGCGCGCCGCGACGCAGGGCGTCACGTCCTCGCGGTGAACAGCCCCGCACATCGCTGCGAACCTGTTCTAATCGGGGTGCGCGGCCGGGAGCCCGGACCGTATCGACGCCGAGCGGAGTGAGATCGTGCCCCTAGCCCTGACCGCGGATCAGGCGGCGCTGGCGCAGGCCGTCAGCGGATTCGCCGACCGCCACCACACCCGTGAATACACCCGCAAGCACACCGATCGCCTCGCCGCCGGCGAACGGCCCACCTTCTGGGCCGACCTGGTCGCACTGGGTTTGCCCGGTGTGCATCTGCCGGACGAGGTGGGCGGACAGGGCGGAACTCCGGACGAGATCGCGGTGGTGCTCGCCGAGGCCGGGCGGGCGCTGCTGCCCGGCCCGCTCCTGCCCTCGGTGATCACCAGCGCCATCGTCGCCTCGGCGGAATCCGTTGCTGCGGTGAGCGATACGTTGCGACGTTTCGCCGAGGGCGGGACCGGTGCGACCGTGGATGCCGGACATGGGGTGCGGTTCGCCGACGGCCGGGCGAGCGGTACCACCGCCCCGGTCCTGGGCGCCGCCGCCGCCGACGTACTCCTGGTGGCCGCGGCCGACGGCGACCGGACCCGCTGGTTGCTGGTGGAACGTGGCGCCGCGGGCGTGCGGATCGAGGCGTGTGCCGGATCGGACCTCGGCCGCGACCTCGCCGTCGTCCGCCTGCACGATGTCGCCGGAATCGAGCTCACCGGCATCGACTCGGGCTACGCCGAGGCGGTCGCCACCGCCTTCATGGCCGCCGAAGCGGCCGGGGTGATCCGCTGGTGTTCGGACACGGCCATCGAATACGTCAAGGCCCGCAAGCAATTCGGCCGCCCCATCGGTTCCTTCCAGGCCGTGCAGCACCGTGCCGCGCAACTGCTGATCACCAGTGAACTGGCCACCTCGGCGGCCTGGGACGCGGTGCGCGGCCTCGCCGACGAACCGGCTCAGCGCACGCACGCCGCGGCCGGCGCCGCGCTCACCACCCTCGGCAACGCCGTGCACGCGGCCGTGGAATGTCTGTGCCTGCACGGCGCGATCGGGTTCACCTGGGAGCACGATCTGCACCTGTACTGGCGGCGGGCGATGTCGCTGGCCGGACTCGGCGGGTGCGCGGAGAGCTGGGAACGCCGCCTCGGTGAGGTCGCGCTCGGCGGCCCGCGCACATTCGCGGTGCCGCTGCCGGAAACCGATTCCTCGTTCCGCGAATGGGTTTCGGAGATTCTGGACCGGGCCGCCGCCCTGGACAATCCGAATCCGGGCAAGATCGGTGACCACGACGCCACCAATACCGGCCCCCGGCGGACCCTGCTCGCCGACTCCGGGCTGGTCTCGCCGCCGATGCCGAAACCGTGGGGGATCGAGGCCGGTCCGCTGGAACAGTTGATCCTGCAGGACGAATACGACAAGCACGGAATCGCCCAGCCCTCCATGGGAATCGGCCAGTGGGTGGTGCCGATCGTGCTGCAGCGCGGCACCCCCGAACAGCTCGCCCGGCTGGCCGCGCCCGCCCTGCGCGGCGAGGAGATCTGGTGCCAGCTGATGAGCGAACCGGAGGCAGGTTCGGATGTGGCGTCGCTGAGCCTGCGCGCCACCGAGGACGGCGACGGCTGGCGGCTGAACGGGCAGAAGATCTGGACCACACTGGCGCATCGCTGCGACTGGGGACTGCTGCTGGCCCGCACCGATCCCGAGGCCGAACGCCACCGGGGCCTGACCATGTTCCTGGTCGATATGCACGGTGCGGGGGTGACGGTCCGGCCGATCACCCAGTCCAGCGGTAACGCCGAATTCAACGAGGTGTTCTTCGACGACGCCTTCGTCCCCGGCGACATGGTCCTCGGCGAGGTCGGACAGGGCTGGGCGCTGACGTTGGAAACCCTTGCCCAGGAACGGCTTTTCATCGGTGGCGTCCGCGACCCCGGGCACAACTCCCGCATCGTCGGCATCATCGAGCGCGGAGAGTACGCGGGCAGTCGCGACAACGCCCTGCGTGTGCTGGGACGGATCAGTGCCCGCGGAGCCGCCATCTCGGCGATGAACCTGCGCGAGACCATTCGCCGCCTCGACGGTCACGCAATCGGCCCGGCCACCAGTATTTCCAAGGCCGCGGCCTCCATGCTGCACACCGACGCCGCGGCCGCCGCGCTCGAACTCGTCGGGCCGGCCGCGGCGCTGAACGAGAAGGACTGCGAAGTCGTCCTCCACGAGCTCGACATCCCCAGCTGGGTGATCGGCGGCGGGACCCTGGAGATCCAGCTCAACACCATCGCCACCCTGGTGATGGGCTTGCCGCGGAAATAGCGGGCGTGCTCAGTTGCGGACGAAGGTGATGGGCAGGCCGTCCTTGGGGTAGGGCAGGGAGTGGTAGTCCAGGGGCGCGACGTAGGCGGGATCCACCCGCCAGTGGTAGTCGCGCAGCAGGCGATGCATGATCGACTTCACTTCCAGCCCACCGAAATGCATGCCGATGCATTTGTGCGCGCCGCCGCCGAAGGGCTCCCACGCGAAGCGATGGGATTTGTCCTCGCGGCGTTCGGGGCCGAAGCGGTCGGGATCGAAGGTGTGCGGGTCGGTCCAGTACTGCGGCATCAGATGGGTGAACTGGATTCCGACGACCACATCGGTGTCGGCCGGGATTCGAACCCCTTGGATCACCGTGTCTTTCACCGCGTAGCGGACCAGCACCGGAACCGGGGCGCGCAGTCGCAGCGCCTCGCGCATCACCAGATCGATGGACTCCAGGCGCTCGAGTTCGGCCATCGACGGCGCGGGGCCCAGCGCCGATGCCTCACTGCGGCAACGCTGCTGCCATTCCGGGTGTTGTCCGAGGTACTGCAGGATCGTCGAGGTGGTGATGGTGGAGGTGTCGTGGGCGGCCATCATCAAGAAGATCATGTGGTTGACCACGTCGTCGTCGCTGAACCGGGCGCCGTTCTCGTCTTCGATATGACACAGCACCGAGAAGATGTCGTCGGTCTGCTCGGCGCGTTTCGTGGGCAGATAGTGCCGTAGAAAGTCTTCGAGCACTCGCCGGCCGCGATAGGCCCTGCCCCAGCGGGTGAACGGCACGTTGCCGCGCACGATTCCGGCCGCGGCCTGCACGCACGCGATGAACGCCTTGTTGATCCGCTCCATCTGGGCCGGTGAGGTGTCCGCGGCGCCACCCATGAACAGATCGGCGGCGATATCGAGGGTGAGTTGCTTGAGTTTCCAGTAGGCGGGGAAGGATTCGCTCTCACCCCACTGCGCGACACCCTGTTCGATCGCCGGATGCAGGCGCTCGGTATAGGTCTGCAGGCGGGGGCGGGTGAACGCCTGCTGCATGATTCGCCGATGCCGCTTGTGCTCGTCGAAATCGATGAGCATGAGCCCGCCGTGGAAGAACGGGCCGACCAGCCGCGACCACGCCGGACCGTTGGCCAGCGCCCCGTCCTTGTTCAGCAGTGCCTCGCCGCACGCGTCGGGGCCGAGCAGCAGGGCCGCGGTCCGGCCGAGTGAGTACATCGGGGCGACCGGCCCGTAGTGATCCCATTCGCGCTGGAACAGAGCCAGCGGGTCCTGGGCGAATTGCAGAACTTGCCCGAGTACGGGGTAGCCGCGGTCCTCCCGCCGCTGCGTCGGGATGGGCCTGGTCTGCAGGGCGTCGGCCGTCATCGCACACCTCGTCTCTGTGATGTCGCTCACGTCACAGCCTGATTCAGGAAGGACATCCTGTCAATCTTCGTGTGGAACTCGCTGTGGCATGCTGGGGCCATGGCCGTGCAATCAGGGGTCTATCGCGGAGCGACCGCCGCCGAACGGGCCACCGAACGCCGGTCGCGGCTGCTGGACGCGGGGCTCACGGTGTGGGCCGAGGCGGGGACACGGACGACGATGACCGCGGTGTGTGCGGTGGCCGGACTCAGCGAGCGCTACTTCTACGAGAGTTTCACCGGACTCGACGCCCTGCTCGAGGCCGTGCTCGACGGGATCGCCGTCGACATCGAGAACATCAGCCGCGGCGCCGCCGACGCGGCGGGAAATGATCCGGAAGCCCGCATGCGGGCATCGATCGGCGCGTTCGTGCGGCTGCTGGTCGAGGATCCGCGCAAGGGGCGCGTCGCGATCGTCGAGTCGGTGGCGTTTCCGCACTTGCGAAGGCGGCGAACGGAATTGCTCCGGCACCTGGCGCACGAGTCGGCCCTCGAAGTGCGAACGTGGCTCGGCGATGCCGGCCGCAGCCGGGCCGCCGACGAAACCTCCGGTCTGCTGTTCATCGGCGGTATGGCCGAACTGGTCACCGCCTGGCTCGACGGTGCGATCGAGGTGACCGCCGACGAGATCGTCGAAGCTGCGTGCCGGGCGCTGCGCGGTCTCTACCGCTGAATGCCGGTGGTGAGGATGGCCGCGAGTTCGCGGTAGGCGTCGGCGTGGTCGAGGCCGGTTTCGGTGCGGACACCGCCCTGCTGGATGCGGACCATCATGGTCGCGGCGAGGTCGGCGGCGAAAGCGGCGTGTACTTCCCGGAATTCGCCGGCCGCGACTCCGTCGTCGACCAATTCGCGGACTCTTCTCGCCGCGAGGCGGGTGTTCTGTTCGTAGACCTCCCGGGCGGGTGCGAAGGCGTCCAGGTCGGTCATGAACTGCTGCGATGCGGCGCCGAGGACGGCTCCGACGGCGGACAGATAGGCGATGATGCGTTCGCGGGCGCCGGTGGTGGTCGCGATGCGTTGCTCGACATCGTCGGTGGCGCGCCGGAAGAAGTGCACGATGGCGGCGCGGACCAGCTGTTCCTTGCTGCCGGCGAGGGTGTAGAGCGTGCTCTTGGAACAGCGCAGCCGCGCGGCGATCTCGTCGAGGGTGAGATGGGCGAAGCCCTCGGTCAGGAAGAGGTCGACGAGTGCGTCGAACAGTTCGGTCCGCCGCCGGGTGCCGAAACCGCTGCGAGTCGTCTGCGCCATGCCTGAATAGTACTCAAACGAGTGTTGCAGTACTGTTCGGCGGACAGTACTGTGGCCGGTAACAGAGTACTGTCAGGCGTGGCCGAGAGGGAGAATGTCGTGGCTGTCGATCGATTGCTGCCCACCGACGAGGCGCACGAGCTGATCCAGCTCACCCGTGACATCGCGGACAAGGCGCTCGCGCCGATCGTCGACGAGCACGAGCGGTCGGAGTCGTATCCGACCGGTGTCTTCGCCACGCTCGGCGAGGCGGGGTTGCTGAGTCTGCCGTATCCGCAGGAGTGGGGCGGTGGCGGCCAGCCCTACGAGGTGTATCTGCAGGTGCTCGAGGAGATCGCGGCGCGGTGGGCGGCCGTCGCGGTGGCGGTGAGCGTGCACAGCCTCGCCTGCCATCCGCTGATGGCGTTCGGGACCGAGGAACAGCAGCGCCGCTGGCTACCGGAAATGCTCGGCGGCACCACGATCGGCGCCTACAGCCTGTCCGAACCGCAAGCGGGATCGGATGCCGCAGCGGTGGCGTGCAAGGCCGCGCCGGTGGACGGTGGTTATCGGCTCAACGGCACCAAGGCGTGGATCACCCACGGTGGGATCGCCGACTTCTACAACGTGTTCGCCCGGACCGGTGAAGGCTCGCGCGGGATCTCGTGCTTCCTGGTGCCGAAGGACCTCGAGGGTCTGAGTTTCGGCAAGCCCGAGGAAAAGATGGGCCTGCACGCGGTGCCGACCACGACCGCGCATTACGACGACGCGTACCTGCCCGCGGAGCGGCGGATCGGCGCCGAGGGGCAAGGTCTGCAAATCGCTTTGAGCGCCTTGGATTCCGGGCGCCTCGGGATCGCCGCGGTGGCGACGGGATTGGCGCAGGCGGCGCTCGACGAGGCCGTCGGCTATGCGAAGGAGCGCAGCACCTTCGGCCGCAAGATCATCGATCATCAGGGCCTGGGGTTCCTGCTCGCCGATATGGCCGCCGCCGTCGACTCAGCCCGGGCCACCTACCTCGACGCCGCGCGCCGTCGCGATGCCGGACTGCCCTACTCGCGGCAGGCCTCGGTCGCCAAGCTCGTCGCCACCGACGCCGCGATGAAGGTGACCACCGACGCGGTGCAGGTCTTCGGAGGCTACGGCTACACCCGCGACTTCCGTGTCGAGCGGTATATGCGGGAAGCCAAGATCACGCAGATCTTCGAGGGCACCAACCAGATTCAGCGTCTGGTCATCAGCCGCTCACTCGCGAAGTAGCCGCCCGCCAAGGACTTGGGGCGTTATCGGCCGCTGAAGAACTGCCAGATGACAGTGGCGGCGTCGAATTGCCGGCTGACCTTGCCGACGAGGGCGGCGGGCAGATATTGCGGGCCGCCGGGCCAGGTGTGGCCGCCGTTGTCGATCGAATACGCCGCTACCCGAGTGTTGTCGGCACACGCGACGGTCTCGGTGTGGACGGTGGTTCCGTCGTCGACGACAGTCGGCAGTTCGGCGGTCGTGACGGGGCCGCACCGGTTTTTCGTGCGCCACAGTTGCTGGGTGGCGTCGACGGACAGGACAGGGCTGGTGCCAGGGCCGAGGCGGCCGGAGGTCATCCGCACGACTCCGCCGTCGTAGGGGACGACCGGGTCCGCGGTGCCGTGGATTTCGAGCACCGGCAGCGGATGCGTGGGCGCGCAGTCGGCGGCATCGGCGGCGGGAAGCGGTCCGGCGACCGGCGCGATCGCGGCGATCTCGGCCGAGAGCCGGCAGCCGAGGTACTCGGTGAACATCGCGCCGTTGGACAGGCCGGTGGCATAGACGCGGGTCGGATCGACGTCGTTGTCGGCGACGAGGCGGTCGATGATCGCGGAGACGAAGGCGATATCGTCGATCCGCTTCGCGCCCGCGGTGGTGTCCGCGCCCCGGCCGTCGTTCCAGCTCTTGTCGGAGCCGACGGGGTAGACGGCGACGAAACCCTCGGTGTCGGCCAGGGCATCGAAACCGGTTGTGGCGGCCATGTTTTCGGCTGTTCCGCCGCCGCCGTGGAAGATGAGGACGGCCGGTCGTCTCCCCGGCCCGGGTGATGACGGTTCGTGGATCAGGTACTGCCGTGGCAGACCGCTCGACTCCACTGTGACCGCCCGGTCCCCGGCCGGAGCGGCATGCAAAGGAGCACATCCGCCCACTGCGGCGAGCAGACCGGCTGCCGCGACGACGGCCGGAATCGGTGCGAACGGCTTACCCATCGCACCACCGTAAACCGGATCCGTCGCTGCGTCGGCCGCGTGAAGCTGAGGATCTTCTGAAATCCGCAGGGGCGGCAGGACGTAACGCGACGCGGTGCCCGCCGGACGGTACGTCCGACAATCGGGCGCCGACTGCGACGATGATCGGTTCATGATCAGGCCGAGAGTGATCGTCAGCCGGGTGATGGAGGCAGGGCTCGTGGTCGTGGGGCTGGCCGTGTTGTGGGTCGGCGCTCCGAACGCCGGGCTCCTGATCTGGGACGTGCTGGCAGCCGTCTACGTCGGTATCTGGGCGGTGCGGCTGTGGCGGCACCGGCGCGAGGAGGACCCCGAGGAATCGCTCGTCGAAGTGCAGGGCACATCGCGACATCCGCGCACAAGTGCTGGTGCATTCGGTGCTCGGATTCTTCTACAACGCCGCGGTCATCGGTGTCGCGGTCGGCGTGGTGACCGGCGGGCGGTGACCAGCCCGACCGCACATGCGTCGGGCTATGGCGCGGGCCAGATCTCACGTAGGCGTGCGGCGGCGACCGCGCTCTGGCGCAGGCCCGCCTCGTAGGCGGGCCGGAGTGCGGCCGGATCGAAGACGTCCGCCCCGGTGGCGGCTATGGCTTGGGCGTCGGGGGACAGGGAAACCGTTGTGGCCGAGGCGAGTTCGTGGTCGGTCTCGGCTCGGGGGTAGAGGTGGGCGCCCGGTTCCAGGATCACGATCGTCTCGGCGCCGGCCGCGAGGTCGGCGTTGATCGGGGAGCGCACGCCGCCGTCGGTGTAGCGGCCGCCGTCGATCGGGATCGGCGGGAACACTCCCGGCACCGCCGTGCTCGCCGCGACCGCCTCCGCCACGGACGCCGCATCGGTTCGGGTCCACGCCCGCAGCTCTCCGGACTCGGCATCGACCGAGGTGATGATCAGATCGCGGTTCGGCCAGTGCGGCATCGCCAGCAGGGCGTCCATTCGCGCCACGTGTTCGGCGGCGTCGGCAGGGACGGCCGGGGCGGGTTCCTGCCCCGGCTCGGGCGGGGTGAGCAAGCGGGCGACGTCGCCGCCCTCGGCGAGTACCGCGGCGACGACCGCGCCGGCCGAGGTGCCGACGATGCGGTCCGCTCGCGCGAGGTCGATCCCGGCTTCCCGCAGGCCGACCAGCAGCCCGACCGTCCACACGGTGCCGACCGATCCACCTCCGCCCAGCACGAGCGCGGACCGAAAACCGTTGGGCTGCAGAGCGGAAGTCACGCGTCGAGCCTACCGGCGACCCGCGGGGCGGTGCTCCCACAGCCGGGGCCCGGTGCCGGCACACGGGGCCACGGTGTGACGTCCGCAGCAGGTGAGCGCGGAGGGCCTCCGGAAGGGCCGGACCGTAGCGGGTGGACGTATCCCGGGGACCGCCGAAGGGGGCGCCGCCGAGTGATCGCCGGGGGCAGCCGGGACGAGCGGATCTCCTGGTAAGCGGGTTGTGCGGGAAAGTTGCCGGAGTACGCTGAGTGGGTCGGCCTGCGATGAATCGGCGCATCGATGAATCGAGAGAACTCATGCACGAGCTGGCAATCGCGCAGGGGATCGTGAGCGGCGCGTGTGAACACGCTGCCGGGCGGCGGGTGCACCGCGTGACCGTCGCGATCGGGATGCTCTGCGCGGTGGTTCCGGATTCCCTGCACTTCTGTTTCGGCCTCGCGGCCGATGGGACCCTCGCCGAGGGCGCCGAACTCGTGATCGAGGAAGTTCCGGGCCGGGCGCGCTGCCGCACCTGCGGCGCCGAATTCGCTCTGCCCGATTTGATCCCGCTGTGCGCGTGCGGCAGCGCCGACGTCGACATCCGCGCCGGGCGGGAGCTGCGAATCCGCTCCATGGAGGTGAGTGACACATGTGCGCAACCTGCGGATGCGGCGGCGACGACACCCAGGCGGTGATCACCGGCCCGCACGAGCACGAACATCCGCACGACGGCGATCACGGACACGACCACTCCCACGATGCCGGTCACGGCCACGACCACTCGCACGACGGCGGTCACGGCCACGATCACCCGCACGACGGCAGCCACCCGCACGAGCACGGTCCCCGCCGAGGCGACGGGCACGATTCCCGGCACGAGGACGGCGGTCCGCCGACCGCGACCGTGACTCTGGAACAGAAGGTGCTGGCCAAGAACGACCAACTGGCACAAGAGAATCGGCGCTGGCTGGCCGAGCGGGACATTCTCGCGCTGAACCTCACCAGCTCACCGGGCGCGGGCAAGACGACGCTGCTCGAACGCACCATTCGGGAATGCCCGGGCATGCCGATCGCCGTCGTCGAGGGCGATCAGGAGACGCTGCTGGACGCGCGTCGGATCGAGTCCACCGGCTGCCCCGTGGTGCAGATCAACACCGGCGCCGGCTGTCATCTCGACGCGCAGATGACCCGCGGCGCGCTCGACTCGCTGGCCCCGGCGCGCGGCAGCGTGGTCTTGATCGAGAACGTCGGCAATCTGGTGTGCCCGGCGCTGTTCGACCTCGGCGAGCGCGCGAAGGTCGTGATCGTCTCGGTGACCGAGGGGACCGACAAGCCGCTGAAATATCCGCATATGTTCGCCGCGGCCGGGCTCGTGCTGATCAACAAGATCGACCTGCTGCCCTACGTCGACTTCGATCTCGCCGCCTGTACGCGCTACATCCACACGATCAACTCCGGGGTGCCGGTCCTCGCGATATCGGCGACCAGCGGAGAGGGCCTCGACGACTGGTACGGCTGGCTGGCCGGGCAACGCCCGTCCACGGTCGGCGCACCCATTGAGGTTCATATGTCACGCGACTAACATCTGTGTGGTCTGTATCACAGATTGAGACGGCTTCGAGCCGGATCGGCCAGCCCCGCCCGGCTCGGGAAGGCGGCGTTCATGCCAACCCAGGAAGCAGTTCGGGCCGAAGAGACGCTGATACACGTCCTGTGGATCAACGCGGGCCTCAGTTGTGACGGTGATTCGGTGGCGTTGACTGCCGCCACCCAGCCCAGTGTCGAGGAAATCGCTCTCGGAGCGCTTCCCGGCCTGCCCAAGATCGCCGTACATTGGCCGCTGATCGATTTCGAATGCGGTCCGAACGGGGGAGCCGACGACTTCCTCGAATGGTTCTTCAAGGCCGACCGCGGCGAACTCGAACCCTTCGTTCTGGTGGTCGAAGGCTCGATCCCGAACGAACAATTGCACGGCGACGGCTATTGGTGCGGTTTCGGCAACAACCCGGAGACCAACCAGCCGATGACCACCAGTGAATGGCTCGACCGGCTGGCGCCCAAGGCCACCGCGGTGGTGGCGGTCGGCACCTGCGCCACCTACGGCGGCATTCACGCGATGGCCGGTAATCCCACCGGAGCGATGGGAGTTCCGGACTATCTCGGCTGGCAGTGGAAGTCCAAGGCCGATATCCCGATCGTCTGCGTGCCGGGTTGCCCGATCCAGCCGGACAACCTGTCCGAAACACTGACCTATCTGCTGTACATGGCCACCGGCCAGGCGCCGATGATTCCGCTCGACGAGGCGCTGCGCCCGAAGTGGTTGTTCGGGGCGACCGTGCACGAGGGCTGCGATCGCGCGGGATATTACGAGCAGGGTGATTTCGCCGAGGAGTACGGCTCGCCGAAGTGCATCGTGAAATTGGGGTGCTGGGGCCCGGTCGTGAAATGCAATGTGCCCAAACGCGGCTGGCTCAACGGCGTCGGCGGATGCCCGAACGTCGGCGGTATCTGCATCGGCTGCACCATGCCGGGATTCCCGGACAAATTCATGCCGTTCATGGACGAACCACCCGGCGGGAAACTCTCGTCCTCCGCATCGGGGTTGTACGGATCGGTGATCCGCAGTCTGCGTCACATCACCGGCCGCACGGTCGACAAGGAGCCGCACTGGCGGCACAAGGGGGAGAAACTCGATACGGGCGCGACTCGCACCTGGTAGGAGGATCTCGCGATGACACAGATCATCCCGGAGGCGTCGCACAAGAAGATCGAGCCGGAGTCGCTCGTCGAAATGGCGTGGGACCCGATCACCCGTATCGTCGGCAGCCTCGGTATCTACACGAAGATCGATTTCGAGAATCGCGAAGTGGTCGAATGTCACAGCACGTCGTCCATCTTCCGCGGCTATTCGATATTCATGCGCGGCAAGGATCCGCGCGATGCGCACTTCATCACCAGTCGCATCTGCGGAATCTGCGGTGACAACCACGCCACCTGTTCGTGCTATTGCCAGAACATGGCCTACGGCGTGAAGCCGCCGCATCTGGGCGAGTGGATCGTCAATCTCGGCGAGGCCGCGGAATACATGTTCGACCACAACATCTTCCAGGAGAATCTGGTCGGGGTGGACTTCTGCGAAAAGATGGTGGCCGAAACCAATCCGAGCGTTCTCGACGCCGCTCGCAAGGCCGAGGCGCCGCACGCCGCGATGCACGGCTATCGCACCATCGGCGACATCATGGAAGCGCTCAATCCCTTCACCGGTGAGTTCTACCGCGAGGCGCTGCAGGTGAGCCGGTATACGCGAGAGATGTTCTGCCTCATGGAAGGCCGGCACGTGCATCCCTCGACGCTGTATCCCGGCGGCGTCGGCACGGTCGCGACCGTCCAGTTGATGACCGACTACATGTCGCGGCTGATGCGCTACGTCGAATTCATGAAGAAGGTCGTGCCGATGCACGACGACCTGTTCGACTTCTTCTACACCGCGGTGCCCGGATACGAGCGGGTCGGGCTGCGGCGCACCCTGCTGGGATGCTGGGGCTCGTTCCAGGATCCGGAGGTCTGCAACTTCGAGTACAAGGATATGGAGGACTGGGGCCGGCGGATGTTCGTGACGCCGGGTGTGGTGGTGGACGGCAAACTCGTCACCACCTCGCTGGTCGACATCAACCTCGGACTCCGAATCCTTTTGGGCAGTTCGTATTACGACGACTGGACCGATCAGGATATGTTCGTGAAGACCGATCCGCTGGGCAATCCGGTGGACCGGCGCCATCCGTGGAATCAGCACACCAACCCGAAGCCGCAGAAACGCGACCTCGACGACAAATACAGCTGGGTGATGTCACCGCGCTGGTTCGACGGCAAGGACCATCTGGCCCTCGACACCGGCGGCGGCCCGCTGGCCCGATTGTGGTCGACGGCGCTGGCCGGGCTGGTCGACATCGGCTACGTGCGCTCGACCGGGCACAGCGTGCAGATCAACCTGCCCAAGACCGCCTTGAAGGGGCCGGTGGAACTCGAATGGAAGATTCCGGAGTACGGGAGCAACACCATCGAGCGCGATCGCGCCCGCACCTACTTCCAGGCCTACGCGGCGGCATGCGCACTGCATTTCGCCGAGCAGGCGCTCGCGGAGATCCGGGCCGGGCGGACCAAGACGTGGGAGCACTTCGACGTGCCCGCCGAGGGGATCGGCTGCGGTTTCACCGAGGCCGTGCGCGGGGTGCTGTCGCATCACATGGTGATCCGCGACGGCAAGATCGCGAACTACCACCCCTATCCGCCGACGCCGTGGAATGCCAGCCCGCGCGACAGCTTCGGCACGCCAGGCCCCTACGAGGACGCGGTGCAGGGACAGCCGATCTTCGAGGAGAACGACCGCGAGCACTTCAAGGGCATCGACATCATGCGCACCGTGCGCAGCTTCGATCCCTGCCTGCCCTG
The DNA here is from genome assembly GCF_049538315.1 of Nocardia sp. AB354. NCBI lineage: Bacteria > Bacillati > Actinomycetota > Actinomycetes > Mycobacteriales > Nocardiaceae > Nocardia > Nocardia sp. AB354. The sequence continues at coordinate 302,643 of NZ_JBMVFU010000005.1, read as the reverse complement.
CGGCGTGCACATGTATCTCGGGAAGGGCACGACCCTGGACCTGGTGCATTCACCGGCACAGATATCGACCGTCGGATAGCGGGAGATCCGGTCCCGGCGGCAGGAGGAGGCGATATCCACGCGTCCTGACGGTGAGTCCGCTGCGACGGTCGGCGACGACCGGTGGCGCAGCGCGGGCGATCGCATCGAGACCCTGCTCGATGCCAGTTCCGCGGGCGGTGCGGCGGCTCGGGAACGGGCCGAGGCGCTGGTCGGCGAGGTGGTCGACCTGTACGGCGCCGGTCTGCGGCGCATCCTCGCCGTCCTTGACGAGGGCACGGTGCAGCGTCTGCTCGACGACGACCTGATCGCCAGTCTGCTGCTGGTGCACGGCCTGCATCCGCACGACGTGGCGACCCGGGTCGCCGGCGCGCTGGACAGTGTGCGGCCGTATCTGGGATCGCACGGCGGCGACGTGCGATTGCTCGAGGTCACCGCGGAGGCGGTGGTGCGGCTGGAGCTGACCGGAAGCTGCCGCAGTTGCCCGTCGTCCTCGGTGACACTGGAACTGGCGGTGGAGGACGCCGTGCGCGCGGCCGCCCCGGAGATCACCGCGATCGAGGTGGTCACCGCCGAGGCGGGCGCCGACGCCGCGGTGATCGCCCCGGAGACGCTGTTCGCGCACGTGCGATCCGGCGGAAACTGGATCGGCGCACCGGAATTGGCCGAGCTGGCCGCCGGTGAGGTCGGCGGATTCGCGCTGGCCGGGCTGAGCGTGCTCGCCTGCCGAGTCGGCGACGAGATCTACGTCTACCGCGATCACTGCCCGAACTGCGATCGGACGCTGGCCGGTGCGGTGCTGCACCGCGGGGTCTGCGGCGATCCGGTGCTGCGCTGCCCCGGTTGCCGCGCCCACTTCGACGTCGTGCACGGCGGCGCCCGGCTCGACGGGGCCGGACATCTCGAGCCGCTGCCGGTGCTGGTGCGTGACGGCGAACTGTCGGTGGCGATTCCGGTGGGGGTGGGCGGATGAATCCGACCGTGCGCGCCCTGCGCCGCCTCGCGGCCGAACGCCCGCCGACGCCGGTCGCGGGGGAGCGGTGCGAGATGTGCGCGGAACCCGTCGGCGCGGACCATCCGCACGTCGTCGACACCGAGAGCCGGCGCATGTTGTGCGTGTGCCGGGGCTGCTCTCTGCTGTTCACCGATCAAGGTGCGGCCCTGCGCTACCGGGCGGTACCGCGGCGATACGTCTCGTTCCCGGATTTCCGGATGACCCTGCCGGAGTGGGACGGCCTCGAGATCCCTGTGGGCCTTGCCTTCTTCTTCCACAGTTCGTCGGCCGGGCGCACCGTCGCGTTCTATCCGGGACCGGCCGGTGCCACCGAATCCGAACTGCCCCTGGACAATTGGACCGCCTTCATGGAGCGGCATCCGGAATTCGGCGATCTCGCCGACGATGTCGAAGCGCTGCTGATCCAGGTCCCCGACGGTGACGCGCCCGCACGCTGCCTGCTGCTGCCGATCGACGCCTGCTACGAGTTCGTCGGCCGGATCCGCCTGCTGTGGCGCGGTTTCGACGGCGGTGCGGACGTGCGCGACTACGTGGCGCGATTCTTCGCCGAGACGACAGCGCGGGCCCGGGCCTTCGATCCGGGGGAGGCGCCGTGAGCCCCGCCTACGCCACCACCTTCGCGGTGCTCGGGCTGAAGCCCGAACCGTACGCGGTCACTCCGATCCTGTCCGCGCGGATCGGAATCGCCTCCGTCGGTGCCGAACCCGTCCACGCCATCGCGCTGCGCGCCCAGGTGCGCATCGAGCCGAACCGCCGGACCTACACCGATGCCGAGAGCGCCGGACTGCTGGATCTGTTCGGTCCGCGCGACCGCTGGGACCACACCCAGCGCTCGTTCCTGTGGATGCACTGCGCGACCACGGTTCCCGGCTTCACCGGCGGCGCCGAGGTGGATCTGCCGATGCCGTGCACCTACGACCTCGAGGTCGCCGGATCGAAGTATCTGCACGCGCTGCGCGACGGCGAGGTGCCGCTGCTGTTCCTGTTCAGCGGGACCGTGTTCATCCGTGGCAGCAACGGTTTCGCCGTGCAGCAGATCCCGTGGGACCGCGACGACCGCTACCGGATGCCGGTCTCGGTGTGGCGGGAACTGATGGCGGCGCACTTCCCGGCCACGGGCTGGCTGCGGCTGCACGAGGACACTCTGGCCGCGCTCGCGGCCTACAAGGGCGAGCACGGGCTGCTAGGTTTCGACGAGACGGTCGCGCGATTGCTCGCGAGCGCGCAGGAGTCGGCGTGAGTACCGCGGGATCGAGCCGAGCACGAGCCCGCGCGGTCGCCGACGCGGTGCTCTACGAGGGCTATCTGCTCTACCCGTACCGGGCTGACGCGCGAAAGAACCGCTGCCGCTGGCAATTCGGCGTCCTCGGTCCGGTCGGAGCGCACGCGTCCGGATTGGGGGAGGAGTCCGAACTCACTGGGCAGATGCCGATAGCCCCGGACGGCGACCCGGTCCTGCGGTTCACACTGCGGTTCCTGCAGCTGCAACATCGCGCCGCCGCGGGCACCACCCGGCCCGACTGGGACGAGGCCGTCGAACGGGAGGTCACCGTCGGACCGTGCGCCCCGGTCGCCGTGACGGTGCCGTTCGAGGTTCCGGGAGGTCGCGACACCGAATCCCTCGTCGATCCGGCCACCGGGCGCGCGGACGTCGTGCGCACTCGCCGGCCGCTGCGCGGCGAATTCGAGCTGGCCGTCGCGACCGAGGGCGGATATCCGATCCTCACCGTGACCGTGCGCAATACCGGGGAGCCGGCTACCGACCGTCGCGACGCCCTGGCTCGCTCCATGCTCGGCGCGCACGTGATCGCCGAGGCCGCCGGCGCGGAATTCGTCTCGCTGCTGGAACCGCCGCCGGAGGCCGAGGCCGCCGTGGCGCGGTGCGTCCAGCATCGCTGCTTCCCGGTACTGGCCGGACCGCCCGGCGACCGCAGCCTGATGCTGATTTCGCCCATCATCCTCTACGACCATCCCGAAATCGCCGAGCAGAGCCAGGAATCGCTCTACGACGCCACCGAGATCGACGAGATCCTCACCCTGCGCGTGATGGCCATGACCGACGAGGAGAAGGCGGCCGCGCGGGCCACCGATCCGCGCGCGGCCCGCATCGTCGACAACTGCGACGCGATGACCGCCGAGCAGATGGCCCGACTGCACGGCGTGCTGCGCGACCCGGGCGCCGGGCAGAACCGGCTGGTGCCGGAAATTCCGCCCGGGACGGACTGGTGGGATCCGGTGGCCGACGGTGCTGTGCGGCCCGATTCGGACGCCGTGCCCATCGCCGGGACGCTGGTGCGCAAGGGGAGCATGGTCCGGCTGCATCCGGCCCGGCGCGCCGACATCCACGACATGTTCTTCGACGGCAGGGACGCACGGGTCACCTCGGTGCACGCCGACGTCGACGGGCGCACCCACGTCGGTGTGGTCATCGCCGACGATCCCGGAGCCGATCTGCACGAATGGTACGGGCGCTACCTGTATTTCGATCCCGACGAACTGGAACCGCTGGACGGACCGGGCGAGTAGCGCGGCCGGAGGAAAGGACGGATGTCATGGAGACGGTGGGAATGGTGGCGACGGGAATCGTCGCGGCGGCGGTCGTCGTCCTGGCGCTGATCGGAATCCGCTCGATTCCGGATATGCGCCGCTATCTGCGAATGCGGCGCATGTGAACAGCCGGGTGCTGGTCGCCGGAATCGGCAACATCTTCCTCGGCGACGACGGATTCGGCCCCGAGGTGGTGCGGCGGATACCGCCGGACCGCGAGGACGGCGTGCGGGTGGTCGACTACGGCATCCGCGGTATGCATCTGGCCTACGACCTGCTCGACCCCTGGGATGCGCTGGTCCTGGTCGACGCGGTCCCGAATCGGGGCGCGGCGGGCCGCATCGAGGTGATGCGCGCCGAACCGGACCAGGAGGCGCCGGCCGGTCTGGACGCCCACGGGATGGATCCGGCGGCGGTGTTCGCGGGGGTGCGGGCGCTGGGCGGGGTCGTGCCACCCACCGTGGTCGTGGGCTGTCAGGTGCTGTCGACCGATGAGGGGATCGGCCTGTCCGAACCGGTGGCGGCCGCGCTGGACGAGGGCGCCGAGACCGTGGCGCGGGTGGTCGCGCAACTGCGGATGTCGCGAACGGAGGTGTGATCGTGTGCCTCGGAATTCCGGGCCGGGTCGTGGAGATCGTCGACGGCTACGCGGGTCAGCTGGCTCTCGTCGATGTCTCCGGCGCCGAGCGCAAGGTGAATATCGGCCTGCTGGAAGACGATCCGGTGGGACCGGGTGACTGGGTGATCATCCACATGGGCCTCGCGGTCGAGCGCACCGACGAGGCGGGGGCCCGCGAGGCGCTCGCCGGACTGCGACTGCTGAGCCGGGGCGAACCGTGAGTACCGAGGCGGGCCGAGGAGCCGACACCGGGCGCGCTCGGTGCCGGCTGATCGTGCGCGGTGTGGTGCAGGGCGTGGGATTCCGGCCCTTCGTCTACAGCACCGCCGCCGAACTCGCGCTGACCGGCAGTGTCGCCAACGACAGCGACGGGGTGATCGTCGACATCGAGGGAACACCCTGGGCACTCGCCGAATTCACCGATCGGGTGCGCCACCGGCCGCCCCCGCTGGCCGTGGTCGACTCCGTGGAGCGCACCGATCTGCCGGTGCGCGGCGGAACCGGATTCCACATCGCCGGCACGACCCGTGGCAGCGGCCGCACCCTGGCCTCGCCCGATGTGGCGATCTGCGCCGACTGCGCGCGGGAGCTGGCCGATCCCGCCGATCGCCGCTACCGGCATCCGTTCATCACCTGTACCAACTGCGGGCCGAGATTCACCATCATCGCGAGTCTGCCCTACGACCGCGAGCGGACGTCGATGGCCGATTTCGCCATGTGCGAGCGCTGCGCGCGCGAGTATCACGATCCCGCCGATCGCCGCTTCCACGCCCAGCCGATCGCCTGCCCGGACTGCGGGCCCACCCTGCGCTACTCCGGTCCGGGAACCGGTGATCCCGTGGCCGCCGCGCGAAAGACGTTGCGCGAGGGCGGAATCGTGGCGGTCAAGGGGATCGGCGGCTATCACCTCGCCTGCGCCGCCGACGACGAGGATGCGGTGGCGCGGCTGCGTGTGCGTAAACGCCGCGGCGCCAAACCCTTCGCCGTCATGGTCGCCGATCCGGCCGCGGCCCGCACCGTCGCACATGTCGACGCGGCCGCCGCGGCGGTGCTGAGCGGACCCCAGCGCCCGATCGTGCTGCTGCCGCGGCGCGGGCACGTGCTGACGGACGCGGTGGCGCCGGGCCTTCGCGATCTCGGGGTGATGCTGGCCTACACCCCGCTGCACCTGCTGCTGTTCGGACTGCCCGGCGACTCGCCCGGACCACTCGCGCTGGTGATGACCTCGGCCAATCTCGGCGGCGAACCCCTCTGCTACACCGACGAGGACGCCGCGCGGCGGCTGCCGGAACTGGCCGACGCCGTGCTGGACCACGACCGCCGCATCCTCGTGCCCTGCGACGATTCGGTGGTCCGGCTGGTCGACGGCATCGAACTGCCGATCCGCCGCTCCCGGGGGTACGCGCCGCTGCCGCTGGCGCTGCCGCAGGAGTCGGCGCCCGTCCTCGCGGTCGGCGCGGATGTGAAGAACACCTGCGCGGTCGCCGAGGGCCGGTACGCGTGGTTGAGCCAGCACATCGGCGATATGGACGATCTCGCCACGCTGCGCGCATTCGGCGCCGCCGAACACCATCTGGAGGAACTGACCGGAGTGCACCCGGCGCGGCTGGCGGTCGACGCCCATCCCGGCTACCGCTCCAGCGCCTGGGCGCGACGGGCCGCGGCCGGACGGCCGGTACACACGGTGCAACATCACCACGCCCACATCGCGGCGGTGATGGGGGAGCACGGTCTGCCCGGCTCGTCGACCGTCCTCGGAATGGCTTTCGACGGAACGGGTTTCGGCCCGGACGGGGCGATCTGGGGCGGTGAGGTGCTGGCCGCCGGCTACAAGGGGTTCCGGCGCCTGGCGCATCTGGCCTACGTCGCGCTACCGGGTGGTGACGCCAGCGTGCACCGGCCCTACCGGATGGCGCTGGCTCATCTGCACGCCGCCGGCATCCCGTGGGAGGAATCCCTCGCCTCGGTCGCCGCGTGCCCGCCCGCCGAGCGCCGGGTCCTCGCCCATCAACTCCGCACCGGGCTGGGCTGCGTTCCCACCTCGAGTATGGGACGGCTGTTCGACGCGGTGGCGTCGCTGGCGGGTGTGCGCCACGTGGTCGACTACGAGGCCCAGGCCGCCATCGAATTGGAGGCCCGCGCCCGCGACGCGGATCCCGGCCACGGCTACCGATTCGCGCTCGGCGCGGCGGATCCCGACGGCGCCGTGCGAATCGATCCGGCTCCGGTGCTGGCGGCGGTGGTCGCCGACCTCGCGGCGGGAGCCGGTGCGGACCTCGTCGGCGCGCGCTTCCACGTCGCGGTCGCCGAACTCGTGGCCGCCCTGGCGCGCCGGTTCGGCGAACCGGGTGTACCGGTGGCCCTCTCCGGCGGCGTGTTCCAGAACGCGCTGCTGCTCTCGCTCTCGCGAAAACGGCTGCGGGACGAGGGTTTTCACGTCATCACTCATCACAGAGTGCCACCCAACGACGGCGGCCTGGCATTCGGGCAGCTGCTCGCCGCCGGGGCTCGATGAGCGAAAGGAAGGAACCGATCATGTGCCTGGCAGTCCCGGGGAAGGTGCTCGACCTGTACGAGCGCGACGGCACGCTGATGTCGGTTGTCGACTTCGGCGGTGTCCACAAAGACGTGTGCCTGCAATACATTCCGGATGCCGCGGTCGGCGACTACGTCGTCGTGCACGTCGGATTCGCCATTCAGCGCCTCGACGAGGAGTCGGCGCTGGCCACCCTGGCCGAATTCGAACACCTCGGTGTGCTGAACGAGGAATTCGGCGACGGATTCGCCATCGCCGCCCGGCAGTCCGGCCTTCCCGATCCCACCTCCGGCGCACCGTCGGAGTCCGCCCGCGACGACGAGGTGAACCGATGAAATACCTGGACGAATTCAGCAATCCCGAACTGGCTCAGCGCCTGCTCGAACGCATCCGCGCCGCGACCTCGCGCCGCTGGTCGATCATGGAAGTCTGTGGCGGGCAGACGCATTCGATCATCCGGCACGGCATCGACCAGCTGCTGCCGGACACCATCGAGATGATTCACGGCCCCGGCTGCCCGGTCTGCGTCACACCGCTGGAGGTGATCGACAAGGCGCTCGAGATCGCCGCCCGCCCGGAGGTCATCTTCTGCTCCTTCGGCGACATGCTGCGGGTGCCGGGCAGTTCCAAGGATCTGTTCCGGATCAAGAGCGAGGGCGGCGACGTGCGAGTGGTGTATTCGCCGCTCGACGCGCTCACCCTCGCCAAACAGAATCCCGACCGTCAGGTGGTGTTCTTCGGGATCGGATTCGAGACCACCGCCCCGGCCAACGCCATGACGGTGTATCAGGCCCGGCGGCTGGGCATCGAGAACTTCTCGCTGCTGGTCTCGCACGTACTGGTCCCGCCGGCGATCGCCGCGATCATGGAATCCCCGGACTGCCGGGTCCAGGCGTTCCTGGCCGCCGGTCACGTGTGCTCGGTGATGGGTATCGGCGAATACCCGCCGCTGGCGCGGAAGTACCGAGTTCCCATGGTGGTCACGGGATTCGAGCCGCTGGATATTCTCGAGGGTATCCGCCGCACGGTGATCCAGCTCGAACAGGGACGCTGCGACGTCGAGAACGCTTATCCGCGTGCGGTACCGGCCGAGGGCAATCCGGCCGCGAAGGCCATGCTGCAGGACGTCTTCGAGGTCACCGATCGTGGTTGGCGCGGCATCGGCGTCATTCCGCGCAGCGGGTGGCGGCTCTCGCCGCGCTATCGCGACTTCGACGCCGAATACCGATTCAGCGTGGGCGATATCCACACCGCCGAATCGTCGGTCTGCCGCTCGGGAGAGGTGCTGCAGGGGCTGATCAAGCCGACCGATTGCGCGGCGTTCGGCACCCGCTGCACACCGCGTAACCCGCTGGGCGCCACGATGGTGTCCTCCGAGGGCGCCTGCGCCGCCTACTACCTGTATCGCCGCCTGGATCTGCCGGCGGAGGTGGCTCATGCTTGACCACGCCGGAACCTCCACCCCGGCACCGGTATTCGACGCCGACAGCTGGGTGTGCCCGCTGCCGCTGCGGGATTCACCGACCATCGTGATGGCGCACGGGGGCGGAGGTGCGATGTCGGGCGAGCTGATCGAGCATCTGTTCCTGCCCGCGTTCGGCTCCGCCGCCGACGCCGCGCTCGGGGATGCGGCGGTGGTCGAGGTCGGGGCCGCCAGGCTGGCCTTCTCCACCGATTCGTTCGTGGTGAAACCGCTCGTCTTTCCCGGCGGCACGATCGGCGAGCTGGCGGTCAACGGCACCGTGAACGATCTGGCCATGGCCGGTGCGCAGCCCCTGGTGCTGTCGACGGCGTTCATCCTGGAAGAGGGCACCGACCTGGCCGATATCGCGCGGGTCGCCGAAGCCATGGGCGCCGCCGCCGTCACCGCCGGGGTGAAGCTCGTGACCGGCGATACGAAAGTGGTCGATTCCGGCCACGGGGACGGCATCTTCGTCAACACCGCGGGCATCGGGCTGGTGCCCGCGGGGGCCGACATCCGCCCCGAGCGCGCCCGGCCCGGCGACGTCGTGCTGGTCAGCGGTGATATCGGCGTGCACGGGGTAGCGGTGATGAGTTGCCGCGAGGGCCTGGAATTCGGCACCACCGTGCGCAGTGACACCGCCGCGCTGAACGGTCTGGTGGCCGCGATTCTCGAGACCGGCGCCGATGTGCACATGCTGCGCGACCCCACCCGCGGCGGGGTCGCGGCGACACTGAACGAGATCGCGAAAGCGGCGCATGTCGGTGTGCGGCTGGACGAACGCGCACTGCCGATTCCGGACGCGGTCCGCGATGCCTGCGGATTGCTGGGACTGGATCCGCTGTACGTGGCCAACGAGGGGAAGGCGATCGCCTTCGTCGCCGCCGAGGACGCGGACCGCGCGCTGGCGGCCATGCGGGCCCATCCGCTGGGCGCGCGGGCCTGCGCGATCGGCGTCTGCGTCGACGAACATCCCGGGATGGTGGTCGCGCGCACCGCCCTCGGCGGTACCCGGGTGGTGGATCTGCCCGCAGGCGAACAGCTTCCGCGGATCTGCTGAGCGTCCGGTAGGGGCGCAGGCGGGAGATACGATGCGGCCGTCGGTGACGATATCGCCCGCCCGGAGGTGGGCACGGGACCGGCGCGGCCGGCGCCGCGACGTGATCGGCATGGCCGTGACCGTGGCCGCGCTGCACGTCGCGGGGTGGGGGCTGCTGGCCGCTCTGGTCGTCCCGGGCCACTATGCGGTCGGCAACGTGGTGTTCGGCGCCGGATTGGGCGTGACCGCCTATACGCTGGGGATGCGGCACGCCTTCGACGTCGACCATATCGCCGCCATCGACAACACCACCCGCAAGCTGGTGGGCGAGCGCAGACAACCGCTGTCGGTCGGATTCTGGTTCTCGCTGGGACATTCCACCGTCGTCTTCGTCATGGTCGGTGCGCTGGCACTGGGCGCTCGGGCACTGGCGTCCGGTGTCGAGGACGACGGTTCCGGCCTGCGGCGCTGGACCGGTACCTTCGGCAGCGGCGTCTCGGGAACCTTCCTGTTGCTCATCGGCCTGCTGAACCTGGTGTCGCTCATCGGAATCGGACGAGCACTGCGCCGGGGCGAGGGCGACGAGCGGGACCTCGATTCCCGGCTGCACGCCCGTGGGGCCCTGAACCGGGTGCTGGATCCGCTGGTCCGCGCGGTTCGCAGGCCGGGGCAGATGTATCCGATCGGAGTGCTGTTCGGGCTGGGATTCGACACGGTCACCGAGGTGAGTCTGCTGGTGCTCGCCGGTAGCGCGGCGGCCGACACCGACCTGCCCTGGTACGCGATCGTCGTTCTGCCCCTGCTGTTCTCGGCCGGGATGACGCTGTTCGACTCGCTGGACGGGGCGTGTATGAACGCCGCCTACGGCTGGGCCTGCGTCGCGCCGGCACGCAAGATCTACTACAACCTGCTGGTGACCGGGCTGTCGGTCGCGGTGGCCCTGCTGATCGGCGCCCAGGAGATCGTCTCCGTGGTCACCGGCGCACTGGGCATCACCTCCGGCCCGCTGGCCTGGATCGGCGGTCTCGATCTGGGGGCGATGGGTTTCGTCGTGGTGGCGCTGTTCCTCGCGACTTGGCTGCTGGCGCTGATCCTGTGGCGGCGCGGGCAATCCCCGCGTGCGGCCCCCGAGGGCCCGACATGAGCGGGCCGCAGATGTTCGCGCGGTACGCCTACGCGCCGAACGCGCTGGGCTACTGCGGCCCGGCCGACGCCCCCGCGCTGGCCGGCGGGACCGATGCCGAGATCCGGGCCGTGGCACGGCGCTTCTCCGGAGCCTGGCCGTATCTGCGGGTGCTGTCGTCGATGACCGGGATCGGCGATCCGCTCGACCCGCGACTGGTCGAATCCTATTGGCTCGGTGGGGGAGTCGGCGCCGGCATCGATCGGGCGGAATTCCTGTCGGAGCTGTTGTCGGTGATCGGACCGATCGCCGGTGGATACTGGCGTCATCTGGGCCCGGAGCTGGCGCCGGAAAGCGCGCCCAACCACAACTTCCACGTGTTCGGCATCTATCCGTGGACCCGGCTGCTCGACCGGGGGCCCGCCGACCTGCCGCTGCGCGTGCTCGACAACTGCCGGATCAGCTGGGCGCGGGTGTGCGCGCGAGACGCCACCACCGCGACGGTTTCCGTGCGCCGGCTGCGCTGGAGCGATTCGCACCTGTCGCTTGCGGCAGCGTCGCCGCGCCGCATCGAGCTGGCCGGCGCGGGCATCGATGCCGCCGATGTCGAGGTGGGCGATCATCTCGCGCTGCACTGGGACCACATCTGCTGCCGGCTCGACCCCACCCGGGTCGAGCGGCTCGAGGCCGCGACGGCCTGGCAACTGGCGGCCACCAACCGCCGGCTCGACCCGCACTCCGCGCCACCGGCCGCCGGGCGGTCGCGAGCCTCGTGACCGCCGATGCCGATCACGGCCCGGGGTGCTCGCGCAACATTCGCTGGCGGGTGATCTGGGCGTCGACGACCGCGCCGAGCAGAATCGCGAAGTTGGTGAGCCACAACCACATCAGCAGGACGATCGCCGCGGTCAGTGACCCGTACACGCGATTGAGCGAGTCGAAATGCGCGGCGTACAGGGCCAGTCCGGCCGACCCCGCGATCCAGATGCCCACGGCGATCACGCTTCCGGAGGTGAGCCAGCGCAACCGCTGGCCCTCGGTGTTCGGCGCGACCCAATACAGCAGCGCCAGTGCGACACTGACCAGCAGGGCCAGCAGCGGCCATTTCACGATCGACCAGACGAGCAGGCCCGCCGAACCCATTCCGATCCGGTTGCCGGCGTGTTCGGCGAGGCCGGGAGTGATGGCGAAGCCGAGCACGGTGACGACCACGGCGACCACCAGAATCAGGCCCAGTGCGAACCGCAGCGGCAGTGTGCGCCACAGGGATCGGCTCTCCCGCACACCGTAGAGGGCGTTGGCCGCCCGGATGAACGCCCCCAGATAGGTCGATACGGTCCAGAACGCCGACAACAGGCCCACCACCGCCATCGGACCGGACAGCGACTGGACCGACTGCAGATGATGAATCGACTCGGCGATCAGTGAGGTGCCGCCGCCGGGCCCCAGCCGCCCGGCCGCGCCCGCGAGCGAGTCGGCGGGGGCGGGTCCGGCGATGCTCAGCACCACGATGGCGATCAGCAGCGCCGGAAACAGCGACAACATGCTGTAGTACGTCAATGCCGCCGCCCAATCGGACAATTCGTCCGACCACGCCGCCCGCACGGTACGCAGGAGCACCCTGACCTCGGCCCGGCGAAACACCCGGTACCGAAGCGCGGGCTCCGATCCGACCGCCACAGTCGCTACCTCCCAGCAGTTTTCGATCCGCGCACAGTCGGATCGCCGGCGCCTGGTTTCGGAATACCACTACCGCATCCCGCCACGCACCGCGATGGCGGAGAGGGTACGGCCGGCGCTCGCCTATTCCGCGTCGGTGGTGGATGCGGCCGCGACGCGTTCGAGCGCCCGCAGGTCCTTCTCGATGACCTCGTAGCACACGTAGGCGAGGATGAAGCCGATGATGCCGCCGACGCACAGGATGCGGATCGCCCAGATGATGGATTCGATATCCGGCGCCGGCAGGAACGTGATGCCCGTGACGCCCACCAGCGGTACGGCGGCGGCCGCGGTGAGGTAGATGCCGGTACGCCGGGCGAGCCGGCGCAGGTGTTCGACGTCGGCGGCGGCGGACCGTCCGTGGGCCAGGAAGAGCGGGTACAGGAACCGCACCACGTACCAGGTGATCGCGAAGTACGGGTAGGCCAGGGCGACCGCACCGCAGACGACCAGGGACAGCAGGAAATGCGTGTAGGTGCCGCGCGGCACGCCGCCGGCGACGAGATTCAGCATCACCGGAAATATCACGCCACCGGCGAACCAGAACACGAAAGCGATGGCGGCCACCCGGTTGCCGAGCCGCAGCGCATCGATGCGAGCGCTCGTGAGAACGGCCTCGGGATAGTCACGCCCGTTGTGCAGTCCGATGGACACCTCGATGAGATGGCGCGCGATGTAGAGGATCAGGAGTGTGGCCGCCACGATGGCCAGCGGATACAGCACCTGGGCCACATCGTGGAAGGACCGCTGGATCTCGGGCGTGAGTTTGCTGACGATCAGCGTCCTATTGTAGTAGTAGTTGTACCATGCGGCGGCAAGATTGGGCACAGCGATCGCGATCGCCAGAATCGGTATCGGCCACAGCGGCCCGCGCGGCCGATGGCTGTCCGGTGGTGCGTCGACGAGCTCCCGGGCCCGCGGGTCGAGGCAGAGCTCGAATTGCTGGGCCAGCTCCGCGCCGTTGGCCCAGCGATCGGTGCGCCGCGGCGCCAGGCAGGTCAGCAGCACGCGGCGCAGTGAGGCCGGGCAGTCGGCGGGAAGGTCGTCGAGGAATTGCGACGCGATCGGGCGGCGCCGCATGTCGAGGAGCTGTTCGACCGAGTCCTGTGAATCCTTCGCCGCGGTCGGCGGAAACGGGCGGCGCCCGGTCAGCAACTCCCACAGCATGACGCCCAGAGCGTAGATATCGCTGCGCGTGTCGAGGTCGTCCACCGTGCCGGACAGTTGCGGGTGGCTCGCCTCGAGATGTTCGGGAGACATGTAGGCCAGCGATCCGCCGAAGTACGCCACCGGACTGCTGCCCGCGACGTGGTCGCTGAAGCTGATGTTGAAGTCGGCCAGTTTGGGTGCGGCGTCGGCGGAGAGCAGGACGTTGGCCGGTTTGATATCGCGGTGCAGCACACCGCGTCTTTCGGCGTAGTCGAGGGCTTCGGCGAGCCGGCGGCCGAGCCAGGCGACGGTTTCCGGCCAGGACAGGGCCGCGATCTCGTCCCGCGCGCGGCTGCTCGAGGTGGGGATCTCGCCTTTGTCCGCCAATGCCTCGTCGACCGCGTCCAGCAGCAGCCGCCCGCTGCGTCGCTCCGGCGCGGTCGCGCGGACCCGCGTCAGCACCGCGGCCAGCGTGCCACCCGGAACGTATTGCATGTACAGCAGCTTCAGTCCCCGGTCCGGCAGCACCCGCTGGTCGTACACCCGGACGATGGATTCGTGATCCAGCTGAGCCAGGGTTTGGGGTTCGGTGCCGTGGTCCGCGGAGATCTTCACCGCCACCAGTCGCTGCAGCGACCGCTGCCGGGCCAGGAAGACCTGGGCGAACGCGCCGCGGCCGAGCTCGAGCAGCAGATCGAAATCGTCGATCCGGTCGCCGGGCTCGAGATCGGCGGCGGGGGACGGGTGCGGCCGCGGCCTGGTCGCGCCGGGGGACTGCTCGTCCGCGGTGGGTTGCGGCGCAGTATCCACCGCCCGATCGGCCGACGGGTCGAAGGCGGCGGTGGCATCGCCTTCCGGTCGAGCGCCCATGTGCTGGTCACTCCGGGATGAGACATCGAGACATGGCGAATTTTATCGCGCTCCGGGCTGCGAATCGGCCGGTCTCGAATGAGGTGGCAAGACGGTTATCCGACAGCGATTTCCGCCCGCCACGAGCGTCCCGATCCCGCGCAGGTCGACCGGCGCGCCGTAGCCGGTCGATTACTTTTCGGTGACGATTGTCATGGCGGATGTCGAGCGGTTATACCGTCGTTACAGCGAGTGAAGAGCTTTTCTGGGCGTTGCAGGCGTTTAGGAGGTTCGAATGGTAGTGCTCGTACAACGCCGGCCGGCACCGGTGGCCGCGGCGGCGAATCTATTGCTCGACAGCGACGCGACTTCGGTGAATTCTTTTCGGCGCAAGCGTTTTCGGTGGCCGTGGCAACTGGCCGACATGTTCGTGTCGGCGGCGGCGCAACTCTATGTCGGTGAGGGCAAAGCGCAGATCTCCGCCGTGCGCACGCTGGCCGAGATCGCGGACGCGTCCGCGGCCACCCCGCGCCAGCAATGCGTGGACGTGCTCTGCGGTTATCTCCGACTGCCCCGTGCGGCCGGCCGGCTCGGCGGATACGACCGGACGGTGCGGCGGACCATCACGTCCGTCATCGCCGACCACCTCCGCCGCGGCGCGCGGCGCAGCTGGTCGCGCGCCACCTTCGATTTCCGCAATGCGCGAATCGAGGATGCCGATTTCACCGGTGCGGTTTTCGGCGGCTCCGCGAATTTCGAACGCGCGAACCTGACGGGCATCACTCGATTCGACGGCGCGACATTCTCCGCCGACACCCAATTCCAGGCGGCGACCTTCGATACCGTGTGGTTCCGGGAGGCGGTGTTCACCGATCGCGCCAAATTTTTCGGCGCCCGATTCGAGCGGGCCCGATTCGACGGAACCACCTTCCGCGGCAGCGCCCAATTTCCACTGGCGATCTTCTCCGGCGACGCCCGATTCCACCGGGCGGCCTTCCACGGCGGGGCGTATTTCGACAGCGCGCAGTTCCGTGGCCATGCCGACTTCGGTGCGGCCGGCTTCACCGGGCCGGCCCGGTTCGACGGTGCCGCGTTCACCATCGACAGCTCTTTCGAACGCGCCCGATTCCTCGACCCGATGCCCGCGGAGCGGCCATCGGCCGAAGCGGACCCGTCGTTCACCGCACCGGCGCCGCACGGCCCCGCCCACCGGATACCGGTCGCCGCATGCCTGTAGCCGCACCGCGTCGGCGGTGGAAACAATCAGCCCCGCTCAGGCTGCCGATATCGCGGTTGGCTTCCCCGATCCTGGGTAGTAGCTCGGACGACGGTACTCGTACGGGCTGGGAGGTCCGGTGTTTCAGTCGTTGATCGGTGTGGTGTCAGGAGCCGGCCGGACCGGGACGGCTCTCATCGGCGGCCCGGCGCGGCTGCCCGTGCGTGCGGTGGCGGCGGCGCAGACCGCGCTGCGGCTGACCGAGGTGGCCGACGATATCGCCACGCAGCTGCAGCGCGACGTGCGGTCGCTGCTGAACCCGGCGCTGCGCCGGGACGGCAGACGGATCGCCGCCGTCGAGGATCGCGTGCTCGTAGAGGTGCGCGGCCTGTGTTCGGAGCGCAGCGAGCGAGTCGCGGAGGCCGTGCACCGGAGGGTTGGCTCGCTGCCGGGTGTGCGCTGGACGCGGGTGAACGCGGTGACCGGGGATGTGGTCGCCGCGGTTCGCGACGATGATGTGGTGCCCGGCCTGCTGGAGGCGATCGCCGCGGCCGAGGAGGACGCCGGCGTCGCCGATACCGTCTGGGATCCGAGCGCGGAACATCCTGCCGATCTGGAACCCGTTGTGTCGGCGGCGATTTCACTGGCCGGTGATCTGATCTCGGCCGGTGTCACCTTCGTCGGAGCGGCCATTCCCGGGCGCAACGGCGTGGAGACGGTGCAGTCGCTGGTCGCGCTGGCGGACTCGCAGCCGCGCATCCGGCGGCTGTTGGAACAGCGTCTCGGCCGGGCCCGCACCGATCTGCTGCTGACCACCGCCAACGCGCTGGCGCAAGCCGCCGGCGACAGCCCCGCGAACGTCCTGGTCGATGCGCTGCACCGAGTGCTGGCCGTCACCGAACACGGTGTGCGCCATGCCCGTTGGCGCTTGTGGGAGGTCGAGCACGGCCACCGACGGGCCCGCGATATCTTGCACTCCCCGCCACACCGGGAGCGTCCGGTGGTACTGCCGCCCGGCCCGGTCGAGCGGTGCGCGGACGAGGCGTCGGCCGCCGCGGCCGCCGGAGCCGCCGCCGTCGCCGCCGGGCAGGGCCTGTCCTCGGTCGGCCGCGCCTTGTCGATCGCCGCGCCGAAGGCCGCGCGGGCGAGCCGGGAGAGCTTCGCGGCGGCGGTGTCGTCACTGCTGGCCGCTTCCGGCGTGCTGACGATGGATCCGTCGGTATGGCGGCGGCTGGATCGGCTGAGCGCCTTGGTGATCGACGGCGCCGTGCTGTACGGAAGCGGCCGCCTGGTACTCGATGTCGAAGCCGCTGCCGGCACCGGCGAAACCGCACCGGAAGATGCCGAGAAGTCCGACTGGACCACGGCCCGGGTATGGAACGCCGCTCAGCGGCTGTTGTGGTCGAGCCCCGGCGCGGCCGGACCTGCGCCGCCGGATACCGGCGACCTTCGGCTGCGACCGGATCCGGACCGCAACCGCACCGACTCGATTCCCGGTTGGTACGACGTCTGCGACGGAACGGACGTGGTGGGCCGGGTCCTGATCGGCCGCGAACTCGACCCCCGCGCGCGGACGCTGATGCTCACCGCCCGGGCCTCGGGCCTGAAGGTGGTCGTGCGCGGACAACGCGACGCGGTCGAATTACGGTCCCTGGCAGACGAATTCGTCGAGCGGGTGGGGCAGGCGGCGGAGTTGGTGTGGCGCTTGCAGTCCGACGGACATGTGGTGGCGCTGGTCGCCACCGACGCCGCCGAGGATCTGAACTGCGCGGATGTGGCCATCGGCGTGAGCCGGATCAGCGCCGGCGAGGTCGAGGCGATGCCGTGGGCGGCGGATGTGGTCTGCGGCGATCTCGATCAGGTGATGCGCGTGCTGTTGACGGTGGCTCCCGCCCGGCAGGTCAGCGAGCGCGGTCGCGTCCTCGCGCTCTCGGCGTGTTCGCTCGCGGGTCTGCTGCTGGCCGCGGGCCGCTCCCGCGACGCGTGGCCGGTGACCGCGGCGCAGGCCAGCGGGCTGATGCAGGGTACGTGGGTGGGCGTGCAGGCCGCGCGCGGCCGGCTCCCGGAATCGGGCGCACCGCTGGTTCCCTGGCACAGTCTCGAACCCGACGAAGTGTTGACGCGGCTGCCGGAACCCGAACGCGACGAGCTACCTCCCGCGCGGTCGTGGACCGCACCGCTCACCCGCATTCCCGCGCACCTGTCTCCGGCGACGCGTTTTCTCGCCACCGTGCGCCGCGAGCTGGCCGATCCGCTCACCCCCATTCTCGGTGTCGGCGCCGCGGCCTCGGCCGTACTGGGCTCACCCGGCGACGCCGCACTGGTGGCCGGCGTGGTGGCGGTCAACGCGGTGGTGTCGGCCTTGCAGCGGCAACGCGCCGAGAACGCGCTGCGCGACCTGATCGCGCACGAGCGCATCACCGGGCGCCGCGTCGATCGCGCCGCGCTCGACCACGATCCCGAGCCGCCGAGCGAATCGGTGCCCGGGACGGCCCTGGCGGTCGGCGACGTGATCGCACTGCGCACCGGCGATGTCGTTCCGGCGGATGCGCGGCTGCTGCGAGCCGAGGACCTGGAGGTCGACGAATCGGCGCTGACCGGGGAATCGGTCACGGTGCCCAAGGACAGCCCCGCCACTCCCGGAGCGGACCTCAACCAGCGGCGCTGCATGGTGTACGAGTCCAGCACGATCGTCAACGGCGCCGCAGTGGCGGTGGTCGTCGCGGTGGGCTGCGATACCGAAACCAACCGCGCCGCCGCCGTCGCCGTGCCGCCGCGCCTGGGCGGAGTGCAGGCGCAGCTGCGTGCGCTCAGCGATCAGGCGCTGCCGCTGACACTCGGCGGCGGTTCCCTGGTCACGACGCTGGGATGGCTGCGGGGACAGCGTATTCGCTCGGCCATCGCCGACGGGGTCGCGGTCGCGACGGCCGCCGTGCCGGAAGGACTTCCGCTCGTCGCCACGGTGGCGCAACTGGCCGTCGCCCGGCGCCTGTCACGTCACGGCCTGCTGGTTCGGGCCAGCCGGACGGTGGAGGCCCTGGGCCGGGTGAACACCATCTGCTTCGACAAGACCGGAACGCTCACCTTCGGCCGCCTGCGGCTGACCACCCTGGCCGACCTCGATCACCAGTGGTCGCCGGAGGACGACGACCCGCGTGCCCGCCTCTTGCTGCGGGCCGCGGCCCACGCCTGCCCCGATCCTGCCGAGGGCCCGATCGTGCACGCCACCGATCAGGCGGTGCTCGACGCCGCCGAGCAGCTCGACTCGGACGAACGCTGGGACACGATCGAGGAACTGCCCTTCGAATCGAATCGCGGATACGCCGCGACGCTGGGGCAGACGCGGCGGCGGCGCTGGCGGCTGATCGTGAAGGGGGCCCCGGAAATCGTGCTCGCCCGCTGCACCGCGATCCGGACCCGGCACGAGGGTGACGATCGCGACGAACCGATGTCCGCCGCCCATCGCCGCGCCGCTGACCGCATGATCAATCGCATGGCCGAGCGCGGGCTGCGGGTGCTGGTCGTCGCCCGGCGGGATCTGTCCGCGGCACCGGGTGATGTAGTGAGCGCGGTCGAGAAACTCACCCTGCTCGGCTTCATCGGGCTCGCCGACACCGCGCGTCCGCAGGCACGTCCGCTCGTCGGCGCGTTGCAGCGCAACGACATTCGCGTGCGGATGATCACCGGCGACCATCCCGTCACCGCCTCCGCCATCGCCGCCGATCTCGGCATCGACGCCGAGCCGGTGGTGACGGGGAGCGATCTGGCCGATCTCGACGATGCCGCCCAGTCGGAGCTCATCGCGCGCAGCAGTGTCTTCGCCCGCGTCAGCCCGCAGCAGAAGGTTCGCATCGTCACCACCCTGCAGCGGCGCGGCGAGGTGGTCGCCATGGCCGGGGACGGCGGCAACGACGCGGCCGCGATCCGCACCGCCGACGTCGGCATCGGACTCACCGCGCAGGGGTCGACCGCCGCCCGCAATGCCGCCGATCTGGTGCTGACCGATCCCGACCCGCTGGTGCTGCTGCATGCGCTGATCGAGGGCCGCGGCATGTGGCGGCGCGTCAGCGATGCGGTCGGCATCCTGGTCGGCGGCAACGCCGGTGAGGTCGCGTTCACGGTCCTCGGCACCGCGCTCGCGGGCCGGGCACCGTTGGGCACCAGGCAATTCCTGCTGGTCAACATGCTCACCGACATGTTCCCGGCGATGGCCGTCGCACTGTCGACCGAGCGGTCCGGCGACGAGGAGCCGACCGGCCACCAGGAGCGCGCCGATCTGCTCGCCGAACAGCTCGCCTCCCGGCCGCGCACCGATATCGCGGCGGATCTGCGTCGCACGATCGTGATCCGCGGCTCCACCACCGCGGCCGCCTCCACCGTGGCGTGGTCGATCGCCCGCTGGACCGGTACCGAGCGCCGGGCGGCGACCGTCGCCCTGGTCGCGCTGGTGGGCACACAGCTCGGGCAGACCGTTCTGGCCGCGCGTCACAGCCCGCAGGTGTGGCTCACCGCGGCCGGTAGTGCGGCCTTCCTGGGCGCGGTCGTCATGACACCCGGACTGTCGACGTATTTCGGTTGCCGTCCCCTCGGGCCGGTGGGCTGGGCCACCGCGCTCACCTCGGCGGCGACCGCGACCGCCGCCGGCGCCCTGCTGCCCTCCCGCCGACCGGCCGAGCCGGACCAGCTCGCTCTTCGGTCAGGAGACAGCGAATCCGCGGAGGATCGGGAGTCCGTGGCCGAGATCGAAAGCGTTGGTGTGCAATACATTTGACAGAAAGTCGGCGCGTCAGACCGCTGCCGGATGCCGTTGAATGCGTATGGCGACTGGATTCCGGGGAGAAGGAGGCGCGGGCGACAATCTGCCGGAACCGCCTCGCAGTTGCCGCTCCCAAGTGCGGCTTATACGCCCGACAGCGAAGACACTAGGGCGTTGAACGTGGTGCCGTTGTCCGGTCAGCGCTCAGCGGGACGCGTCAGTCGTCTTCGCCTTCGGTTTCCAGCCCTGCTGGAGTGTCCCTCGGTGAGACCGGAGCAGCAGCGACAGGCGCGCCCAGCCCGATTCCGTCCAGCGCCTCGTGGATGTGACTACGCAGCTTCTGCTTCACCTCGTCGACGGCCTGGTTGTACGCCAACTGTGCAGCCGCACCGCCTGCATGTCCTGCTGCGCGATAGCCGCCCCACGAATCAACGATGCGGTAGCCGCCTCCCGTCGGATCAATCCGCACCACCCAAAAAATCTTTCCGTACTTGCGTACGGTCCAGTATGTGCCGTCTGCCGTGTAGTTCCGGTAACCGCTCGGCCGTGATTTCGCTGCCATACCCGCATAATCTCATCAAACATGTTGCGGGACAGCGGTTTGCGTCTATCAGAGTTGCACACCCAGCCAGGAGGCGAACCCGGTGAGGCTGTTGGTCTGTCGGCGTTGTGCCGCAGCGATTCCGTAGACTGTTTCCCGTACAGAGGGGTGGAGGCGGGTCTGCTGCGGGGCCACCCGTCGCGCCCGATTCAGTGCGGCCAGCGCCTGGTCCGGTTTGCCGATCATGAGCCATGCGCGGCTCACGTCTTGCCAGTGGTGCCCCGCACGCGGCGGTGCGACTTCTTCGGGGAGCACGAGGGACGAGCCTTCCCTCGCGGCCCTGTCGGGATCGCCGGCCTCCAATGCAACTGCGACAGAATGAATCCCGACATTCGCCGGGCCGAACAGCGTGCCGTACAGGTCGGATTCACCAGGCATCGCCGGGGCAAGGCGGCGCGCGTGTTCGATGTGTTCGGCGGCGGTATCGGGGCGGATGCTTCGGGCGGCCACAATCGCCCCGCACAGGTGCGCGTATCCACGGACGGCGTTCGCAGCTTCGCTATCGCCTTCGATTCCGTCGAGCGCGTCCTCGACCAGCCGGAGTCCGGTGTCGTTCGCGTCGTGGTACATGAGGACCCGCGCCCGCTTGACCTTGGCTTGCGCCTCGTACAGCGGATCGTCTGCCGCCTCGGCGGCCCACTCGAGTCGGTCGAGCACCGCAGGGGCGAGCTGAATGAAGCCGAACCTTCTGCACAGCCGTTCGGTGGTCACGTATGCAGCGCACAACAGCGAGAACACCGCACCGCGCTCGTCTGCGCGGGCCTCGCGCAGCGCGCCGTACAACTGGCGAAGCAGGCCCGGTATGCGTGCGAGAGCCAGGCGACCCTTGTCATTGCGATAGGCAAGGTCTACAGCGGCCATCTCGGAGGCAAGCTCGGTCAGTGACGGCGGTTCGACGGCACGCACGTACCTTCCCTCCGCGAGCACGGCGCGCAAATCGGCCAACCCCTCCAACGGCCCGTCCTGCTCGATGAGGTCACGGTACGGCGTACCGGTCAGCCGTTCGGGTTCCACCCGCAGCGCACGCGCAGCGGCAGCCAAGAACGCCGGGCTCGCTGGTTCCCGGCCCTGTTCTACCGCCTTGACCATCGCCAGGCTGTAGTTCGCGCGATCGGCCAATTGCCGCTGGCTCAGACCCGCAACTTTCCGCTCAGCCGCGATGATCTGTCCGGCGTGGGGCGAAGGGCTCATGGCTCCAGGGTAAGTCCCTGTTCTCGGCCCAGTCCTTCGAAAGGTGAACATCGGTAAGGCTTTTCGCCAAGCGCTGGTATCGGGGAAATTCGAGGGCCTTTCGATACCGGGTGTGCTCACACCGGGATCCAGGAGGGCACGCGATAGACCACCGAGTAGTTCGTACTCGGTGGTCCTTCGGTGGTCCTTCGTTGTTCAGGCGGTCGCGGCGCTGGCTTCGCCCACGAGATCCAGTGCGATGTCGACGATGAGATCTTCCTGACCGCCGACCAGTCCGCGCCGGCCGACCTCGAGCAGGATGGTGCGCGCGTCCAATCCGTAGCGCTGCGCCGCGGCCTCGGCGTGGCGCAGGAACGATGAATACACACCGGCATATCCCAGGGTGAGCGTTTCGCGGTCCACCCGCACCGGGCGATCCTGCAACGGCCGCACGAGATCGTCGGCGGCGTCCTGGAGGGCGAACAGATCGCAGTTGTGCTTCCAGCCGTACAGGTCGGCGACGGCGACGAACGGTTCGATCGGGCAGTTGCCCGCGCCCGCGCCGTGCCCGGCGAGCGAGGCGTCCACGCGGGTGACGCCTTCCTCCACGGCGACAACGGAATTGGCGACCGACAGCGAGAGATTCTCGTGCGCGTGGATGCCGATCTCGGTGGCCGGATCGAGGACGCGGCGATAGGCGCGCACACGGTCGCGCACGCCGTTCAGGGTCAACCGGCCGCCGGAGTCGGTCACGTAAACGCACTGTGCGCCATAGGTTTCCATCAGCTTGGCCTGTTCGGCGAGCTGCTCGGGTTCGGCCATATGCGACATCATCAGGAACCCGGAGACGTCCATGCCGAGTTCGCGGGCCTTGCCGATGTGCTGGGCGGAGACGTCGGCCTCGGTGCAGTGGGTGGCGACGCGGACCGAGCGGACGCCGAGCCGGTAGGCCTGCTCGAGGTGGTCGATGGTGCCGATGCCGGGCAGCAGCAGGGTCGTCAGCCGGGCGTGGGTGAGGTTGGCGGCCGCGGCCTCGATCCACTCCCAGTCGGTATTGCTGCCGGGGCCGTAGTTCAGGCTGCCGCCGGCGAGCCCGTCCCCGTGGGCGACCTCGACGGCGTCGACTCCCGCCGCGTCCAGCGCCGCCACGATCGCGCCGACGTCGTCGGGAGTGATGCGGTGGCGTACGGCGTGCATACCGTCGCGGAGCGTGACGTCTTGGATGAACAGTTGCGTGGTCATCGCGAGGCTCCCTGTTCTGCCGGGGCGGCGATCGTGTCGGCGACCGATTCGGCATAGCGCATCGCCGCGGAGGTCATGATGTCGAGATTTCCCGCGTAGGCGGGCAGATAGTGCGCCGCACCCTCCACTTCCAGGAAGACGCTCACCTGATGCGTCGGCGCCGGACCGCCGTCGGCGTGCTGCAGGGTGTGCACCGGCTGGTCCGCCGGTATCGGGGTGATCTGGATCTGCTGTTTGAGCCGGTAGCCCGGCACATAGGTGGCGACCCGCGCGATCATCTGCTCGATCGATGCGCGAATCGCCTCCTGCGTAGCGGCGTCCGGCGCCGTGGTCAGACAGAGCACGGTGTCACGCATGATCATCGGCGGTTCGGCCGGATTGAGGATGATGATCGCCTTGCCCCGGCGGGCCCCGCCCACGGTCTCCACCGCGTGCGCGGTGGTCTCGGTGAACTCGTCGATATTGGCCCGCGTCCCCGGGCCGGCGGACTTCGAGGCGATCGACGCGACGATCTCGGCGTAGGCGACCGGTGCGACGCGCGAGACGGCGGCGACGATCGGGATGGTGGCCTGCCCGCCGCAGGTGACCATGTTGACGTCGGTCGCGTGCCGGTGTTCGTCCAGATTCACCGCCGGGACGACGAAGGGCCCCAGCGCGGCCGGAGTGAGATCGACGAGGCGCTTACCGAGCGGCTCGAGGACCGCCGCGTGGGCCGCGTGCGCCTTGGCCGAGGTCGCGTCGAAGATCACCTCGATCTGGTCGAAGTTCGGCAATCGCAACAGCCCCTGCACACCTTCGGAGGTGGTGGGCACGCCCAGCCGCCGGGCCCGGGCGAGGCCGTCGGATTCCGGATCGATGCCGACCATCGCGCCCATTTCCAGCACGGTCGAATGCCGGATGACCTTGATCATCAGATCGGTGCCGATATTGCCCGATCCGATGACGGCCACCTTGACGGCGCCACGTTCGTCGCTCATGGTTGTCACTCCTCGATGAAGACGGCGGTCACCGAGCCGAGCCCGGAGATCTCGGCCGTGACGGTTGCGGGGGCGGTGATCGGGGCCATCGGGCCGAGCGCGCCGGACAGGATCACCTGGCCCGCACGCAGCGGTTCGCCGAATTCGCGGGCGGTGCGCGCCAGCCATGCCAGCGCGCGCAGCGGGTCGCCGAGGCAGGCCGCCCCGGTCCCGGTGGACACCTCGACGCCGTCGATGGACATGGTCATCCGCGCCGATACGGGTTCGAACTCGTCGAGGGTGCGGCGCCGCGATCCGAGGACGAACAGTCCGCTGGAACCGTTGTCGGCAACGGTATCGCCGAAGGTGATATCCCAGTCGGCAATTCGGCTGTCGACGATTTCCAGCGCGGCCACGGCGTAGTCGACCGCGGCGCGCACCTGGTCGTCGTCGAGTGGACCGTCGGCGAGGTCGTGAGCGAGCACGAACGCGACCTCGGCTTCGGCCTTCGGTTGCAGCAGACGGCTCGCGGGAATGGGCGTGTCCTGCCGGAAGCGCATGTCGTCGAACAGGACACCGAAATCGGGTTGGTCGACACCGAGTTGCTGCTGCACCGCCGGTGAGGTCAGCCCGATCTTGCGGCCGACGATCGTGGCCCCCGCCGCGACCCGTTCGGCGGTCGACTGCGCCTGCACCGCGTAGGCGGCGGTCACGTCGTCGGTCCCGATCAGGTCGCGCACGGGGCGGCAGGGGATGGCGGTTCGCGCCGCGGTGCTGAGCCGTTGTGCCGCGGCGGTCGTCGCCGCGGTGGTTCGGTCGTCGAGTCGTGAGGTCGGCATCCAAGGTCCTGGCGTAGTAGGTGAACGGGGGAGCCTTCACTGTCGCGGCGGAGCGCAGTGCCGCACCAGCATTTCGTTCCACTGAGCGGAACCCGGGGTAAGCTCGGCCGGGTGAGTACGGCGGAGTCGGCGAGGATCGGCGCACGGCCGGTCGACGGGTCGACCGTGCTGGGCAAGGTGATGGCCGTCCTCGAATCGTTCTCGATCGACGACGGCGTCCTGAGTCTGGCCGAGATCGGCCGGCGCACCGGGATGCCGAAGGGGACCCTGCACCGGGTCCTCGCGGATATGGTCACCGTCCGGCTGCTGGAACGGACCGAGAGCGGCTATCGCCTCGGCGGCCACCTGTTCGAACTCGGAATGCGCGCCTCCGTGGAGCGGAGTCTGCTCGAGGTCGCCATCCCGTTCCTCGAGGAACTGAACGCCCGCATCCACGAGACCGTGCATCTGGGCGTCCTCGACGGTACGGACGTGGTGTATCTGACCAAGATCGGCGGGCGGCGGCAGGCGAGTGCGCCGTCGCGGATCGGAGGCCGAATGCCGGTGCACTGCACGGCGATCGGGAAAACGCTGCTCGCTCATGCCGATCGGTCACTGCGCGACCGCGTGCTGAGCGGGCCGCTGCCCGCCCACACTCCACGCACGATCGTGCTGCCCGGCACGTTGCGCACGCAACTCGACCGGATCGCCGCCGAGGGCGTGGCCTACGAATTCGAGGAATCGGCACCGGGTTTGGTGTGTGTGGCGGCGCCGGTGCGTGAGGCCGACACCGTGGTCGCGGCCATCAGCATCGCCGGCGCGTCACACCGATTCCACCCGGAAAGTCACGTCGCATCGGTGCGGGCGGCCGCGGACGGCATCGGCGCGACCCTCACCCGCCGCGCACGAATGCTGGCGTCCCCGGGTAGCTGATCGCTCCGGCGGCAGCTGTGCCGAAGCGGTGTCGGTCAGTCGCCGCGGTTCTTCTGCAGACGTGCGATCTCGTCGCCCCAGACCGATTGCGATCCGGCATCGCCGACCCGGTAGGTCTGCACGATCGAGGCGACGGCGACGACCACGGCGAAGACGGCGACGGTCACCGTGATCAGGGTGCGGAGATCGGCGCCGCGGCGTTCGGCGAGGTGAAGCCCGGCCAATGCCACCGCGACGACCAGCAGGGCGATGGCGAAGTAGAGCATCGTCTCACCGCGTTCGGCGTGTTCGCGCAGGATCTCCTCGGGATTGCGGCGCAGGTTGTACAGCCATTGGCCGGCGTGAATGGTGATCGGCGTCAGGACCATGACGATCACCGCGAGTGTCAGCGTCAGCCACACCAGATGGCCGCGGCGCGCGGCCGGCCACAGCGCGCACACGATTTCCAGGGTCGCGGTCAACGGCACCAGGATCACGATGAAATGAACGAACAGTACGTGCGCGGGCAGGTTGTGGATGACGGTCACCGGGGCTCCTCGGTCACTCGCGGTTATCGCGGCGCCGGCGACCGCCCCGAACCCGCCGA
This sequence comes from Nocardia sp. AB354, assembly GCF_049538315.1. Lineage (NCBI taxonomy): Bacteria > Bacillati > Actinomycetota > Actinomycetes > Mycobacteriales > Nocardiaceae > Nocardia > Nocardia sp. AB354. The sequence continues at coordinate 276,268 of NZ_JBMVFU010000005.1, read as the reverse complement.
TGCCACAGTCGAACCGAGCATAGCCATCGGAGCAGCGGATCCGATGGATTACTCGCCACCTGATCGGTGCGCTGCGGCGGGCAGACCCGATCGGGTGCGCGAACGTCCGCGCCGGTTGTCACCGTCGATGTCGGCCGCCGGGCCGGCGCCGGGAGTCGGGCCGGGAGGTGCGCATCTCCCACCAGTAGGTCGCCGCGACGGTGGCGTACGCGATGGCCACGGCTGCGGCGATGCCGGCGCCGCCGGTCAGCGTGAGCATTATCGGCACGAGAACTCCCTCCTCTCCGTGGGGTCGAAGGCGCGGCGGGCGGGACGCATGACGGTGTCCCACCACGACTGCAGTGGGCTGGGGTCGGGCCAGTGCACGACCGCATCCGGTTCGAGGTCGCGCGTCTGGTCGGTCGGCGAGGCAGTCGTAGTCGTCATCGGCGTGAGGAGTCCAGGACTGATCGATGCGGTCGGTGGTGTCGAAGGTCCGGCGATCACCGGCACGGCGGCGCCGGTGGGGATCGGAAGAGGGCCGGGTGGGCCCGGAAGCCGCAGCCGACCGGGCCCGTTGTCCGTACCGATCAGACCGTGATCGCCTGCCGTTCGCCGGCGACCCGGTCCACGTTGATCTTGCGTGGTTTGGCCTTGTCCGCCACCGGGATTCGCATTCGGAGCACGCCGTCGCGGTAGTCGGCGCGAATGTGATCGGTGTCGAGGCTGTCACCCAGCATCACCTGACGCCGGAACACCCCGCGGACGCGTTCGGCCGCGATCGTCGACCTGCCCGCGTCCAGTTCCGGGCGCGACGCCCGCACCGTGACCACATTGCGTTCGATATCCACATCCAGCGAATCGGGGTCGACGCCGGGGAGATCGAACTCCACCACGAACTCGTCGCCCTCGCGCCAGGCGTCCATCGGCATCGCTACCGGTCGAGCCTGCGTGCCGAACACCTGCTGCGTCCGACGGTCCGGATCACGAAACGGATCAGTGCGCATCAGCATGGTCGCCACCTCCAGTTCACTCCTTATAACTCTCGAAGGAACCTCAGATAACCTCTGTTACCTGACACAGATTTATTTAGCACTCTGGCAAGGAGAGTGCAAGGAGTGGTGAGAGATAAACTGGTTGCCGCGCGGAGAAGGGAGCAGGATGGGTGCGGATCGGCGCGAGGGACATCTGCCGGGTTCAGGCCAGGCGGTGTATCCGATATCGGTGGCTGCCGAGCTCACCGGTATCGAAATCCACACCCTGCGCCTCTACGAGCAGCACGGCCTGATCACCCCTGCGCGCAGCGCGGGCGGAACCCGGCGCTACAGCGGCGACGACCTGGCCCGGCTGCAGCGCATCACCGCTCTCACCCGCCAGGGCATCCATCTGTCGGCCATCGCGCGGATTCTCGATCTCGAGGACGACAACAGCGCGCTGCGTGCGCACAACACCGCACTGACCGTCGAACGCGACCATCTGCGCGACACGATCACCCGGCAGCAGCCGCGGCCCTGACCCGCCGCGCGAATCGCGCTGCGTCAGAACATGTTCGGATAGGTGGTGGTGTCCTTGCCGGGCGGCGGCAGCGGTGCCGTCCAGGAGACCCGGCCACCGGGGAACACTCGGCAGCAGCCGCCGACGTCGTGGGCCCGCGCGTGCACGGTCGCGACCGTGGCCGCCGGAAGTATGTCGGCCGTTGTGGTACCGGTGGTATCCAAGGTGTCGATGGTGACGGTGAGCACGTCGGCCACGGTGACGGTGACGACGACCGCCGCGACGTCCGCGTGCGCGACGACCGCGGCGACGGTATCGGCGACCACGGCTTCGACATGGTCGGCCACCGCGTCCGGCACCCGCTCCGCCGATCCGGTCAGAGCGACGATGCTGCGCGACTGGGTGTGACCGATGCAACGCTGCACCGCCCGCTCGACGCGCTGGAGCAGGGCGGCGCCACGGGGGAGCGCGGCGAGGCCGCTACCGCGACCGCCGTGCGCGCGGTGTGGCGTGCTGGATATCGCGCCGGCGCTCGGGTATTCCGGGTCCGCGCATTCGGACCGGAGCATCGCGTCGACCAATTCGAAGGCCTGCGACAACGCATTCCGCACCGCGACGTGGGCGGTTGGATCGTTGTCGTTGCGGCCAGTGGGGGTGGGAGCCATGGATGGCGTGACCTCTTCGTACCGACACACAGCGAACCGACCCTGCGTATAGAGCCGAGAACGTCGTGTGCAGAATGACCGGTATCGGCCACGGCTAAACCGGAAGTCGCCCCTCGCGCGCTGAGGCGTCGGACACAATGCGCTGTCCTCACATCTCGCTGATCACACGTCCCGCACCTGGTCATGCGTCCGAGTGGTGTCCCGGCTCAACCGATTTCGTATTCGCCCGGGTCCGGTGCGCTGGTCCATCTCCAGTACTCGACGAGGCGGAACGGATTGAGCCCGGTGACCTCGCCCGCGTCGTTGCGGTAGTAGTTGTGTGCGATACGCGGCGATGCCCAGCCCTTGCGCGACATCTCCTCTCGGGCCTTGGCGGTGTAGGCGTCGAAGGCCTCGGCGCGGACCTCGATGCGGCGACCATCGCTCGTGGTGAGCATGCGCAGACAGCACATGATCAGGCGCACCGCGCATTCGGCGGCGAAGATGATGCTGCCACCGCTGGCGAGATTGGTGCCGGGACCGTAGAGCAGGAAGAAGTTCGGAAACCCGGGGAGGGTGACGCAGAGGTGGGCGCGGGGGCGTTCGCCCCAGAACCGGTGCAGGTCGCGCCCGGTGACGCGCAGCGGTGTGAGAAAGTCGTTGGGCCGGAAGCCGGTTGCCCAGACGATCACATCCGCGCGATGGAATGTGCCTGTGCTGTCGACGATTCCGTCCTCGGTGAGGCGCTGCGCGCCGGCGCGCACCAGATGCACATGGTCGCGGCGCAGCGTGCGCAGCCAGCTGCCGTTGTCCTGCAAGGCGCGTTTGCCGGTGGGCGCGGTGAGCGATTCCATCCGGTCGGCGATGGCGGGTGCGAGCTGGAATCCGGTGCGCCGGCGCCGACCATGACGACATCCTTACCGGATAGATCGATATCGTGGCGCCAGCGTGCGGTGTGAAACGCCGGACCGGCGAATTCGCCGGGCACATCGGGAACGAACGGCCGATTGAGTTGTCCCACGGCGCTGATCACGATCGCGGCGTCGAGTCCGACATGAAGCCCTGGAATTCGTTGAGCATCGACCCGGCGGGCCGCAGCGGTCCGTCCAGAATCGCGCGACGCCGGTCCGGTGGGGCCGTGTGGATGCACGACAGCAGCAATACCGGCACGGACAGATCGGTGAGTGCGGCGGCGATGTCGGCGGGCGACTCCGCGAAGGGATTGCCGCTGTGTCTGTTGCGCAGACACGGCAGTAAACACTTTTGAAAAACTGTCTACTATTGTTTTCGGCAGACCGATGACCGATGGGGCCGGGATGCGTCATACAGGTATGGATCGGAAAGTGGAGGCAGCGCGCGAGGGCGACCAGGCCGCGTTCGCGCATCTGGTCGAGCCTTTGCGGCACGAGCTGCAGGTGCATTGTTATCGCATGCTCGGCTCGGTCGAAGATGCCGAGGACGCCGTGCAGGAGACCCTGTTGCGGGCATGGTCGCGGCTGGACTCCTACGCGGGCCGCGCTCCGCTGCGGGCCTGGGTGTACGGGATCGCGACCCATACCTGCCTGGACGCGCTGAGAAGGCGCAAGGCACGGGCGTGGCCGGTGGATCTGGCCGGCCCGGCGGACCCGCATCGCTACGAGCTGGCCTCGGTGGACGTGCCGTGGCTGCAGCCCTATCCCGATCGGCTGCTGAACGTAGGCGGCGCCCCGGGGGAGGAACCGGAAGCGGTCGTCACCGCGCGGGAGACGATCGAGCTGGCGTTCCTGGCCGCGATCCAGCGGCTGCCCGCGCGCCAGCGCGCCGTTCTGATCCTGCGGGACACGCTGGACTGGTCGGTTGCCGACACCGCCGCCGCACTGGGAGTCAGCCGCGCGGCGGTCAACAGCGCGCTGCAACGGGCCCATGCCACCCTGTCGGAACACCTTCCCGCACAACGGGATCGGTGGCGGCCCGCCTCGACCGCATCCGAACGCCGGGCGCTGGCGAAGCTGATCACCGCGTGGGAGAGCGCCGATCCGGCCGCACTCGTCGCCCTGCTGCGCGAGGACGCCGCGCTGATCATGCCGCCGGGCACGGTCTGGTTCGCCGGTCGCCGCGACATCAGCGCATTTCTCACCGACCACGTGTTCGGCGAGATGGGCAGCGGCTGGCGGCTCCTGCCCACGGGCGCCAACCGGCAACCGGCGTTCGGACTGTACTGGCGCGAGCCGGGCGCCGACGCATTCGATGCCTTCGCCATCGGGGTGCTGACCGTCGTCGGCGATTCGCTGGCCGAGATCGCGCTGTTCCACCAGCCGGAGCTGTTCGCCGCGTTCGCGTTGCCGTCCGCCCTGCCGTCCCAGAGCTGATGGACTCTCGGCGCGTGCGGCGCTGGAGCGTGGTCCTGCGGCCGGGGGAGGCACTCGATTACCTCGCCGCCGACTGGGCCGACGCCCTCGTCGTGGTGACCAGCGGCGAACTGGAGCTGGAATGCCGCAGTGGCCGGCGGGCCCGATTCGCCGCCGGAGCGGTCCTCGCGCCCGCCGCCGTGCCGGTGCGACGGCTGCTCAATCCCGGCTCCGAACCGCTCGTGCTGTCCGCGGTGACGCGCCGACGTCACCGATGACGGAACGGGCCGGCGTGCGTCACACAGGTGGACACATCGCAGACACCGAACAGGAGCAAACCATGTCCGTCCCAACCACTCTGGCCGGCAAGGCGGTTCTCGTCACCGGCGCCGGGCGCGGTCTCGGGCGCGCACTCGTCGACGAGGCACTGCGCCGCGGTGCGGACCGGGTGTACGCCGCCGCCCGCCGTCCGGTCGAGCATCCGGACCCGCGGATCACTCCGGTGCGGCTCGACATCACCGATCCCGAGCAGATCCGCGCCGCCGCCGACCTGGTCGGCTCGCTCGACGTCCTGGTGAACAACGCGGGCGTCTCCACGCCGGACGACCTGACCGACGCAGCCGCCATCGAGGCTCATCTGGCGGTCAATCTGTTCGGCACCTATCGGGTCACCGACGCCTTCCTCCCGCGATTGCGCGAAGCCGGCGGAGCCGTCGTGAACGTGCTCTCGCTGGCCGCGCTGGCGACCGTGCCGGTCACTCCGGCGTACGCCATCTCCAAGGCCGCCGCCTTCTCGATGACGCAGTCGCTGCGGTTCCTTTCGGCCGCGCACGGCGTCGGCGTGCACGCCGTACTGCCCGGACCGGTGGATACCGACATGATCCGCGGATGGGACATTCCCAAAGCCGAGCCCGCGGCGGTGGCCCGCGCCATCCTGTCCGGTCTCGCGGACGGCCGGGAAGAGATCTTCCCCGACCCCATGTCCGGGGCGATCGCGCCCGGGTGGGACGAGGGAGTCGTCAAGAGCCTGGAGCGAGCGAACGCCGCTTCCGTGCAGGCAGTGGCGGTGGCGTCATGAACGCGTCCCGCCGCACGATGGTCGTCGGTGGCAGCCGCGGCCTGGGCCGGGGCATCGCGGTGGCATTCGCGCGCGCCGGTGCGGCGGTCGTGGCCGTGGCGCGCACGGAGTCCGCGCTGCGAGAACTGGCCGCCGAGACGTCCGGCATCGATATCGAGGTCGCCGACGCGGCCGATCCGACCGTGCCGGGAACACTGCTCGACCGCCACCGTCCGGACACCGTCATCATCGTGGCGGGTGCCGCCCCGCTCCCGCGGCCGCTGCACCACCACACCTGGGAGACGTTCTCGGCGAACTGGAATACCGACGTGCGCATAGCCTTTCACTGGTTGCGCGAAGCCCTGCTGACTCCGCTGCCGCCCGGCGGTCGCGTGATCGTCGTCAGCAGCGGCGCCGCCGTCAACGGTTCGCCGCTCAGCGGCGGGTACGCCGGCGCCAAGGCGACGCAGCGGTTCATCACCGGCTACGCCCAGGACGAGGCCCGGGGCGCCGGCTCGGACCTCACCTTCACGGCGGTCCTGCCGCAGATCACTCCGGCCACGAGCCTCGGCCTGCCCGCGGTGCGCGCCTACGCGGCCCGCGCCGGCCAGAGCGTGCAGGAGTACGTCGATCGGCTGGGTGAGCCACTCACTCCCGAGATCGCCGGGGCGGCTCTGCTCGAACTCGCCTCCGTCGATGAGCCCGCGGCGTCCTATCGGCTCACCGCCGACGGACTGACGGCACTGCCGTGACCGCACCGCAGACATGCCACACCGCGACCGAACGAGAGGAGAGAACCGGCATGCGCAAGCTCATCGCGGCGATGAAGATCTCGGTGGACGGGAAATACGAAGGGGCGCAGGGATATGCGGACTGGGTGCACGGCTGGTCCGATGATTACGGCCTGACGCCCCAGATCGACGCCTGTGTGCTCGGCGGCCGGATGTACGACGGATACGAACCGTATTGGACGGCGATCGGCGACGACCCGGACAAGCCCCTGCCCGAGACCGGCTCGGCGCCGACTCCGGGCGAGCTCGAATGGGCCGAATTCGCCCGTCGCACACCGCATTACGTCGTCTCGGCAAGCCGGAGTGCGGCCGCGTGGCCGAATACGCGATTTCTGCGCGGCCTCGACGAGGTCGCGGCACTGAAAACGCAACCGGGACAGGACATCTACCTCATGGGTGGCGCCGCCCTCACCGCCGCCGCGCTCGACGCGGGCCTGGTGGACGAGCTGCGACTGATCGTCTACCCGCTCATCGCGGGCAACGGCCCGGCCCTGTTCGCGGGCGCGAATGTCCGTCATCGGCTCGAACTACGAAAATTCGAGCAACTGCCCGACGGCCGGGCGAGTTACGTCTACGACATCGGCTGACGCACATCGAACGCCGGACCGCTCCCGGGCCTCCACCCGGCGGCGGGCCGGCGTTCGATGTGGGTGGTGTCGGCACCCCGCGGTCAGGACGCCGCTCGCACCGGCGCCTGCTTCAGTTCGCGCAGCGCCGTGCGCAGCCCCCGGCGCTTGCCGGTCTCGGGGTCGACGCCGAAATGCGCACGCATCCCGTCGCGGATCGCGAACCGCAACTCCGACGCGGTCTCCGGAGCATCGTCGGAGCTCGCGGTGAGCAGCGCGTTGGGCAGCGCCAGTTTCGCGATCGTCCGGAACGACTGCAGGTATTGGCGGCCGAGCGAACCGGTCGTGTACGGCAGGTCGTATTTGTCGCACAGTTCCCGGACCCGGACGCCGATCTCCTCGTACCGGTTGCTCGGCAGGTCGGGGAAGAGATGGTGCTCGATCTGGTGGCTGAGGTTACCGCTCATGAAGCGCATGAGCGGCCCGGCGCGAAAGTTGGCCGACCCCAGCATCTGTCGCAGATACCAGCGCGGCTGATCCTCCTCCGCGAGTTCCTCGGTGGTGAATTTCTCCGCGCCGTCGGGGAAGTGGCCGCAGAAGATGACCATGTAGGCCCAGTAGTTGCGGATGAGATTGGCGGTGGCGTCGGCGGTCAGCGTCGTCTTCCAGTTGCGTCCCGACAACGCCGGATAGATCAGATAATCCTTGGCCGCCTGTTTGCCGACCTTCGTGCCGATGATGCGCAGATCCCGGAACGCCTGCCGCCAGGTCTTGTCCTTGCGGCGGATCTTCTCCACCTCGAGGTGGTGCAGCGCGACGCCCCATTCGAACAAGGTCCCCAATGTCAGGTTGTACACCGGATTTCCGATGTTCCACCACTCCCAGCGCTGGTCCCGGGTCACCCGCAGAATTCCGTAGCCGACATCGTCGTCCCTGCCGACGACATTCGTGTACTTATGATGGACGAAATTGTGCGAATGCTTCCACTGCACGCTGGGGCAGGTGGTGTCCCACTCCCACGACGAGGAGTGGATCTCCGGATCGTTCATCCAATCCCATTGCCCGTGCATCACATTGTGGCCGAGCTCCATATTCTCGATGATCTTGGCCAGCCCGAGCATCGCCGTGCCGGCCAGCCATGCGACCTTGCGGTTGCTGAACATCAGTGTCACCCGTCCACCGGCCGCCAGGGCACGCTGCAGGGCGATGGTGCGATGGATGTAGCGAGCGTCCCGTTCGCCGCGGGACTCCTCGATATCGCGGCGGATGGCGTCGAGTTCGGCGCCGAGCGCCTCGATGTCCTCGGGGGTGAGATGGGCGTAGGCGTCGATATCGGTGATGGCCATAAGGGCTCCTACAGATCGAGGGTGCATTCTCCGGACACGCTGCTGATGCATGTCTGGATTCGTTCTCCTTCGCGTCGCTCCGCTCCGTTGCGCAGATCGCGCACATATCCCCCCGCCAGCGGCACGACACACGTTTGGCAGATGCCCATCCGGCATCCGAAGGGCATTCCGATGCCCAGCTCTTCTCCTGCTTCGAGAAGTGTGGTGGCGCCGTCGATCTCCGCCTTCTTCCCGGACGCGGCGAAGTAGACCGTGCCGCCCTCACCGCCGTGGTCGGTGCGGGCGATGGTGAACCGCTCGGTGTGCAGGCGGTGGCGCAGTCCGCCGGCCTCGTAGTGCGATTCCATCTCGTCCAGCAGGGCCGGTGGGCCACACGCCCAGCAGTGTCGTTCGCGCCAATCGGGCACCCATTCGTCGAGGCGTGCCGCGTCGAAATTGCCCATCTCCCGGGTGAGTTGGAGGGTCAGGTCGTAGCCGGGGGAGTCGGCGGCGCGGCTCTGCATCTCGTCCAGGAAGATGACGTCGTCGCGGGTGGGCGCCGAATGGATGTGGCAGATGTCGGGCGACTGCTCATGCGCCTCGAGCGCGCGCAGCATCGCGATCACCGGTGTGATCCCGCTGCCCGCGGTGACGAACAGCAGTTTGTCCGGCACCGGCTCCGGGAGATGAAAATCGCCCTTCGGCGCCGCCAGCCGGATGACGGTGCCCGGTGCGACACCGTCGACCAGATGCGTCGAGAGGAACCCGTCGGGATTCGCCTTCACCGTGATCGAGATGTCCTTGTCGTCGGCCCCGCCGATCGAGGTCAGCGAATACGAACGCCAATGCCAGCGGCCGCCGATCTGCAGCCCGATGCCGACGTACTGTCCCGGTGTGTACGTGGTCGGAAACCCCCAGCCGGGACGAATGGTGACGGTGGCCGAATCGGCGGTCTCCTTGACGACGTCGACGACCTTGCCGCGCAGCTCGCGGGCGGTCCAGAGCGGATTGACCAGGCGGAGGTAGTCGTCGGGAAGCAGTGGCGTGGTGGCCCGCGCCACCAGCCCGCGCACGACGTTGACTCGCGGCTTCTTCGCGCTGACATCGGCGGCAGGCCGTTTACTCCACTTCAGTAGATCCATGGAAGCCCTCACTTCCGTGTACACCCGTACACTCGAAATGCCTGTGCCTACGTGCGGTGGTATACCACCGTCGAGCGCGCGTACACAGGATTCTCGAGGTTCTGATGAATCGGCTGCCCCTGCCCGGGCGTGCCGCCCTGCGATCAGATTCGCTCGCCTGTTGAGTGGACGCCTGTGCGCCGAACGGTCTCGCCCCGCCACGCGCCGAGGCCGGCCGACCGGTCGGGGGTTCGCGCCGGTCGTAGGCTTGCCGCATGGCACACGATCGCGACAGGTCGCACGACATCAAGCCTCGCTCCCGCGACGTCACCGACGGGCTGGAGAAGACCGCCGCCCGCGGCATGCTTCGTGCCGTCGGTATGGGCGACGACGACTGGGCCAAACCGCAGATCGGCGTCGCCTCCAGCTGGAACGAGATCACGCCGTGCAACCTGTCGCTCGATCGCCTGGCGAAGGCGGTCAAGGAGGGTGTGCACGCAGGTGGTGGCTACCCGCTGGAATTCGGCACGATCTCGGTCTCCGACGGCATCTCGATGGGCCACGAGGGCATGCACTTCTCGCTGGTCAGTCGCGAGATCATCGCCGATTCCGTCGAGACCGTCATGATGGCCGAACGTCTCGACGGATCGGTCCTGCTCGCCGGCTGCGACAAGAGCCTGCCGGGCATGCTGATGGCCGCCGCGCGCCTGGATCTGGCGAGTGTGTTCCTCTACGCCGGTTCCACGCTGCCGGGCAATGTCGACGGCCGCGACGTCACGATCATCGATGCCTTCGAGGCGGTCGGCGCCTGTATGAAGGGATTGATCAGCCGCGAGGACGTCGACCGGATCGAGCGGGCGATCTGTCCGGGCGAGGGCGCCTGCGGCGGCATGTACACCGCCAACACCATGGCCTCGGCCGCCGAAGCGCTCGGCATGAGCCTGCCCGGCTCGGCCGCCCCGCCCGCGCCCGACCGTCGCCGCGACGAATACGCCCGCAAGTCCGGTGAGGCCGTGGTCGGATTGCTCCGCAACGGCATCACCGCGCGCGACATCCTGACCCGCGAGGCGTTCGAGAACGCCATCACCGTCGTCATGGCGCTCGGTGGTTCCACCAACGCCGTCCTGCATCTGCTGGCCATCGCCCGTGAGGCCGGAGTCGAGCTGACCCTCGCCGACTTCAACCGGGTCGGTGACAAGGTGCCGCATCTGGGCGATCTCAAGCCGTTCGGTCGCTACGTCATGAACGACGTCGACCGGGTCGGCGGCATCCCGGTCGTGATGAAGGCCCTGCTCGACGCAGGGCTGCTGCACGGCGATGCGCTGACCGTGACCGGCGCGACCATGGCCGAGAATCTGGCGCATATCGAGCTGGGTCTCGACGGTGACGTGATCCGCCCGCTCGACCGGCCCATCCACAAGACGGGCGGGCTGACCATCCTGCACGGCACCCTCGCGCCCGAGGGCGCGGTGGTCAAGAGCGCCGGATTCGATTCCGATGTCTTCCGCGGCACCGCCCGGGTCTTCGATGGCGAGCGCGCCGCGATGGACGCGCTCGAGGACGGCACGATCGGCGCGGGCGACGTGGTCGTCATTCGTTACGAAGGTCCCAAGGGCGGGCCCGGTATGCGCGAGATGCTCGCCATCACCGGCGCGATCAAGGGCGCCGGCCTGGGCAAGGACGTGCTGCTGCTCACCGACGGCCGGTTCTCCGGCGGCACCACCGGTTTGTGCGTCGGTCACATCGCACCCGAGGCCGTGGACGGCGGGCCGATCGCCTTCGTCGCCGACGGCGACCCGATCGTCCTCGACGTCGCCAACCGCATTCTCGATGTCGAGATCGACGAGGCCGAACTCGCCGCGCGCAAGGCCGGCTGGGAACCGCTTGCGCCGAAGTACACCTCGGGAGTGCTGGCCAAGTACCGCAAGCTGGTCAGCTCCGCCGCCCACGGCGCCGTGACCGGCTGAGCCGCGAGCCGTCACGTAGCGTGGCGCCATGGCAACGTTGGTCAGTTTCCACGCCCATCCCGACGACGAGGCGATCACCTGCGGCGGCGTGATGCGCAAGGCGTACGAGCAGGGGCATCGAGTGGTTCTCGTGGTCGCGACACGCGGCGAGCACGGGGAGGTGCCGGAGGGTTTCCTCGACGACGGCGAACAGTTGTGGCAGCGGCGGGTGCGCGAAACCCACGCCGCCGCAGAGATTCTCGGCGTCGCGCGGGTGGAGTTCCTCGGCTACGTCGACTCGGGGATGATGGGGACGTCCACCAACGACGCGGCCGGTTCGTTCTGGACCGCTCCCGTCGAGGACGCCGCGCGGCGGCTGGCCGCGATCCTCGCCGAGGAGGACGCCGAGGTGCTCACCGTCTACGACGACAACGGCGGATACGGTCACCCCGACCATATCCAGGTCCACCGCGTCGGCATGCGCGCCGCCGAACTCGCCGGTACCCCACGGGTTTTCCAGAGCACCATGAATCGCGACGAGGTCGTGCGCGGGATGACGGAGATGGCCGAACAGGCCGGGGCGCTGGGGATCGAGCCGCCCGATATCCGCGAGGTCGCCGAATTCGGGAAGCCGGAATCGTTGCTGACCACGGCGGTCGACGTATCCGCCTACCTCGACCACAAGCGCGAGGCCATGCGGGCGCACCGCAGCCAGATCGACGAGCAGTCCTTCTTCCTCGCGATGCCGGACCCGGCGTTCGCGCGGGCGTTCGGCACCGAATGGTTCATCCGCAGCGGCGCGCGACCGGGAGCGCTCGAGACGGATCTGTTCGCCGCGGGCTGACCGGTCGCGCCCACCGGCCGGATTGCCTCGGCTACCGGAGTCGGTTTCCGCCGGGGGTGTCGCGCTGGTCCAGTCGTAGCCGTCGGCGGATCACATTGCGGGCCATGGCCAGATACGCCGGGTCGTCGTACAGGACGAATTTGGTGTCGGCGCCCAGCAGGATGGCGTGCAGTTCGAACGCGAGCAGGTCGGGGTCTTCGTCGGCGGGCAATTCCTGTTGCGCCAGTGCGGTAACCGCGCAGGACCGCAGCAGCGCGGTGAAGTCCGACTGAATGGCGGTGAGCCGGTCCTTGACCGGACCGGGGCGCGTGCCCATCTCCAGGGATGTCGCGGCGAAGAAACATCCGCCGGGGAACACCTTGCGCTCGACATAGCTGAGGAATGCCTCGCATGCCGCCATGAGCTGGTCCAGGCCCGGGCGGGCCGCGAGCGCCGGCTGGACGACCTCTTCGGTGAGGATCCGTTCCGCCTCGGCCACAGTGGCCAGCTGAAGCTCCTCTTTGGAGCGGAAGTGCGCGTAGAGGCCGCTCTTGCTGATTCCGATCGCGGCGGCCAGGTTGCCGATGGACAGTCCCTCCAGTCCGTCGACGGTGGCCAACGACGCGGCAGCCCGCAGGATCGTACTGCGGGTGCGCTCGCCGTCGCTCCGTGCGCGCCGCGGGGTCCTCGCTTCTGTCGTCATATTGACAAGTTAGCACGAACGGTCGTACTGTCGGATTTAGCACGACCGATCGTGCTAAATAAGTGGATCGACAGGTCCCGCATTCGTTCAGACCGCACAGCAGGAGCCCATCATGAATGTCACCACCACCGTCAACGGCGTCGACGTGAATCAACTCGCAGGAACGATCGACGCCGTCAGCGCCGATCCCTCGCTGGCCCGGTTCCAGTTCCGCGCCGACAACCATTGGATCGATGGCGGCTACAGCCGGACGGCCATCAAAGGCTTCTACGGCACCGGCCGAGAAGACACCACCCGCACCGAGCCGTTCACCCTGGATTCCGACGAGCCGCCCGTCCTGCTCGGTCGCAATCGCGCCCCCAACGCCGGCGAATACCTCCTGCACGCCCTTGCCGCGTGCCTGACGGGCACGATGATCTACCACGCTGCTGCCCGCGGTATCGCGGTGAAGAGTCTGGAATGCGCGGTTCAGGGCGAGCTGGACCTGCAGGGCTTCCTCGGGCTCGACGGCACTGTCCGCCCGGGCTACGAGCAGATCCGCGTGGCTATCACCGCCGAGGGCGACTTCGACGACAACCAGTTCGCCGAGCTCGCCGGCCTCACCCGTTACTCGCCCGTCCGCGACATCGTCAGCAACCCGGTGCCCGTCGACATCGACGTGATCCGAGCTTGAGCCCTGTTTCCGAGTTTTCGCGACGGCCTCGAAATGATCGAAGGCCCGGCCGGCGGCCTCGAGCAGCCGGCCGGGCCTTCGCAGGCGAAGACATCGCCGCTACCCGAGGTCCGCGGGGGCGTCGATGACGTCGAAGCCCTTGTACTCGGCCGCGGCCACCTCGGCGATGATCTCGCCGTAGACGCCGAAGCCGCCGACGAAGGGCATGAAGACTCGTGGTCTACCCGGGACGTTCGCGCCGAGATACCACGAATTTGCTTGTGGCATAAGAGTTTTCGCGGCTCGTTCGGCGCATTCGGTGACCCAGGCTGAGACCGCATCGGGCCGTGCCTCCAGCGCGGCGGCGCCGCGGCGGTCCAGGAAGTCGATCGCATCGGCCACCCAGTCCACGTGCAGTTCCGAATGCAGCACCATATTGGCCAGCACCGAGGGACTACCGGGCCCGGTGAGGTTGAACAGATTCGGGAAGCCGCTGATGCCCAGGCCGAGATAGGTTTTCGGGCCCTCGCGCCATGCCTCGTTCAGGGTTTCGCCGCCGCGGCCGACGATATTCATCTTCGCGACCGATCCGGTCATCGCGTCGAATCCGGTGGCCAGGACCAGGGTGTCGAGCGTGTAGTGCGCGTCGGTGGTGTGCACGCCCGTGGCGTCGATCCGCTGGATCGGTGTCGTGCGCAGATCCACCAGTTCGACGTTGTCGCGGTTGAAGGTCTGGTAGTAGTCGGTGTCGGTGCAGATCCGTTTGGCGCCGATCGGATGGTCGCGCGGGATCAGCAGGTCGGCGACGCGCGGATCGTCGATCACCGCGCGCACCTTCTCCTCCCAGAACAGGCGCGCCGGTTCGTTCGCCTCGGCGGTCACCATCTGATCCGGGAACGTCTTGCTGAACAGCACACCGCCCAGCTGCCACCGCTTTTCGTAGGCGGCGCGGCGCTCCTCGGCGGAGACCTCGAGGGTGTTCTTCGGATGCGGCTGGTGCGGTGAACCACCGCCGCTGGTCATCGACAGCCGCCGCCGTTCCGGATAGCCGGCTTTCTGCTCGCGGCGCGTCTTCTCGTCCAACGGCGTATTGCCCGCGGGCACACTGTAATTGGGCGTGCGCTGGAAAACGTACAGCCGTCGCGCTTGCTCGGCGAGATGTGGAATCGCTTGGATGCCCGAGGATCCGGTGCCGATGACGCCCACGTGCTGCCCGGTCAGATCGACACCATCGGCGGGCCAGCTGGAGGTGTGCAGCAGCCGGCCGGCGAAGGTCGGCAGGCCGTCGATGTCGGGGGTGTTGGCGTTCGACAGCGGACCGGTGGCCAGCACGACGAACCGCGCCGTCACCTCGGCGCCGCTGTCGACGCGGACCCGCCAGTGCAGTGTGCTCTCGTCGAGCACGATATCGGTTACCCGCGTGCCGAATTCGATGTCGCGGCGCAGATCGTAGCGGTCGGCGACGTGTTCGAGATAGGACAGGATCTCGGGCTGGGTGGCGTATTTCTCGCTCCAGTTCCATTCCTGCTGCAGGGCTTCGTCGAACGAGTACGAGTAGTCGACGCTCTCGACGTCGCAGCGCGCGCCCGGGTAGCGGTTCCAATACCACACGCCGCCCACGCCGTCGCCCGCCTCGAACGCCCGCACGCGCAGGCCTTGCCCGCGCAGCCGGTGAATCGCGTAGAGCCCTGCGATGCCTGCGCCGACGATCACCACATCGACGCCGGTACGGATATTCCCAGTGGACGATGTCGTCTCGGGGGTCACAGTCGGATACCTTTCGCCGGAGACCTGTTTCTCCGCCTTCGACGCTAGGAACGCGCGCGGTTCTCGAGCAGATGTCGTCCCGCTGACCGGCGCTCACGGCGGTACGGTTCCCGATGACCGGGACCCGCGCTGCGCCGGGCATCCGCATCGGGACCACCGGTCGCCGCGGCCGCAGAACCGGGTTGCGGGCCGGAGCCGAACACCGTTGACAGGGTGCGTTCGCGGTGGTTGAGTAAGTTCTACAGCGTGTAGCCGGTGGGTAGCTTTGCAGACCGTCGAAGTGCCCGGTACAGGCCCGTCGCTCATTCGCCGAATCAGGTGTCGACCATGATCATTCTCGGAATCATTCTCCTCGTCGTCGGTTTTCTGCTGAAGATCCACATCATCTGGATCATCGGAATCGTGGTCCTCGTCATCGGTCTGGTGCTGCTGGCCATGGGGTCGATGGGTCGTGCCGTCGGCGGGCGGCGCCATTACTACTGACGCCATTACTTCCGACGCCGGCACCGGTGCCGGCCGCACGCCGGAACCCCGAGCGAGTTCGAGGAGTCGAGATGAGTACCACCACGATCGTCGTGATCGTTGTTGTCGTGGTTGTGGCGATCCTGGTCATCGCCGCGCTGGCCCGAGTGGCCGTGGCCCAACGTAGGGAACACCGCCGCACGGAAGCCGCGGAGATCCGGGCGAAGGCGACCGAGCGGTCCCACGAGGTCGGCCGCCGCCAAGCGCTCGCCGACGAAACCGCGGCCAAAGCCCGGGCAGCGGCCGCCGAGGCCGATATCAAGGCGGCACAGGCGGCCGGTCTGAAGGAACAGGCGGCCGCCCACCACAACGACGCCGCGACGTCGCGCGACGAACTCACCCAGGAGTTCCACCGTGCCGACAAGGTCGATCCGGACGCGCGAACCCGCGAGCCGGGGAAGGACGCCGAGCCCGGCCGGACTTCCGGATCCGATGCTCGGAGTAACGACGTCCCGAGAAGTGACGTTCCGAGAAACGACGTTCGGCGAAACGACACCGCCGAAGGGCGCTGACCCCTGCCGCCGTCACCGCGGGTATCGGGCCGTCATCGCCCCCACAATGCGCGGTGCGCGCGCGGCCAGAACTCGAATCCGGCGGTAGCCAGCCCGCCGAGGCCGATCACCAGCACCGCCGCATCGACGCTGGTCCGTCCCTCCCGTGCCCAATAGACGTCCTCGAGATCCAGCAGCAGCGCCAGTTCGTCGACGATCAGGGCTGAACCGGCGCCGTAGGAGGTGGCCACCACCGGATGCCGGCGGGCGCGTTCGGTGCCGCGCAACGCCACCAACCCCACCGCAGCGAGCGTCGCGATCCCGATGTTGTAGTGGTGGAAATGCTTGCCGCCCAGACTCATTCCGCCACCACTGGGCCCGTGCCCGGCGCGGATCCAGTGCGTGAGGGCGCGCGTGGTCCCGAAGGTCGCCGTGAACGCCGCCCAGGCCCACACCGCCGACCGCTCCCCGGGCCCCAGTGTCTCCAGCCAGGCTCGCCGCACCTCGCGGCCTCGATGTTGCGCGGTGGCGAGGGCGCTCCTGCCGTCATCGTCGGTCACTCTCTCATCGTCGTCGGGCGGCAGCGTCTCCACGCCGTATTCGGCAAATTTCCAGACAACCAGGTGGATGCTCGCATCGCCTTCTCCGCGCCGGTAGAAACCGGGCACCGGCGGACTTACGATCGAAGCAGTGCCCGAGCGGGCCGATCAGGTGGCGAATGGGAGCACCGCATGAACGACCATCCGGAACACACGCCCCGGGTCACCGCCTTCCCGCGCATCGACGACTACGCGTTCATCTCCGATTCCGAGGTCACAGCCCTCATCGCGCCCAGCGGCGCCATCGAATGGATGTGTCTGCCCCGCATGGATTCTCCGAGCGTCTTCGGTGCGATCCTCGATCGTTCCGCCGGGTCGTTCCGCTTCGCTCCCGACGACATCGCGACCCCGGCCGATCGCCGGTACATCCCCGGGACGATGGTCATGGAGACGAGCTGGCGCAGTGGCGAAGGATGGGCAACCGTGCGCGACGTTCTGCTTGTCGGCCCGTGGCGGCACCAGCAACCCGGCCGCAGTGCGCACCGGCGCGCACCCACCGACTACGACGCCGAACACATCCTGCTGCGCATCGTGCACTGCGAGACCGGACAGATCCAGTTCGTGCTCGACTGCCAGCCCGCCTACGAATACGGGCGCGCCCGGGCCACGTGGGAATACCTCGACAGTTACCACCTGGCCCAGGCCGACGCCGACGGTGTCGATCTGCCATTGCGGCTCACCACGGATCTGCGCCTCGGAATCGAGGGCTCGCGGGCGGTGGCCCGCACCCTGCTCAAGAGCGGCGACACCCGCTACTGTGCGCTGTCGTGGGGGAGCCGGGCGGCTCCCGAAACCGTCGACGAGGCTCGCGAACGGCTGATCGGAACCGTGCATCACTGGCGGCACTGGCTGGCCGGCGGCCGGTTCCCGGACCACCCCTGGAGCGCCCAGCTCACGCGCAGCGCCCTGACGCTCAAGGGCCTGACCTTCGCCCCGACCGGCGCCATCGTCGCCGCGCCGACCACATCGCTGCCGGAAACACCTGGCGGAGAACGCAATTGGGACTACCGCTACACCTGGATCCGGGACTCGGCCTTCGCGCTGTGGGGTCTGTACACCCTGGGCTTCAACTGGGAGGCCAACGACTACTTCTCCCACATCATCAATCTGGCCGAGAACGCCGAGGACATGCAGATCGTCTACGGCATCGGCGGTGAAACCGATCTGCGGGAACGCACCCTGGACAACCTGCGGGGGTACGAGAACGCCGGCCCCGTGCGGGTCGGCAACGACGCGTATCGGCAACGCCAGCACGATGTCTGGGGTGCGGCGCTGGATTCGGTCTATCTCTACGCCCGCCATCAGGATCAGATCGACGCGCGCACCTGGCCGCTGCTGCGCTGGGCGGTCAAGAGCGCGCTCGCGGTGTGGCGCGAACCCGACCACGGTATCTGGGAGGTGCGCGGGAAGCCGCAGCACTTCACCTCCAGCAAGGTCATGTGCTGGGTCGCCGCGGACCGCGGCGCGCGCCTGGCCCGTATCCATCAGGATTTCGAACGTGCCGCCCGCTGGCAGCGTTCGGCAGACGAGATCCGCACCGACGTCTGCGCCAATGCCGTCGACTCGCGGGGTGTGTTCACCCAGTACTACGGCAGCACGGCACTGGACGCCTCGACCCTGCTCATCCCGCTGGTCCGGTTCCTGCCTCCCGACGACGAACGCGTCCGCAAGACGGTGCTCGCCATCGCCGACGAACTCACCAGCGACGGCCTCGTCCTGCGCTACCGCACCGACGAAACCGACGACGGATTCTCCGGAGCCGAAGGCACTTTCACGATCTGCTCGTTCTGGCTGGTGTCGGCGCTGTCGGAAATCGGCGAGAAGCACCGTGCCAAACAGCTGTGTGAGAAGCTGCTCGGCTATGCCAGCCCGCTGGGCCTCTACGCCGAGGAGATCGATCCCGTGACCGGACGGCACTGGGGCAATTACCCCCAGGCGTTCACGCACCTGGCGTTGATCAATGCCGTCATGCACGTCGTCCGGGACGAGCGGATCGAGTTGCGCACGGCACTCGGGGGAGAGTCCATCGCCCCCCGCCTCGACGACGGCATGCTCACCGGCGGATACATCCACATCTGAGCCTCCCGATGCCGGACCGTGGCCGGATGCGGAGCTGGCGTAGCCGCTCGTCCGGGCGAGCGGTCGTGTCGGCCGGTCGTTCTAGGCTGGTGTGGTGCGGCTGGACCACGCAACTCTCGACGCTCGCCTCGCTGCCGTCGCGCGGCAGCCGTTCCGGGCGAAGTTCCACCTGCGTGAACCCGAGATGGAGTTCGTCGCGCTGCGTGGCATGACGGTGGTGCGCGAGCACGCGGCCGATCTCATCGGCAAGCGGCTCGCGCCGGCTCATCCCGCGAAGGACGGGAAGCAGACTCCCTGGGGCGGTCATCCGGTCTTTCGCGCTCAGCACGCCACCGGCACCTGCTGTCGCAGCTGTCTGCAGCGAACGCACGGCATCGGCAAGGGCCGCGAACTGACCACGCCCGAGCGTGAATACGTCGTGGACATCATCTGCCGCTGGGTCGAAAACGAGTGCGCTCGCCGGACGGTACGGGTACCGGGCGACGAGGACTCGGACCGCCGCGGCGACGGATAGGGCTGCGAACGCGGCCGTCCGGCGACCCGCATGTCGGCGCACGGTCACCGGCATTTTCGGTTCGATGCGCGCCGGGCGGGTACGTGGCCGATATGCCCCGTTCGTTGAAGCGCGCCGTCAGTACGCCTCTGCTGTACTTCTTCATCCTGGGCGACGTGCTCGGGGCCGGCGTGTACGTGCTGATCGGTTCCGTGGCGCAGGCGTCGGGCGGTGCGGTCTGGTTACCGCTGGCCGTCGCCCTCGGACTGGCCACACTCACCGCGGCGTCGTATGCCGAGCTGGCGACGAAGTACCCGCGGGCCGGTGGTTCGGCGCACTACGCGACCCGCGCACTGGGACCCGCCGCCGGTTCGCTGGTCGGCTTCTGCATGCTCGCCGCGGGTGTGGTGTCGGTGGGGGCGCTGGCGCGGGCATTCGCCGGTGACTATCTCCAAGCGCTTGTGTCCGCACCGACCGCGCTGGTCATCGTGGTCTTCCTGGTCGCGCTGGCGTTGCTCGACATTCGGGGGATCAAGGAATCGCTGCGCGCCAATGTGGCGGCGAGTCTGATCGAGCTCAGTGGGCTGGTGCTGATCATCGGGTTGGGTGCGTGGATCCTGGTTCGCGGTGACGCCGATCCCGGCAGGCTCACCGAGATCGGCACCGCGGAACACGGTCCGGTTCCGGCAGTGCTCGCGGGGACGGTGCTGGCCTTCTACTCCTTCGTCGGTTTCGAGACCTCGGTGAATCTGGCGGAGGAGGTGCGCGATCCGCGTCGCTCGTACCCGTTCGCGCTGTTCGGCGCGCTGCTCACCGCCGGAGTGGTGTACGTGCTGGTGGGTGTGGTCGCCAGTGCCGCCGTGCCCACCGGCGAACTGGCACGGTCGAGCGGTCCGCTGCTCGAGGTGGTGCGCCGAGCCGGCGGGGTGCCCGACCGGTTGTTCAGTGTGATCGCCCTGGTCGCCGTCGCCAACGGCGCATTGCTGACCGGCATCATGGCCTCGCGGCTGGCCTACGGCATGGCACGCGACGGACTGCTGCCGGCGGTGCTGACCCGCCTGCTTCCCGGCCGCCGCACTCCGTGGGTCGCGGTGGTGGCGACCTCGGGCGTATCCGTCGCCCTCGCGCTCACCGGCGAGGTCGCCGTGCTGGCCGAAACTCTGGTTCTGCTTCTGCTCGTCGTCTTCGCGGCGGTGAACTGTTCGGTTCTGCTCGAGCGCCGCCATCCCGTCGACACCGATCACTTCCGCGTCCCGACGCTCGTTCCGTGGCTGGCACTGGCCTCCTGCCTCTACCTGTTCACCCGCATCGATGCCGACATCTGGGCGCGCGGGTTGGTCCTGGTCGGCCTGGGCGCAATACTCGCGCTGGTCAACAGCGTGCGCACTCGTCGTGCCCACCCGGAATCGCGCATCGCGCACGCGGCGAAGGCGATGCGTCCGTGAATCCGCGCCCGGCCGGCGCGCGGCGGTCGTGTCACCCGATCGGCAACCGTTGACTTCACGCTGAGCGAATACCTGGTGTTCGCGGCGGGCGGGAGTCACGATCCATGCGTACATGTGAATGTCCGCAGCTACCCCGACGAAGGGCGCGATCATGACCGTGACCGACGAGCTTCTGGCCAACAACACCGAATACGCAGCACAGTTCAGCGGACCGCTTCCGCTGCCGCCGAGCAAGCACGTCGCCGTCGTGGCGTGCATGGACGCGCGGCTGGACGTCTACCGCGTTCTCGGCCTCGAGGAAGGGGAGGCGCACGTCATCCGCAATGCGGGCGGGGTGGTGACCGACGACGAGATCCGGTCGCTGGCAATCAGTCAGCGGTTGCTGGGCACCACCGAGATCATCCTGATCCATCACACCGACTGCGGCATGCTGACCTTCACCGACGACGAGTTCAAACGCGGAATCCAGGACGAGGTGGGCATCGAACCCGAATGGGCGGCCGAGGCTTTCGACGATCTGGATGTGGATGTGCGCCAGTCGATTCGGCGAATCGAGGCCAGTCCGTTCGTGACGAAGACGACCTCACTGCGCGGCTTCGTCTTCGACGTCGGCACCGGCAAACTCCAGGAGGTCATCGCCTGAGTCCGAGCGGTGCGGAGAGCCGCTGCCGCGTGCCGTCGGCGGATGGCAGGATAGGCGGGTTCCCGCTTCCCGTCCGATGGTTCGATACATGCCGAGTGACTTCTCCGACGCCGAAGGCCCGTTCCTGCGCGAGACAGGGTGCGAGGGTGCCGGCGCGGCGGTCGATCGCTCGAAAGTCGTTGCGGTAATGGATGTTCCGGATGCTGAGCGATGGTCGGGCGCGGCGCTGCTGCTGCCGGGCGTGCTGGCGTACGCGGGCGCGATCGGGCCGACCGAACGGCACGCTCACCATGCGGTACAGCTGATGGTCGCGGCGAGGGATCTGCGAGTGATCGGCGACGACGGGCGCGTGCACACCGGAACTCGGCTGGGGATTCCCTCCGATACCGGGCACGCGATCACGACGGGCGCCCATCCTGCGGTCGCGCTGTTCGTCGATCCGGAATCCGCGCTGGGTAGCGCGGTGGAGAACCGTCTCGGCGCGGACTGGGCGGGCGCCGAGCTCCTGGCCGGCCTCGATCCGGCCGTCCGTGATCTGCGCGCCGCGGTGTCGGCGCTGACCCGGTCGGTGGGCGCCGGGGCCGCACCACCGCCTCGCCATCCAGGTGTCAGCGCCGCGCTGGAACTGCTCCCCGAGCTGATCGCGGCGGGCCCGGTGCGCACCGGCACCGTGGCCGGGCGGCTGGGGATGTCGACGAGCCGGCTGACCCACGTGTTCACCGAACAGGTCGGGTTGCCGCTGCGCCGGTACGTGTTGTGGCTGCGCGTCATGACCGCCGTCGCGCGGACCGCGGCCGGTGACGATGTGACCGCCGCGGCGCATGCGGCGGGATTCGCCGACAGTGCACACCTGTCCCGAACCTGCCGTGCCACCTTCGGCCTGCCGCCGTCCGCGCTGAGCCGCAACGTCCGCGTGGACATCGATCCCGCGACCTAGCCGAATCGTTCAATCGCCCCGGCGGCAGTTGCGCGAGGCTGGAACGGTGACCGATACCACCACGGCGAAGAAGACGAAACAGTCTGTCCCGCAACGTGTTCTGCGTTACTGCTATGTGCCGTTCATGCTGCTCGGCATCGACGGCGCCGCGATCGCCCTGTCGGCCGCCGGCGCTGCGGAGGTGTGGCTGCTACCGCTGCTGATGATCGCCGTGGCGTCGTCGTTCCTCACCGAGCGGGTCATTCCGTACGAGCGGTCGTGGAATACCGACCACGACGACACTCGCCGCGACCGCATCCATGCCGTGGTGAACGAAACTATGACTCTGGCCGGTGTGGCGGTGATTCCGCTGGTGGCGGCCGTGGCTCCGGGCCCGGATCTCTGGCCGCGGCACTGGCCGTTCCTGGCCCAGGCTCTCGTGGCGATCGTGGTCGCCGATTTCGGGATCACGACCGTACATCTGGCCAGCCACAAGATCGGCGTGCTGTGGCGATTCCATGCCGTGCACCACAGCGTCACCCGGTTCTACGGACTCAACGGTCTGATGAAACACCCTGTGCACCAGGCGATCGAAACGGCCGCGGGGGTGGCGCCCCTGATCCTGGCCGGCCTGCCGGTCCATGTCGCCGGCGCGCTGGCCGTGGCGGTCGCCGTGCAACTGCTGCTCCAGCATTCCAATGCCGACTACCGCGTCGGCCCGGCGAAACACGTGCTCGCCCTCAACGCGGGGCACCGTTTCCACCACCTCAAATGGGCCGGTGCCGGCGATGTGAACTTCGGGCTGTTCACGCTGATCTGGGACCACCTCTACCGGACCTACTCCTTCGATCCCGCGCGCCGATTCACCTCCGCCGAACTCGGCATGGCGGCGAAACCGGACTATCCCACCGCCTATCCGGCGCAGCTGCGCCATCCCTTCACCGCCGACGGGGGGTGCTGAGGACTATTCGGCGGCGCGCGGTGTGCTTCCGGCCTCCGCCCGCTGCCGCACACCCGACACGGCCGGGGTCGCCACGCCGACCTCGAGACGGACCCGATCCTGATAGAAGCCGATGTGGTCGCGGATCAACGCCACCTCCGGATAGGGATCGGTGTACTCCCACGCGATCGGCTCCGCGCTGTCGTGCGGGCGCCAATACCGGGCCCGGCCCTTGAAGGGGCAGCGCGAGGTGAGCTGTTCGTCCAGGGTGAGCAGGTCGAAGCGCACATCGGCGACCGGAATGTAGAACACGATCCCGTGATCCTGTTCGGCCACGAGCAGACTCGCGGTGGTCTCGGCCAGGTGCCGGTCGTCGTGCGAGACGCGGACCAGATTGCGAATGCGCCGCACGTCGATGCGATAGTCGGGCCACTCGGCGAAGCCGGACGCTTGCATGTGTTCCTCCGAACGTGTTGCCCCGGAATACGGATGGTCAGAGTACGGTGCCGGCGCGGGTGCGGACGGCGGTATCGGCCGGCCGGAACGCGCGCACCATCGCGTGCACGCTGTAGGTGGCCGTCAATCGTCCGTCGGCGGCGTGTACCCGTCCTTCGCTCTGGGCGTGGCCGCGTCCGGCGTAGACGACGCGGGTGCCGTACAGCAGCCACTGCGTCACATCCGGTTCGTCGTGAAAGGTGATGGTGGCCATGGTGATTCCGGTCGAGATCGCGGAATGTGCCATCGATTCACCGTAGTCGGGATGCGGCCGCAGCGCCGCGGCCACCGTCCAGTGCGCGCACGACTGCGCCAGCAGCGCCGCGTGCAGGTAGTAGGCATCCGGCGCGTCGCGGTACCGCGTCCACACGAACAGTTCCGGCGGACCCACATGTCCGGGATCGGGACTGTACGCGCCGCCGACCACACGCATGTCGCGGCCGTCGACCTCCGTTCCCGGAATATCCAGCGGCGCCGACTCGTCCGGTGGATCGACGACCGGCATCGGCGCGGCCGAACGGATCAGGTCGGGCGCGCCGGCGTCGAGGAGCACCGTGCCCGCACACCGCAGTGTGTCGTCCTGGCGCACCCGGACCTGCGCCGTGCTGTAGGTGCGACCCGAGTGCAGGACCTCGACCTCGACGTCCAGCGGCGCGTCGTGGGCGGCGACCCGCGAGAAGATCATCGACGCCGACACCACACGCTGTCGTGGCACCTCCTTGGCGGCCGCCACGATCGCGTCGCCGAGCATCTGACCGGCCTCGACGACGTTGCGGACCGTCGGACCGTGCGCGGGCGCTACGTAATGTCCTGCGCCACAAGGGCGTACGTCCATGAGGCGCGACAGCTCGGCCTGGCTCCACGGTGGCCCGCCCGGGCCCGCTCCGGCGTGCGGATCGTCGACCATCGGACCCCTCGCGCGTATATGACGTTCTCGCTATCGGAGAGTCATATTACCAAAGTCGCGCGCCGCGTCACGAGCTCCGCTGCAACTCCGACAGCGCATCGGCGAGGTGGGTGGTGATGTCCCAGACGTCGGGAACGGCTTCCGGGCAGGCGACGATGCCGAAATCGAGGTGACCGTCGTAGGACATCACCGTGATGTTCAGGCTGCCGGACAACTCGGTGAGCACCGAGACCGGATAGCTGGCCAGTACGCGGATTCCGTCGAGATACAGCGGGAGCTGTGGTCCGGGGACGTTCGAGACGATCAGGTTGACCAGGGGAAGGGTGGGAGCCGCGGCGCGCAGCAGCGCACGCGTCGGCAGCCCGTGCAGGGCCGGTGTGAGCATTGTGGTCAGTTCGTGCAGCAGGGTCGGTGGCTGTTTGCCGAACCGGTCCTTGGCCACGAGCAGATTGTTGTGCAGCAGTTTCAGCCGGGCGTGTGGATCGTTCTCCCCGATCGGCAGTTGGGACAGCATGAGCGAGAACTGATTTCCCGCACTGCCGAACTGCTCGGGTGTGCGCACCGAGACCGGGATCGCGGCCAGCAGGGGCCGGTCGATGGGAAGTTCGCGGTCGAGCATCCAGTTGCGCAACGCCGAGGTGCACAGAGCCATCACGACATCGTTGACGGTGCCGTCGATCGATTTCTTGATCGCCTTGACCGCCGCGAGGGGCAGTGAGGTGTAGGCGACGCTGCGGGTCGTGGTGAGCGGCTGGTTGAACGGGACATCGTCGTGCTTGGCGCGGAATGCGTCCCTGGTGCGCAGCAGCGTCGGCACCGCGTCGAGGGCCGCGCGCGTGCGGGCCGACTGGCGGGTCACCGCCTTGGGAGCGCTGCGGGCCAGCATCTCGACGATCGAGGGCGTGCGATCGCGGCGCATACCGGCCTCGGGTAGCGGTGTGGCCGTGGGGGTTTCGGAGATGTCGAGGATCGCGCCCATGATCTCCGCCGCGGACACGCCGTCGATCACCGCGTGGTGCACCTTCGTGTAGACCGCCTGACGGCCGCCCGAGAGTCCGGAGACGAGATGGCATTCCCACAGCGGACGGGATCGGTCGAGGGGCTGGGCGTGGCGGCGGGCGACGTAGTCGGCGAGGTCGGCGTCGGTCGCACCGTCGGGCAATCGCACGTGCCGCACGTGGAAACCGAGATCGACGGCGGCGCAATCTTCCCAGTACGGCTCGTCGAGGCCCAGCGGCACGGTGCGTACCCGGCGGCGCAGCGGCGCCACGAGGTGCAGCCGGGCGGCGAACAGCCGCCGCAGTGTGCCGGCATCCAGCGGGCCGCGCGGCCCGCGGCCCGAATCGAGCAGCATGACGGCGCCGATATGCATGGGCGCCGCTGCGGTTTCGCTGTCCAGCAGATGCAGATCCAGGGCGCTCAACTGCCGCGGTGGTCCGATTTCCGCCGCGGCCGGGATCGTCGTGGACGCCGGCGCGGCCGCGCGCTGCGCACCGCTGGTCAACGACTCGCCGGGGGTGCGCAGGTGGACGGTGGTCTCTCGCGCGTGGGTCTCCCGTGCGTGCGAGACAGTGCTGGACGAGCCGGTCATCGTTACCTCCCGGGAGACGGTCCGGGGAGGTTCAGCGGCAGCACAGGTGCACCGAATCGAGCCCGGACAGCGGGGTGGCGCCTCGGTGAGGCGCGCAGACGGAGTTCGCGGCACTGGTCGAACGACGAGTCGTCTCGATATCCGAAACGTGGCTGCGAGTCTAGGGCCGATCGTGGCCGGCTGGGCTTCGCGGAGAATTCGGGCCCGTAAATTGTGTGCAAACACCCGATGTGCGCCGGTCCGCGCGGACCGGCGCAGGCCGGCTCCTGCGGCGCGCCCGGCAGCACCGGCGAGCGTCTCGGCCCGGTTCCGCGTTCGGCAGAACATGTGCCCCGCGACTTGTACGATGTGGTAATGCGTTCGCGGAGCGTGCATTTCGTGGGTAGCTTCCCCGCCACGACTACGGATGAGGCGATGCGGGCGATGGCCGACAGTGCCGGTCCGCTGTTACACACCCTGCCCACCGGCGAGACCCGCCGCTACGAGTACTACGTCCGGCCGATCCTGGAAGACCTGGTCGCTCAGGGCGCGCTCGAGGTCGCCCGGGCGGGGGAGTGGCGGACTCGGCGCGATCGACCTCGGTACCGCCTGCCGCCGGGCCGCACGCCGACCGGGGCCGGGATGGACCTCGGATATGCCGGGGAAGCCGCCGAGGCGCTGCCGATCTTCTCCGCCGTGCGCGCCGACCTCGGCCGGCCCGAACTCGCGTTGCAGATCGGCATGCCGACCGACCTCACCCTGGCGTTCGTCGCCTTGGGGCCCAAAGGGATTCGATCCGGGCGCGCCCCGTTCACGGAAGCCACGGCACGCGAGATCGCCACCATCGCGCGGATGGGCGGCGACGATGTCGTGATCCAGCTGGAGGCGACCGCGGAGCTGGTGGCGATGGCGCTGACTCAGCCCGCGCATCGCATGGTGGAACGCGTGCTGGGCTCGGGCCGCGGCATCGCGGCACTCGCCGCCGCGGCACCGCAGGGCACCCGCATCGGCGTGCACCTGTGCCTGGGCAGCCTGCACAACACGGGTGCGCCGCTGCGCACCGCACGGCCCTTCGTCGACCTGGCCAATTCCGTTGCGCGGCACTGGCCTTCCGGACGCACCCTGGAATACGTTCATGTCCCGTTCGCCGCGGGCGACCGACCGCCGGCGGCCGGGGCCCGGTTCTACGCGCCCCTCGCCGATCTGTCCCTGCCCGCGGGCACCCGCTTCTACGCGGGCGTCGTCCACGACGTACCCACCGCGGACGAGCAGCGAAAGACGCTGCACACCATCGAGAATGCGCTCGGCCGCCGCGTCGACGGCGTCGCCTGCGCATGCGGTCTGGGCCGTCGTCCCCGCGCCGTCGCGGACGCGCTCATGACGCGCGCCGTGACGTTGGCGGGTTCGTGACCGGGCGGACCGGGGTCTAGCCGGCTTTGTTGTACGCCTCGACGATGTCCTTGTGGATGCGGCCGCGGCTGGAGATCTCGTAGCCGTTGTTGCGCGCCCACTCCCGGATGGCGGCCGTCTGCTCCCGGTCCGGTGTCGTGCGGGCGGTACCGGATTTGACGGCGCCCTTGCGGTTTCGGCCGACCTTGCGGGCGGGCTCGGTCCACTGCTCGAAGATCTTGCGCAGCTTCTCGGCGTTCTTGGTCGACAGGTCGATTTCGTATTCGACTCCGTCGATGCCGAAGTGCACCGTCTGGTCGGCATCGGACTTGCCGTCGTAGTCGTCCACCAGCTCGACGATGACCTTCTTGGCCATGAAAACCCACCCTCCACTCAGCTCGTATGTGACGCGGCGAAAATGCTAATCGAGTTCGCGAGAGCGTCGTTGAGCAGGGTGAGGACCGCGGCTCGGGTCACGGGCGGAAGATCGCGCGCACGCAGCCTTCCCGTTTGTTCTTGAACATGTCGTATCCGCGTACGGAGTCCTCGAGGGGCAGGTCGTGGGTGATCAGGTAGGACGGGTCGAGGTCGCCCTGCTGGATGTAGTCGAAGATGCGCCGCACGTAGCGCTGGCCGTGCTGTTGCGCGCTGCGGATCGTGAGGCTTTTGTTGGTGACGATGCCCATCGGGAATTTGTCGGTCAGGCCGTAGATGCCGAGCACCGACACCACACCGCCCTTGCGGCACGCCAGCAGCGCCTCGCGCAGAGGTGTCGCGCGGTCGGTTTCGAGACGCAGAAGTTGTTTGGCGCGGTCGTAGGCGTTCTGCAGTCCGGTGCCGTGCCCTTCCATGCCGACCGCGTCGACGCATGCGTCCGGGCCGCGGCCGCCGGTCATCTCGGCGATGGTGTTCTGCACGCTGTCCACCGCGGTGTAGTCGATGGTTTCGGCGTCGAAATGCTTGCGCGCCAGTGCCAATCGTTCCCGATAGCGGTCGATGACGATCACGCGATCCGCGCCGAGCAGCCGCGCCGAGTGCCCGGCCATCAGGCCGACCCCGCCGCTGCCCCAGATCGCGACCGTATCGCCGGGAGAGATGTCACAGAATTCGGCGCCCATCAGACCGGTCGGCACGGCGTCGGAGACGAACAGGGCCTGTTCGTCGGTGATCTCCCGGGGGACGGGGAAGCAGTTGACGTCGGCGAAGGGCACCCGCACGTATTGGGCGTGCGAACCCTGATATCCGCCGAAGGGATGGGTGTAGCCGTAGATGCCGGCGGTCGGATAGCCGAGCGCGGGGCGCTGCAGGTGTGCGTTCGGGTTGGTGGTGTCGCATGCCGCCCACAGTTCGTGCTCACAGAACCAGCAGGAGCCGCAGCCGATGAACGAGGGGACGACGACGCGCTCACCCACCGTACGGTGGTTCACCTCCGGCCCGACATCGACGACTTCGCCGACGAATTCGTGTCCGAAGACGTCGCCCTGCCGCATCCCGGGCAGGTAGCCGTCGATGAAATGCAGATCCGAACCGCAGGTGGTGCTCAGATGGACCGCGACGATCGCGTCGTGCGGGTTGACCACCGAGGGGTCGGGCACGGTTTCGACGGCGAGATCGTTGACCCCGTTCCAGCACAGTGCGCGCATGAATCGTTCCTATTCGTCCGAGGAGGCACGCGCGCTCGGATTACCGGCGAGGGTCGGTATCTCGCCGGTCTGCAGCAGCGCCCGCGCACGGTAGAGGACCGCGAATGCGGCGGTATCGGTGAGGACATCGGCGATCGGCGCCAGCACCGACAAGGTCACTTCGGTGCCCAGCCCGCGGGGCGCGTCGCGGAAGTTCAGTTGCAGGGCGGCGCCGGCGGCCTCGGTGCCGGTGAACCGCAGTGTTCCCGGACCTTCGGTCAGTGTGGTTGTCCACGTGCCGGTTTCGTTGCCGTGCGAACCCAGCCGCCACTCGAACCGGTGACCGTCCTCGCTGCTCACCGAGGCCACATCCCCGAACACCCGGGACAACCGGTGGGGATCGCGCCAGAGCCGCTCCACATCCTCGCGCGGGCGGGCGATCGTCACCGACTGCGGATGGCCGTACCCGGAGGCCGCGCCCACCACTTTCGTAACCACCGTGCCCAGTCGATCCTTGACCGCATCGGTGACGTTCATCCGGTCCTCCTCGCCGGTCGCTTCGCTGGCGAGCTACCCGGGACCGAAGGTGGTAAACGCCGATTGCCGCAAGGTCGCGGGCCGGCAGTGATCGTTTCGGATGAGACTTTCCCGACCGGTAGAGTGTCGGTCCCGGGTGTCCTCACGTGGGAAGCGAGGCGTGCGCCGACTCGGTCGAGTGCGGCGAATTTTCTGAAACGTCCTTCTTTCATAAGATTGCTGAGCTAGGTTCACGGCTACGCCGGACACTCGGCGATGAGTAAGTCGGAGGACACCGTGGAATTTCTTGGCTCAGTCGCTGGCATCCTGCAGATGGTGATCGGCACCATTCTCTCCAACACCGGTTCGGGTGGCTCCGGCTCCGGTTGGTGAACGTGACGGATTCGGCTCGCTACCGGTGAGCCGAATTCCCCGCGTGTGTGGGTAGCGCCGGGTCGTTCACTGGTCGAGGGCATGCTCCGGCTGGCAGACATGCATCGGCGACGGCAGGTACCGGACCATCGCGTCCAGCAGTGCGGTGATGTCGTCGGTGTGCGGCGACGCATCGCACAGGACGGGTACGACATCGCCGATCCGGGTGAGGTGGCGGATCCGGTCGTGCAACTGTCGCGGTGGCATCTTCCCCGTGCCCGGCAGGCGGGGCCGCGCGGTGTCCTGCGCCAGCACCGTGTCCACGAGTTCGTGATACCGCTGTACGGCGGCCGGCCAGTGACTGCCGAAGAATTCGGCGGCCATCGGTTCGAGTTCCCACATCGGTACCAGATCGATGACGCCTTCGAATTCGGCGCCGATGCCGAGCGGCATCTGCAGCGTCACCGGCACCGCTCCGCGGGTGGCGGCGACCGTGCGCACGCAGTGACCGAAGTCCGCGGCGTGCTGGTCGAGTCCGCGCACCAGGCACAGGCGTGCGACCTGGTGGTCGTCGGCCACCCGCAGTATCGCCTCGAGTCGCGGAGCGCTCGTCGCGGCCGCGTTCATCGGCACGACCACTCCGTCGGCCGTCCGGATGGCCCGTTCGAGTTCCGCGATGGGCGCGTGGCTCGACAGTTCGGTGATGCGAACCGTGTGCTCGGCGCGGTCGGTCACCCACTCGACGGTGACCGCTGAGCGGGACCCGGGTGCGGTGGGCCGGCGACGCAGCCGGCGGATGAGCGCCGTCGTCTCTTCGGGCTCGCCCACGAGCGTGACGTTGCGAATCGACTGCGGGTCAATGATTTTCACGCCCATCGCGTTGCGTACTCCCGATCGGCTCGCGGGTGGGGACCGTCCTCGACGAGGTCTCACCGTACCCGCGGGGGCGCATCGGCGGAGCGGAATTCCTCGCCAAAGTAGAACGTGTTCCTATATCGTCGGCGCTGTGCAGAAAGAACAACGCCCCGCCGTGGAAGGTTGGTTCACTGCGGACGACGGCACGGTACGTCTCCAGGGAAGTCGCTGCGATGTGTGCGGCACACCGTATTTCCCTCGGAACACCCTGGCCTGCCGCAACCCGCAGTGTGCGAGTCCCAAGGACGGATCCGAGCTGGTCGAGTACCTGTTCTCCACGCGAGGCCGGATCTGGTCGTACGCGGACGCCCGCTACAAACCGCCCGCGCCCTATGTCTCGCCGGATCCGTTCGAGCCCTACGTCGTCGCAGCGGTGGAGCTCGAGGAAGAGCAGATGGTGATTCTCGGGCAGGTCGTGCGCGGCCTCACCGTGGACGACCTGGCCGTCGGCATGCCGGTCGAACTGGCCTTGGGCGTGCTGTACGAGGACGAGGATGCGGAACACACGGTGTGGATGTGGAGGCCGGTCGATGCCTGACAACGATCGCGATATCGCCGTCCTCGGTGCGGGAATGCACCAGTGGGGCAAATGGGGACGCAACTTCGTCGAATACGGCCTGGTGGCCGCGCGGGCGGCGCTGGCCGATGCCGGCGTGGACCACCGCGACGTCGGCTACATCGCCGGCGCGGACACGATCCGCAACGGCTACCCGGGATTCGTGTCGGGTGCGACGTTCGCCCAGGCGCTCGGCTGGTCCGGCGCCCGCATCTCGAGCAGCTACGCCGCCTGTGCCTCCGGCGCCCAGGCCATCGCCAACGCGCGGGCCCAGATTCTGGCCGGGTTGACCGATGTGGCGCTCGTGGTCGGTGCCGATGCCGCGCCGAAGGGTTTCTTCCAGCCGGTCGGCGGTGAACGCCGCGACGATCCGGACTGGTTGCGCTTCCACCTGCTCGGCGCCACCAACCCCATCTACTTCGCGCTGTACGCGCGCCGACGGATAGCGCTGCACGGGGCCACGCTCGACGATTTCGCCGCCGTCAAGGTCAAGAACGCCAAGCACGGCCTGAACAACCCCTATGCCCGCTACCGCAAGGAGGTCGCGGCCGAGGAGGTCGCCGCGTCGGCGATCGTGTCGGATCCGTTGCGGCTGCTCGACATCTGCGCGACCAGCGACGGCGGCGCCGCGCTGGTGCTGACGTCGATGGACTACGCCCGCCGCCACGGCATCGCAGACCCGGTCCGCATCCGGGCGCTGTCGACGGTCACGCCCACCTTCCCGAAGACCGTGCTCGATCTGCCGGATTTCGCGACCGACTCGGCGGTGGCCTTCGATACGCCCTCGCGTTCGTTCCGGTCCGCGATCGCGGACGCCGCCTACGAGGAGGCCGGGCTCGGCCCCGCCGACCTGTCCTTCGCGGAGGTCTACGACCTGTCCACCGCGCTGGAACTGGACTGGTACGAAGACATCGGGCTGTGCGAGATCGGCGGTGCCGAGGAGCTGTTGCGCAGCGGCGCAACCACTTTGGGCGGTCGAGTGCCGGTCAACCCCAGCGGTGGCCTGGCCTGCTTCGGTGAGGCCATCCCGGCGCAGGCGATCGCTCAGATCTGCGAACTCACCTGGCAGTTGCGCGGCCGGGCCGACGGTCGTCAGGTGGAGAACGCCCGCGCCGGTATCGCCGTGAACCAGGGCTTGTTCGGCCACGGTTCGGCGATCATCGCCACCCGCTGAACTCCGCTCCGCTCACGAAAACCCGGGTGCGACCCGGGTTTTCGCGTATCCGGGAGGGTTCGGGGCCGCCGGCGTGGCAGCGGTCCGGTTCGCTCAGCCCCAGGTGGCCCGGTCCGGCACGGTGGACGTGAAGATCACATAGAAGTGCTGGCCCGGCAGCAGTTCGTTGATGTCGTGCCAGCTGCCGGCGGGATCACGCTGGTAGTAGCGCTGAATGCCGGTGCCGTCGTCGTAGCACACCATGCCGGCGGTGCCGAACGGACTCCAATACACCTCGGTGCCCGGTCGCGGTGGTTCCAGCGGGGTACGGAACTGCTGGCTGCACGGTGTGATCACCGGGTGGTAGATGGTGGGTTGGGCGGCCGCGCTCGGTGCCAGTGCGGCGAGTCCGGCGCCCGAAATCGCGGCGGCGGTGAGGACACGGCGGAAGGTGAAAATCGGCAATTCCACTCCTTGCTGGGCGGAGAAGAGTTCACTGGCCTGTGTCGGCAACCCTACGGTCCGGGGCGTGTGACGAAAAAGTGGTTTGGCAGGCCGGGATCGGGGTTTTCGGTAGTCAGCAGTGATCTTGGGGGAACGAGGAGTGAGCCGCATGCCGAGTAACAGAGATTCCGTGTTCGTCGACGATGAAGCCGTGGCCTCGATGCCGGCCGAACAACCGGCCGCGGTGAGCTGGCCGGACCCCAGCCCCCTCGATTCGTGGTGGAACGACATCATGGGCCTGTCGGCCGACCCGCCCCGGCCGGCCGCCTGACGGAAGGGCGAAATCCTCAGCGCCGTAAATCCTCAGCGCCGCAGTGGTTTCGACCGGCTGCTACGGTTGTTCGGCGCCGCGTCCTTCGCGGCTGCCCCGGTAGGCGCTGCGCCGGATGCGAGTGACGAACCCCGGGGCCAGCGCGACGCCGGGCGGGTGGTACAGGGTCGGGTCGACGGCGTCCTCGGGCGGTGGGGCGACGGTTTCGGCGGTGAGCCGCAGATTCGCGAACGGTTCCTCGGGTCCGTGCAGTCGCCCGGCGGTCAGTGTGAAACCGAGGCCGTGAGTGGTCGTGTATTCGCGCAGCGTCGCCAGGGAGGCGTCCGCAGGTTGATCGGCGTCCGGCCGGGCGAATATCCACTGGGGTGCGCCGCCGTCGAACCGATAGGCCATGAGCGTCCCGTAGGTCGCGTGGCGCCACGACGGGACAGGTATCGCGAAAAATCGGGTCAGCGTGCCGGTGGGTGTCGATGCCAGCGCGAGGTCCCAGCGCCCGCCGGGGGTCTGCACGCGCAGTCCGATTCCCACGGCGTCGGGCAGCCGTCCCGGCATGCCGAGGGCCTTGGACAGGCGAACCTCGACGTCGCGTTCTCCGTCCCCGAAATACCTCTCGAAGGCCGGCGCGGAGTGCAGGCGCCCGCTGAACCAGAGGCCGCGCGGATGGAAGACGCGGGCACGCCGGATGCGGGCGACCAGCTCGAACGATTCCTCGACCAGGCGTTCGGCTTTCACATCTCTGCTTTCGTCGTGACGGTCGGGTCGGATCGGCGGCAGCCGACATCTGGCCGGTACCCCGTCACGGCCGAGGTATTCGCCTCCGCAGTCAGGATTCGTCGCCGGCGTGCGGGTACGGGAGGACCTGTGTGGCCTCGGGCCCGCCGCTGGTGTGGGTCACGGTGAAGACCACCGTCTGCCCGGGGCTGAGAGTTTTGTAGCCGGGCATGTCGATCGTGCGGTAGTCGACGAAGACCGCGTCCCCGGAGGCGCTGGTGAGGTAGCCGAACCCTTTCTCGGCGTTGAACCACGTGACCTGCCCCCGCTGCCAGCCCGGCAGCTTGTCGTCGACCGGCATGAGGTGCGGATCCGGGTGGGCCCGGTGCTCGGCGGGAACAACGGCGGGTGTCCAGGTCACGGTCATGCGCAAACTCATTCCGGTCGCGGGTGGGGAAAACTGGTGGCCGGTCACCGGCTTCCCGGCGCCGACGCCCGAGATACCCGGTCGTACCGCGGCCAAACAAGCCCTGCTGTTTCCCGTCGACTCCGCTTCCGGGCCGGGTGAACGGATCTTCCGGATCGGCTGCCGGTCTACTCCCGAGAGCGCTATCGTCGCTGCCAGGTCGCCTTTGCCCATTGGTTGCCGGCCGTGCGCGTATGCCCGCCGGCGCAGCGATGAAGGGACAGCCATGAGGATCACCCGTTTCGCGAAAGCCGTTTCGATCGTGTTCGCGCTGATCGCCGGTTTCGTCGTGGCGGCATTCGGACCCGTGAACGCTCAGACAATGCCGACGATCGTGCTGGTTCACGGCGCGTTCGCCGACACCACCAGTTGGGACGCCGTCGCCGGCGATTTGCGCGGGCGGGGATACCAGGTGGTGGTGCCCGAGAATCCGCTGCGCGGACCGGCCTACGACGCCGCGGCGGTCGAGAAGACCGTCGCCGGAATCTCCGGTCCGGTGGTCCTGGTCGGCCATTCCTACGGCGGCGCGGTGATCACGAACATCCACAATCCGAACGTGAAGGCGCTGGTGTTCGTGGCGGCATTCGCGCCGGCGCAGGGCGAGCCGGTGGCCCTGGCGCTCGATCCGATCCGTTTCCCCGGTAGCCAACTACTGCCGCCCGCACTGCAGATGAAGGTCGTCGACGATTCGAGCAACGCCCTCGGCCGCAACCTCGACGCCTACATCGCCGACGCCTCGTTCCATCAGGTGTTCGCCCCCGATGTCAGCGACGCCACGGCCGCGACCATGCTCGCCCACCAGAAATCGCTCGCGGTGGCGGCGAATGTCGAGCCGTCCGGATCGCCCGCGTGGTCGAACACGCCCAGCTGGTATCTGGTCTCGGCGAACGACACCGTGATCCCGCCCGCCGCGCAACGGTGGATGGCGGGCCGGATCGGCGCGCACACCAGCGAGGTACAGGCGTCACACGTCGCGCTCGTCTCCCAGCCGGCCGTGGTGGCCGATGTGATCGCGTCGGCGGCCGCGGCGACGACATAGCCGCCGCGGCATGATCGTCAGCGCTGTTTGCGCTGACGCTCCCGGAGCACATGGGAACGCAGGCGGGAGAATCCCTTCACGCGCACGCTGCGTAGGTGACGGAGGGAGAATTCGGTGTCGCCGGCCAGGGCCGCGGCCGCGCCGTCGTCCACGAGCACCGTGCCGGGACGGGCGACACCGGTCAGCCGTGCGGCGGTGTTGACCACCGTGCCGTAGAGATCGCCGAAGCGGGTCAGCACGGGACCGTAGGCCAGGCCCACCCGGATCTGGGGCATCTCCGAAATCTTCTGTGCCGCCCGGCCGATCGCCACATGCAGGGCCAGCGCGATGCGCGCGCCCCGGTGCGGATCGTCGACGGCGAACATCACCTCGTCGCCGACGTTCTTGATCACCCAGCCGCCGTGGGCGGTGATCGCCTCGGTGGTGGCGGTTTCGAACGCTTCCAGCAGATCGGTCAGCTCGTCGGGGTCGAGGTGGCGCGAGAGCCGGGTGTAGCCGGCCATATCGGCGAAGCCGACGAGCAATTGCCGTGCGGCGCCGTCGGATTCGAGCGACCGGCTCAGCGCCGCGGCCAGATGGCGCCGCCAGGCGTACTGCTGCAGGTCGGTGAGCACCTCGATGGCGTGGGTGGTGGCCTCGGCATCGGTGCCGGCGCCGAGTTCGCGGGTGATCAGGTCCGCCTGCCATTCGGCCAGCCGCGCCATGGACTGCCCGAGGGTACGGGCCGCGGCAATCTGGTTCTGCTCGTTGACATTCGAGGCCGGGCCCAACGCGCAGAAGGTGCGTACCGCCGCGACGTCGGCCTCGGTGAACGCCTCCTCGTCGTCACTGGCCGCCGCCGGAAAGCCCAAGGCGATCCACAGTTTGCGGGCGCTGTCGACCGAGACCCCGGACAGCTCGGCGACCTGAGCGCGGGTGTAGCGGCGGGGACCACCGAGGAGAGTTTTTTCGACCACCGCGTCGACCACGTCGGCCGGCTCACCAGACTCGCTCACCCGGCAAGTACAGCACACGCGGCGGGGATGGCGCCGCCGTCGTTCGGACGGATTCGACCGAAAAATCTTGTTTGAGCGTCCGAGCCGCGGATACCCAGGGCGGCATGGTTCATACGGAAGCTGCGGAGACGATCATGAGCACCGATACCACTGCTGCCTCGCCCCGTTCCGCGACCGCTCGCGACGACGGTGGCCGCAATTCCTATGACGGAATCGAAGATTCCTTCCGTGCGCTGGCCGAACTCGATGCCGCCGACCCGCGCCGGGCCCGGCTGCGGGAGCAGATCATCGCCGACTGCATGCCGCTGGCCGCCCATATCGCCCGCCGGTACGAGGGCCGCGGCCAGTCGCGGGAGGACCTGCAACAGGTCGCCAATCTCGCACTGGTGCTGTCGGTGGACCGTTACGACGTTTCCCGGGGCGCACCGTTCCTGGGCTTCGCCGTGCCGACGATCATGGGGGAGGTGCGGCGTTACTTCCGCGACAGCGGGTGGGCGGTGAAGGTGCCGCGCCGGATGAAGGAACTGCGCGCCCGCATCTCCCAGCACAGCCTGGTGCTGTCACAGCAACTCGGCCGCGAGCCCAGCAGCCATGAACTCGCCCGCGCCCTCGACGTCCCGGTCGAGGAGGTCGTGCAGGCCACCGTCGCGGCCAACAGCTATCTGTGCGACTCGCTCGACGAAACCCAGTCCGCCGAGAGCGACAGCCCCACGCCGCTGGGCGCCCGGCTGGCGGTCGACGAACCGCGCTACGAGTTCACCGAGGATGCCATCACGGTGAAACCGCTGATCGAGGCGTTGCCCGAGCAGGAGCGCAAGATCTTGATCCAGCGCTTCTACGAGAACAAGACCCAGTCCGAGATCGCTGCGCTGCACGGTATCTCGCAGATGCAGGTCTCGCGGATCCTCAGCCGCGTCCTCAGCGGTCTGCGCGACCAGGCGCTCGCCGAACCCACGCGCCCCCGGCATCTGCGCGCCGTGGCGTGACCTGCGCGCCGGCACCGAATTTGCCGGTTCCGTACCCGAATGTCCGGACCTGCGGCCATGATCGGTAGGGCGTGCCGATTCTAGACCGCAGGGTCGGTTCGTTTTCTCGGCGAGAGAGGTCGGGCCGATCGATGGCTGAGACTCCAGCGGTCACCACCGCCCCCCGTGCTGCCGGCGTTCCCGGACTGTTGATGCGCATCGACGAGGTGATGCGCCGCCACGCCGGTCACACCCTGCTCCGCATCGTCACCGCGGTCACCGGCCCGGTGCGCGCGGTCCCGGATTATCTGATCCTGCACGCCGAAGCGGTGATCGACGAGGCCGTGCGGCACCTCGTCGCCCAACCCGGCGCCGACACCGTCGTCGTCATGGTGTCGGTCACGACGACGGTGACGGTGGTCGTCGAAGCCACCGGTCCGGTCGGAATCCTCCTGCCGCCGCTGCTCGGCTCGAGCGCACGGGCGCGACTGCTGGGCGGGCACTGCGCTGTCGAGCGGGGTGCTCGCCTCGTCTGGTCGGTTCCCCTGCCTCCGGCCGACATCCACGCACGTGTGCCCGCCGGTCCGGCGCGCCGGCGCGGTGATCGGCCCTACGCGAAGTTCTCCGTGATGTAGTTGGCCGCCGCGGTCGTCCAGGTCACATCGGTGCCCGGCATGTCGTGTGCCGGATACAACACGTGCTGGCCGTCGGGATACGGAGTGAGATAACCGATCACGCCGTTGACGGCGGTGGCGAATCGTTGCAGGTTGGCCACCGGATTCGACATCAGGAACTCCAGCAGCTGCGCGAAGATGAGATAGCTCGCGTTGCCGAAACGCGCGCCCTCGACGAACGAGAACGGCGAGATGCCCACGTCGATGACGCGAAGCGGCGAGTCGGCCGGAGACGCGGTGATGATGTCGCCCGAGTTCGCGTACTCCCGGGTGGCGACCGCCGCGGGCCAGGTGCCGTGCTGACCGTGCAAGCCGTAGGTCGTGGGCGGGCACAGGTTGTTCACCGAATCGCCGGCCTTGCGCAGGGGGTTGGCGATGAAGACGGCGAAGGCGATCTCGAGCGGGCTGCCGTCGGTGTTGGTGTACTCACCCGTGGCCACCCCTTCGAGTATCCGGCTCGCGCAGATGCCGCCGAGCGAATAGCTCAGCAGCGCACAGACATTCGGCGACTGCTGAATCGCCTCGACCCCCGCGGCGATACCCAGCCGGACCGAGGTGTCCAGCGACGGCCCCCACAGATTCGGATCGGGCCCGACCGAGGCGGGCCAGTCGGGTTCGAAGAAGCTGAAGCTGTCGGTCGAGAGCAGATCGGTGACCGCGGCCAGCATGCCCGCGGGGCTGCCGTCCGCGTTCCGGGGCTCTCCGGTTCCTCGCAACGTGATGATGTCGATCATCGGGTTCTCCTTGCCCGCGACGAACTTCGACGGATCTTCCACGGTCGGCCCCGAACCGAGTACGGTCGGGTGTTGTGAAAAGAAGGCGGATGGCATGGTGGTCGCTCACCGCGGCCGTGGCTGTGATCGTCGCCGGCTGCGGGTCGGACCAGTCGGCGCCGGACACTCCGAATACGAGCGCGGCCCCGGCCTTACACGTGGGTTCGGTACCTTCCGACGATGGTACCCCGCCCACCCGCGCCGCGAATGCCGTTGCGGCACAATGCCGGACATCCGATCTCGCGGCCGCGCTCGGGCCCGCGAACGCCGCTGCCGGAACTGTCGCGTTTCCGGTCGTGTTCACCAACAACGGGTCCGGCCCGTGTGTCCTCGAAGGTTTCCCGGGCGTCTCCTACGCCACCGGCCCCGACAGCGCACCCGTCGGCACTCCGGCCGCCCGCGAGGGAACCGCGTCCGGTCCGGTCTCGCTGGCGCCCGGCGGCCAGGCGTCGGCGCTGGTGTTCGCGGTCGACGTGCACAACATTCCGGCCGAGCAGTGCGGGCCCGTCGACGTGCCGGGGCTGCGAATCTACCCGCCCGACAACACCGCATCGCTGTATCTCGACCATGCGGCGACGGCGTGCGGTAACGGACAAATGACTGCACACCAGCTGCGGGTGCGCGCCCTCGTACCGGGCGCCGAGGGGCGGTAATTCGATCTTCGACGGGTTTCGTTGGGAGACCGCCGATTACGACGCGGTCACGAGAACCGCACTATCGATGACGGGACAGGCGTAGCCTCGGACAATGAGATAGCCACCCACTCGAAACCCGGTCCTGCCGAGGACCGGTCGACTCTTGGAGGGGAATATGGTCGATTCCCTTTTCGCCGACGTGTCCGAGTTCCAAGTGCCGGTCGACGACTCTTACCCGTATCAGCTCTTCTCGTTCCGTTCCAACGACGGGACCTACCAGGACCACAACTTCTATCAGAACTATGCCTGGGCGGCCCGGGCCGCCGATTCCGGACGCATCGCCTGCTTCATCGTCTACTTCTATTGGCGGCCGAACTGGCTCGATACCGTCGACACCCACCGGGGCATGGTCGGTCAGGCGGGTGGCCCGCATCCGAAGATGATCGCGATGATCGATGTGGAGTCGGGCGGCAATCCCGGCGGGGATCAGTCGGACGGAATCAACCGCGCCTATTGGCGGCTGGCCGATTGGCTGGGCTCGACCCGCCGGGTCATCGGCTACGCCAACCGCCCGGATTTCGACAGCATGTGGCCGGTGCGCCCGGACGGCCTCAACATGATCGGCGCGGGTTACGGCAGCAATCCGAACCTGCCCGGCCAGATCGCGCACCAGTACACCGACGGTCAGGGCTACGGCGGCGGCCTGCCCGAGGGCGCCCCGCCCTTCGGCAACTGCGATATGAACTCCGCCGACGGCTTCTCCCCGGAGGATTTCGCCAATCAGGTCGGCGTCGGCACGGTGGCACCGGATCCGGTGACCGACATGTGGATTCAGTTCATGGGGATCGGCGGCAACGGCTGGCCGCAACTGGCCGGCCATACGCTCGTCGACGGTGTCGCCAGCGTGGGGCAGACCCTCGGCCTGCCGGGCTTCGCGGCGCCGCCGGGTCCCACCCAGGTGCCGCTGCCGCGTGACTCCGACGGACGCATCCGCGACGAGTGGATCCAGATGCGCGGCCTGCAGGGCACCGGCTGGCCGCAACTGGGCGGCTGGTCCCTGGTCGACGCCATCGCGGCCATCGGGCAGAAACTCGACATCCCCGGCTTCCAGCCTCCCCATCCGTAAAGCCCCCGACGGAGTATTCGCATGCCGACAATCGCCAGTACGAACGGCCGCTTCTTCGTGATCACCGACTGTGTGCCCCAGGTCCGGGCGGCGGCGACAGCGGCCGCCGCGGGCGGCACCCTCGCCGCCCTCACCACCGCCACGGCCGCCGAGATCGCGTTCCCGGAAGGAGCTTTCGCCGACGTCGCATCCTGTACCGGACCGCAGGCCGGGCCGACGGCCTGGTTCGCCACCTTCAACGGCGGGGTCCCCGACGGCTGTGTCTATGCCATCGACCTGACCACCGGGCAGGTGTGTACCGAGAACGCCAACCGAGCCGCGGCATGGACCCGGTTCGTGCTCGCCGCCCCGGCATGAGCCGGCGATGGCGACGCACTGGGGGACTCCGCTCACCGGGTACGCCGGAAGTACGGCCAGACAATTCGGTGTAGGTGGCACCGATCTCGGAATCCCGTACGACCGAGATCATTTCGCGCCGCGCGCGTCGGGATTCGTCTTCGGCGACACGTTCACCGGCGACAGTCAGGGGTCCGGCACCTGGCTCGGCTCGCCGGTGTTGCTGTTCAGTTCGAACCTCCCGGACGCCACCACCACCTTTTCCGCGACCCCCGGTGGCGCGCAGGCGCGCCAGGCGCTCACCTACGCCCACAACGCCGACAACGGCTACGGGGTGGAGGTCAGCCGCATTCCCAACGACGCGTTCGTCGATCCGAACGGGCGGACGTGGCTGACCTACACCAGTGTTCACGACTGGAGCATCCCCGACGATCGATACGGCGCGCTGTTCTGCGGCCTGGCCTACTCCGACGACGACGGCGCGACCTGGACCGATTACGCGGCCGTCTGGCCCAACGACGGCAATGACGGCTACGCCGGCTGGAGTCCGTTCATGATGCAGTCCTTCGCCGGCATCGGGAACAACAACGGCGACGGCTATCTGTACATCGTCTCCAAGGAGTGGGGCCGCAGCCACAATCGCAACGGCCCGATCCTGATGCGCGTGCCGTGGCAGCAGATCGCCGTCCGCGCCGATTACGAATACTGGGGCTACAACGGTTCGGCCTGGCAGTGGGGCAATCCCACTCCCACGCCGCTGTTCGGCGGTATGGGCCCGATCGGCGAGGTGAGTGTGAAGAACATCGCCGGGACGTGGGTGATGTCCTACTTCGACGTCGCCGGCGCCTGCATCTCGACCCGCACCGCACCGGCCATCGATCGCGTCTGGACGTCGCCGAAACGGCAGATCGTCGCCTCCGCACCGTGGTGGCAGTTCTGGGTTCGTACCTTCCCGCAACTCTACGGCGGCTACATCCACCCGCGATCGAGCTCACTCACGGACATCACTCTGTATGTCTCGCAATGGAACACCACCACGAACAATCCGTATTGGGTGATGCAGTTCGACGGCATCACACCGTAGCCGCCGGGTCAGCGCGGCGGGCGACCGGCGAGCATCGCCTTCGCCGCGGCGCGCAGGTCGGCGCGCGGGGCGCGGGTGTCGAGTTCGGCGATGCAGATCTCGCGCACCATCGCGACCTTCAACATCGACGCGGCATCCGGATCGGACCAGCCGACCGCGACCATATCGGGTCGGCTGGCGGCGAGGAAACCCTCGCGCCGCTGGGCGATCTCGGTACGCAGGCCGGGATCCGACTGGGCTTGCAGCATGAAGGCCTCGGTGCCGCAGCTGTGCAGGCAGGCGTCGAGGAAGGCGTCGACGCTGACCGCGAGCCGGTCCGGACCCGGCGCCATCCCCCTGATCGCCTCCGCCACTCGCGCGCTGATGAGCGTGAAGAACTGGCGATACAGCGCCACCAGGTAGGTGTGGCGGTTGGGGAAATGCCGATAGAAGGTGCCCTTGGCCATGCCCGCCTCTTCGACCACGGCATTGATCGAAAGGCGCTGTAGTCCTTCGCGTTCGGCTACGACCATGCCGGCGGTGAGCAGGGTGGCGCGGCCGGATTCGGCGACGACTGTCATGGCGAGGGCACTCCTGGAGCGTTCTGTTCGGAAAGTC
Organism: Nocardia sp. AB354; assembly: GCF_049538315.1. Classification (NCBI taxonomy): domain Bacteria; kingdom Bacillati; phylum Actinomycetota; class Actinomycetes; order Mycobacteriales; family Nocardiaceae; genus Nocardia; species Nocardia sp. AB354. Next base: position 233,274 of record NZ_JBMVFU010000005.1, on the reverse strand, counting down.
TAGTCGTGATCATCCGGCGCGCCTACGCTGTGACCGATCGGTCGGCCCGGCACCGGGTTTCGAACGGCCGGTTGCGGTCATCGGTGACCGGTCCCGTTCCGGACGAACTTCTTTTGGGGGCTGGAATGTCCGCTCAGCGTAAAGCGAACGTCGGCGCAGTGGTGCCGCTGACATCCGATGCGTGTTATCGAGTCGAACTGCAGCGGCTGCTGCCGGCGGATTCGCCGCGTTCCACCGGGGAGGATCGCCGCCACATCGTGCGGCTGGCCGAAAGCGAGTCGCAGTGGCCGCCGATCCTGGTCCACCGCGCGACCATGCGGGTGATCGACGGGATGCACCGCGTGCATGCGGCGCGGATGAAGGGCATGACCCATATCGAGGTGTTGTTCTTCGACGGCAGCGCCGCGGAGGCATTCCTGCGCGGCGTCGAATCCAATGTGGTGCACGGGCTTCCGCTGACGCTGCCCGACCGGAAGGCGGCCGCGGAGCGCATCCTGGAATCGATGCCCGAATTGTCCGATCGTACCATCGCCACCAGTACCGGATTGTCGTCGAAGACGGTGGCGCGCATCAGATTGCGTTCGACCGGGGAAATTCCGCAGTCGAACATCCGGATCGGCGCCGACGGCCGTTCCCGGCCGCTGGATTCCTCCCGTCGGCGCCAGCAGGTGATCGAATTGCTCACGGCCTCACCGGATATGCCGCTGCGCGCACTGGCGGCGGCCGCCGATGTGTCGGTCAGCACCGCGCACGCCATCCGGAAGAAGATGCGCGAGCGTCTGTGCTCGGACGGCGATACCACCGAAGGGCCCGATACCAATGCCCTACTGCTGCAGAAACTTACCCGCGACCCGGCCATGCGGGCGAGTCAGCAGGGACGAGATCTGTTGCGCTGGTTGCATTCCCATTCCATGAACCGCAAGATGTGGCCGCGGGTGGCCGAAGCGGTGCCGCCGCATCTGGCCGCGACCGTCGCGGAGCTGGCCAGCCGCAACGCGCGGGAGTGGCGTGCGTTCGCGGACCGGATCCAGTCCTCCGACACCGCCATCTGAACGCCCCGCATCCGTTTCGTCGCACTCCCGAGAGGTTCGGCACATGCTGTCCACCGTCGCCGCTTTCGCCACCCGACACGCCCGCGCGGTCCTCGCGGCATGTCTGCTGGTGGGCATCGTCAGCATCGCCTTCGGCGCCACCGCGCCGACGCATCTGAAGACGGGCGGGTTCTCGCCGCCCGATACCGAATCGGCACGCGTGTCGTCCTTCCTGGGCGACGAATTCCCCTCGGCCGCGCCGAATGTGGTTCTGCTGGTGCGCGCCCCCGGGGGAGTCGAGTCCACAGCGGCACGGACGGCCGGTGAACGCGTGGTCGCGCAGTTGCACGCCGACCACCATGTCGACGCCGTGCAGTCCTACTGGCAGCTGGCGCCGGATCTGCGCTCGGCGCTGCGCAGCGGAGACGGCCGGGAGGCGCTGGTGCTCGCGCACGTCGCGGGGGACGACACCACCGCACCGCAGCGCGCGGGCGCGCTCGTCGATCGGATCGGCGGTGACTACGACGGTGTCACCGTACTCGCGGGCGGTCAGGCCGTGGCGTTGAATCAGATGAGTGAGCAGGTGGTGAAGGATCTGATCGTCACCGAGGCGATCGCGGTCCCGTTGACCGGGCTGGCGCTGATCATCGTTTTCGGCAGTGTGATCGCCGCCGCGATACCCCTGGCGGTGGGTCTGTTCACCATCGCGGTCACGCTGCCGCTGTTGCGCATCCTCGCCGAGTTCGGCGACGTGTCGATCTTCGCGCTGAACATGATGAGCGCTCTCGGTTTCGCCGTGGCGATCGATTCGAGCCTGTTCCTCGTGAGCAGATTCCGCGAGGAACGCGCGGCAGGTCTCGACACCGGTGCGGCGGTCGTGCGCACCGCGCGGACCGCGGGGCGCACGGTGCTGTTCTCCGGTGCGGTCGTGGGGCTTTCGCTGTGCACGCTGCTGGTGTTCCCGCTGTATTTCCTCCGGTCGCTGGCCTTCGCGGGGCTCTCGGTACTGGCCGCCGCAGTGGTCACGACCCTGCTGCTGGTACCGGCCGCGCTGGCGGTGACCGCGCCGCACCTGCACCGGTTCGATCTGCGAGTTCCGTTGCGGCGCTGGGCTCGCCGACCGGCACCGAGCGGAGTGCCCGCGCAGCCGGCCGACACCCGCTGGTATCGGGTGGTGCGGGCGGTGATGCGCCGGCCGGTGCTGTCCGCGGTCGCGGTGGTGGCGCTGTTGCTGGTCCTGGGCACGCCGGCCCTCTCGATGCGATTCGGCTCCGCCGACGACCGCGTCCTGCACGGTGCGTCCAGTCACGAGGTCGGTGACGCGTTGCGCGGCGACTTCCATGAGAATGCGATGGCGGCGGTGACCGTGGCGCTGCCCGGCGACGGCCTCGTCTCGTCCGAGCTGGAGCACTATGCCGCCAATCTCTCCCGGGTCGAGGGCGTGACCTCGGTGTTGTCCGCCTCGGGAGTGTTCGCCGAAGGAACTCGGGTCGCGGCGGTGCCGGACGGGATGAGCACGCCGGCCGGAACCTATCTGCGCGTCGGCACCGAGGCCGACCCGTCGTCGCCGGCGGGCAACGATCTGTTGCACCGGATTCGTGACGTGCCCCCGCCGAGCCCGGCACTCTACGGCGGCGCCGCGGCCGAGAACGCGGATTCGGTGCACGCGTTGACCTCTCGGTTGCCGCTCGCGCTGGGCCTGATCGCCGTGTCGACCCTGCTCGTACTCCTGGCTTTCACCGGCAGCGTGTGGCTTCCGGTCAAGGCGTTGCTGCTGAATACCCTGTCGCTGTCGGCGACATTCGGCGCGATGGTGTGGATTTTTCAGGAAGGTCATCTGTCGGCAATATTCGGTTTCACGCCTACCGGATTTCTGGTTCCGACCATGCCCATTCTCATGTTCTGTCTGGCCTTCGGCGTTTCGATGGATTACGAAGTATTCCTGCTCTCCCGAATTCGTGAGGAATGGATTGTGACCGGAGACAACACCCGGTCGGTCGCGATCGGCGTGGCCCGCACGGCGCGCATTTTCACCGCCGCCGCACTACTCATGACGATCGCCTTCGCGGGGATGGTGACCTCGCTGGTTTCCTTCATTCAGCTGTTCGGCCTGGGACTGGCGCTCGCGGTGCTCAGCGATGCCACCCTGATCCGCGGCATCCTCGTTCCGGCCCTGATGCGCCTGCTGGGCGCGGCCAACTGGTGGGGGCCGACATGGCTGCGGCGGTTGCCGGCCGGACTCGAGGGCGGGCCGGATCCGGATTCCCGGGCCCGGCCGGGGCCGGATCCCGTTCCCGTACAGAATTGACCGACAGAAAAATGCGCGAGGCGCCGGTACGCACCGGCGCCTCGCGCATTTGTGTGCGCTCGGAATTCGTTGACCGCTCCGAATCGCACACCATAAGCTGCACGCATCCGGTACAGGTGTCCGGAATTTGGACAACGCCGCGGTTCGTCCCGACGAATTCGGGCACTGTTCACAGCCAGGAGTGACAATGGTCGACATTGCGATAGTAGGTATCGGCTGCCGTTTTCCCGGTGGCATTTCCGATCCGAAAGGTTATTGGGATTTCCTGCTCGGGCGCGGCGACGGAATCGTGGATGTTCCGCCGGACCGATGGAGCATCGATAAGTACTACGACCCGGATCCGGACGCACCGGGCCGGATGTACACCCGCCGAGGCGGCTTCCTCACCCAGCCGCTGTGGGACTTCGACGCCGACTTCTTCGGCATCGCCCAGCGCGAAGCCGCGATTCTCGATCCGCAGCAGCGGCTGCTGCTGGAGGTCACCTGGGAGGCGCTCGACGACGCCGGGATGGCCGGGCGGGTGTCCGGCGGCCGGGTGGGTGTCTATGTCGGCGGCTTCATCCTCGACAACGCGCTCGGGCGCAGCGGGCCGCTGGTGCGGTCGGCGATCAACAACCACACCGCGATGAGCGCCTCGCACACGCTGCTGTCCAACCGGATCTCCTATCTGCTGGATCTGCACGGGCCGAGCCTGACCGTCGACACCGCGTGCTCGTCGTCGCTGGTGGCCACTCATCTGGCGGTGCGGGCGATTATCGCCGGAGAGTGCGAGACCGCGATCGTCGGCGGCGCCAATGCGATGCTGCAGCCGGAAACCTTCATCTCCATGTGCAAGGGCCGGTTCCTGTCCGTCGACGGCCGCTGCAAGACGTTCGAGGCCGGCGCCGACGGCTACGGCCGGGCCGAAGGGGCCGGCGCGGTGGTGCTCAAGACGGTCGATGCCGCCGCACGCGACAAGGACCGGATCTACGCGGTGATCCGCGCGACCGGCGTCAATCAGGACGGCCGGACTATGGCCATTCCGGTGCCGAATCCCGTTGCCCAGCAACAACTCGCCGCGCAGGTCCGTGAGGAGTCCGGCATCGCGGCCCGCGACATCGGCTATCTGGAGGCACACGGCACCGGCACCGCGGTCGGCGACCCGATCGAGATGAGGGCGCTCGGTCAGGTCTACGGCGCCGTCGACGGGCGGACCGCGGCGGTGCCGGTCGGATCGGTGAAGAGCAACTTCGGCCACACCGAAGCGGCGGCGGGGGTGGCGAGCCTGATCAAGGCCGCGCTGACCCTCCACCACGGCACGGTCGCGCCGCACTTCTCGCTGTCGAATCCCAACCCGGAGATCGCGTTCGACGAATGGCGCCTGCGGGTGCCGCTCGACAGCGAGCCGCTGCCGGGCACCCCCGGGCAGCGTGCGGTCGCGGTCAACGGATTCGGCTACGGCGGCACCAACGCCCACGTGATTCTGACCGAGGCGCCGGCTTCGGCCGCAAGCCCCGAACGACTCGATGTACCGCGGATCGCGCCGCTGTCGGGCCGCTCCGAGGCCGCGGTGCGCCAGACCGCGGCGGAACTGGCCCGAACCCTGCGCGACGACACCGTCGACTCGGTGACGGCGGCGCTGTGGACCCGGCGCGCGCACCATTCGCTGCGCACCGGATTCGTCTACCGCGATGCCGAGGATCTGCGTACTCAGCTGCACGACTTCGCATCCGGTGCGGGTAAGGCGCCCGCCCGCGCGGTCGGCGACGGTTCGGTCGAGCCGGTGTTCGTCTACAGCGGTATGGGCCCGCAGTGGTGGGGGATGGGCCGCGAACTGCTCACCGCCGACACCACCTTCGCCCGCGTGGCCCGCGAGGTCGACGCGGAATTCACCGCGGTGGCGGGCTGGTCGATTCTGTCGGAAATGCTTGCCGGGGAGCAGGATTCGAAGGTCGCGCAGACCGCCGTCGCGCAACCGGCGAACTTCCTGCTGCAGGTGGCGTTGACCGCCGAGCTCGCCGAGTACGGCGTGCGTCCGGCCGTGGTCGTCGGTCACAGTGTCGGAGAGGTCGCCGCGGCGTATGTGTCGGGCGCGTTGTCGCTGCGCGACGCGGTCCTGGTCAGCTATCACCGGTCCCGATTGCAGGCCACCACCGCCGGAACCGGGGGCATGCTCGCGGTCGGCATGCCCGAGGCGGACGTCCGGACCTTGCTGGCCGACAGCCCCGGCATCTCGATCGCGGCGGTGAACAGCCCCAGCGCGGTCACTCTCGCCGGCGACAGCGCCGATCTGGAGATGCTGCGCGATATGCTCTCGGCGACAGGGACTTTCGCGCGCATGCTGCGAGTCGAGGTGCCTTATCACAGCCATCTGATGGATCCGATTCTGGCGGATCTGGCCGACGCGCTGGCGGAGCTGACCCCGGGAGCGGCCACCGTGCCCAGCTATTCGACGGTCACCGCCGACGCGCTCGAGGGCACCGCGTGGACCGGGGCCTACTGGTGCCGCAACGTACGCGAACCCGTACGCTTCGCCGACGCGATATCGAGCCTGCTCGACGCCGGACATCGGGTCTTCGTCGAGGTCGGGCCGCATCCTGTGCTCAGCGGCAATATCCGCGAGCTGCTGATCCACCGCGGTGTGGTCGGCGCGGCGGTGAGCACGCTCTCGCGCGACCGCGACGACCGCCGCCACATCCTGCAGGCGGTGACGGACCTGTATGTCGCCGGTTCCCTCGACGGCACCAGGGTCCCCGGACATCCGGAGGCGGCGCGGTCGCCGTATGTCGCGCTGCCGAGCTACCCGTGGCAGCGCAAGCGGCTGTGGCACGACGAGCCGATCACGACGCGCGACAAACTCGGCGCCGCGAACAGCCCCGCGCTGCTGGGCGAGACCACGGCCGGCGCCGGATCGGAATGGGAAGTGCAGCTGTCGGTGTCGCGACTGCCGTGGCTTCCGGATCATGTCGTCGACGGCCATGTGGTGCTGCCCGGCGCGGCCTACCTCGACGCGGCCCTCAGCGCGGCGGCCGAGCGGACGGGCCGCAGCCGGATCGGGCTCGAGGACATCGAATTCGTCGCACCGCTGGTGATCGACGAACACGACGTCCCCGTCCTGCGCGTCACGGTGGAGGAGAGCACGCGGCGTTTCGCCGTCCACTCCCGCCCGGCCTCGGCCGAGGTCTGGACCCGCAACGCGGTCGGACGGCTCGTCGAAACCGATTTCGACACGGCGGTCGAACCGTTCGGCGCGCCCGAGGGAGCGGCCGTGGTGGCCGGCGCCGACCTGTACACGGGCCTGGCCGCGCGCGGTCTCGACTACGGCCCGGCGTTCCAGCGCATCGTCTCCGCGGTCATCGGCGGCGATACCGTGCTGGCGAGCGTCACCGGCGATGCGCCCGCGAATCCGGACCACCCGCACCTGGCTCATCCCGCGGTGGTGGACGCGGCGTTGCAGTGCGTCGCCGCGCTGGCCGCCGACAGCGGTCCCGACGCGGGCGCGATCGTCCCCGCAGCCATCGGCAGCGTCCGCCTGCTGGCCCCGCTGCCGCAGCGGCCCCGGGTGGTCGTCACCCGGCGCGGCACCGATCCCTTGCGCGCCGATATCGCCATCCTCGACGAGGACGGCGCGGTGTCGATGCGGATGACCGGGGTGGAGTTCCGCCCGGTGTCGGTGCGGCCCGATGTGGTCCATCAACTGGGTGGGGTGTTCTACCAGCAGGTGTGGGAAGAGGTCGACTACGGCGAGTTGCCTTCGGCGACAGCAGGATTGGTCGTCATCGGCATCGGCGTCGATACCGCCGAACGGGTTGCCGCCCTGGCCGGCGCGGACGCGGCGACGAGTATGGTGCTCGCCGATGTGGACGAGATCGACGAGGAGCGGCTGCGTGCGGCGCTCACCTCGGCAACCGGTCCCCGGCACGTCGCCGTGGTGGCCTGCGGTGATGCGCCCGCCGACGGCACCGTCTACGCCCTCGCGCGGATCGCGGCGGTAGTGGAAGCGCTGCTCGCCGAGGACGATTCGACCGATCTGCGGTGCGTGGTGATCACCGAGCACGCCCTGTGCACGCCGTCCGACACGGCCACTCATCCCGAACACGGGGCGCTGGTCGGGGCGCGACGGGCGCTGCTCAACGAGCAGCCGGCGGCCGGATGGCGTCTGCTGGACCTCGACGGGGCGGGCTGGGACGACTGCCGCGCACTGGTTGTCGCCGACGACATCGGTGACGAGATCGCGGTGCGCGCGGGCACCCCCTGGGCCGTGCGGATCGCGCAGAATCTGGACGATTATCTGCGGCAGCGTGATACTGCCCGGCCGCTCACCGATCCGGAAGCCGGATTCGAGGCCGAGATTCCGCGTTCGCGGCTGCTGTCGGATCTCGCGTTGCGCGAATCCCCGCGGCGCGCGCCCGGACCGCGCGAGGTCGAACTGCGGATGGATGCCGTCGGTCTCAACTACAAGGACGCGATGAAGGTCCTGGGCGTGCTGACCGAGAAGGAACTCGGCGACACGTACTTCGGCGTGACCGTCGGTATGGAGGGCTCGGGTGTGGTGACCCGGGTCGGGGCGGATGTCGACGAGGTTGCCGTGGGTGACCGGATGATGGTGTGCGCGGGCGACATCCTGCGCCGCTATGTGACGATGCCGGTCGACGCGGGCGCCTCGCTCCCGCATCGGCTCGATCCCGGCGAGAGCTACGATCCGCTCACCTGTGGTTCCGGATTGCCTTATCTGACAGCGGATTTCGGTCTGCGGACGCTGGCGCGGCTGCAACCCGGTGAGACCGTGCTCGTGCACGGTGCGGCCGGCGGCATGGGAATGGCCGCGGTGCAGGTCGCCCAGCACATCGGCGCCCGCGTCATCGGCACCGCCAGTACGGAATCGCGACGCGATCAGGTGCGGCAGCTGGGCGTCGACGATGTCCTGAACTCGCGGTCCGCGGGGTTCTCCGACGAAATCGCGGCCTTGACCGGTGGCCGTGGCGTCGATGTGGTCTACAGCTCCGCGCCGGGTGAGATTCTGCGTCAGAACTTCCGGGTCGCAGCGGAATTCGGCCGGATCGTCGATATCGGCAAGGCCGACATCTACGGCGGCGGTGTGATCGACCTGGCCCCGTTCGACCGCAACCTGACCTTCTTCGCGGTGGATATGGACCGGGCGCTGGCCCACGATCCGGAAATTCTGCGGGCGCCGCTGCGGATCGCGCAGCAGCGGCTGCAGGACGGCACCTACCGCTACCTGCCCTATACGGCGTATCCGGCCTCGGAGTTGCCGGCCGCGTTCGAAAGTGTCGCGCGCTCACAGCATGTGGGTCGCGTGGTGATCGATATGCGGGAGCAGGAGCCCGCGGTGCGGCCACCACTCGGGCATCCGGTGATCGACCCGGACGGGGTCTATCTGGTCACCGGTGGATTCGGCGGATTCGGTCTGGCCACCGCTCGCTGGCTGGCCCGCTCGGGAGCACGGCGGCTGGTACTGGTGGGCCGGCACGGCGCCGTCACGCCGCAGGCCGTCGCCCAGGTGGCGGCGTTCACCGAGGCTGGCATCGAGGTGGTCGAGGAACGCCTGGACATCGCCGACTACGCCGCGACCGTCGCACTGCTGCAACGGATTCGGAGCACCGCGCCGCTGCGGGGCATCTTCCACGCCGCCGGTGTCGTGGACAATCTGCCGATTCCGCAGATCACGCGCGACTCGCTGAGCGGTTTGTTCACCAAGGTGCGCGGCGCCTACAACCTCGACCGCGCACTCACCGCGACCGGGATCGAGCCCGACATGTTCGTGCTCTACTCCTCGATCAGCGCGCTGGGCTGCATCACACCGCAGGTCGGCTATGCGGCGGCCAATGCCGCACTCGACGGTCTGGCCGCGAGCCGGCGTGGACGTGGTGCCGCGGCGCTGTCGGTGAACTGGGGCTTCATGGCCGGTGGCGGTATGGCCGACGGCAGTGAGGCGCTGGTCGGGTACGTCAAGATGCTGGGCTTTCGCCCGATCGATATGGATCGCGCGACGGCGTTGCTCGCGGAATGCCTGGCGCTGGACACCGCGCAGGTCGCGGTCGCCGATATCGACTGGGGTGTGTGGGCGAGCGGCGCCCGGCCCTCGGTCGAGACCCGGCGCTTCCGGCAGCTGCTGGCCGATGCCGGCGTCGGCGGTGAAGGGCAGGGCAGTCTGCGCGGCGAGGTGATGGCATTGCCGCCCGAGCAGCGTGCCGATTTCGCGGCCCGCCAGCTCGCCGAGCAGTTGGCAGTGGTGCTGGGCGTCGCCGTCGAGACGGTCGATATCGACGAACCGGTCACCAATGTGGGAATGGATTCGCTCATGGCCATGGAATTCGGCGCTCGTGCCGAGAAGTCACTGGAAGTAAAGATCTCCGCGCTGGAGCTCAGTCGCGGACTGTCGTTGCGCGGCATCGCGGCCCGGGTGGTCGAGCGGTTCGGCGAAAGCTCCGCGAGCGAACCGGTGGCCATCGTCGCCGCCGGTCCGGCCGACGACCCCGAGGACGAGGCGGATGCGGCATGAGTACCGGACAGATCGCCTATCCCGATATCGATGCGGTGCTCGGAGATCGGACCGGCCGATTCTTCGGTGAAGGCTACAAGCGCATCGGCCACGAGATCTTCGACATCACCGTCGAGCCGCGGCCGGCGGGGCCGGCACTGACCGCCGTCGCCGGGGTGCGCTACCCGCTGGACTGGTCGCAGAAGAGCACCCGGGTGCTCACCCCGCACCTGAGCAGCATCGACTGTTCGATCTTCGGGTACCGGCTGCTGGCGGTGATCCTGCGCGAGTGCGGTCTGAGCGATGCCGACATCAGCCGGTGCTGGATGCCGTTCGTGCAATTCAGCAGCGGCACGGTCGCCACCGAGAACCTCGACCGGTTCCCGATCGAGGCGGCCGTCACGGGCAGTACGGCGAACACCTTGACCATTTCCGGATCATTCGGCAGCACAATGGAATTGGAGGCCGTCGTCGCGCTGCCCACCCCACCCCGGTACCCGGCGCCGGGTCCGGCGCGGACGGTGGCCGAGCCGGTGGGCGGCTACTCGCACGGTCCGGTCTACGGACGCAGCCAGTACCTGCGGGATATCCGCCTCGACGGCGAGGGGACGAGCGCGAGTGCGGAATTCGCTCTCTCGCTGGGGGATTCGGACGCGTCCGGCACCGGAGTCGCCGATTTCTACCAGCCCTCGATCACCTTGGTCGACGCCACGGTGATCCTGGCGCAACTGTCGCAGGTCGTGCTGTACGAGCTGGACAATATCGCCCGCAAGGACAGTGAGACGTTGTGGATGCGCCGGATGACCGCGCGGGCGGAGGCGCCCCCGCCGCCGTATACGCCGGGTTCGGCGACCACGCGGATGGCGCGCTCGATGGTTCTGGGATTCGGCGGGGGTAAATGGCGGATCTCGAATTGGGAGTCGGAATTCGCCGGCTGCTCGATCCGCTACGACCTCGCCCACCAGCTACCGGCCTGACCTCGAAAAAACCTCTCTCGAAAGGCTTTCCATGTCCGGAACAAACTATCGGCGCATCGTCGTCTCCGGCACGTACTCCACCGGTAAGACGACCACGTCCACCGCGCTGGCGCTGCTCACCGGCATCCCGCGGGTCGACGCCTCCTCGGCGCGCGAGGTGGTGACCGAATTCTTCCCCGGGATGCGTTTCCAGGATCTGAGCACCACCGAACTGATGGCGCTGGGCTTTCGCCGCCTGGAGTTGCGCATCGAGGCCGAGACGTTGCTCGAGGCGCAGGGCCACGGTTTCATCGCCGACGGATCGGTGCTCAACGAATGGGTCTACGGTGCGACCCGCCTGATCACCGGCCCGAATCCGGGGTCCACCCGCTTCCACAAGATCGTCAAGAACACCGTGACCCTGCCGGGCCGCCCATTCTTCCGGCGCTACCTGGACGCCTACGGCGAGATGGCGCGCCAGCGCGCCCGCAAGGGCTACGACATCTTCTTCCACCTTCCGGTGGAGGTGCCGATGGATCCCGACGGACATCGTCCGGTGGACGAGCGCTACCGTGCGATCTCCGACAGCAAACTGCTGCACACCATCAGCGAGCTGGGGGCGCCCGTGGTGACAGTGCGCGGCACCCCTGAACAGCGGCTCGAGCAGATCGTGAAGGTGCTCGACATTCCGACCGTCATGGATATCGATGTGGCGGTGAAGGAGGCGGTCGAGTTCGTCCGCACCAGCCGGGAACGGGTCCAGGAGATGATCATCTCCCAGGCGCAACCGCACACCCTGGGACGTAAGCTCCGCTTCGCCGTGCGGGTGTAGCGCGTCGGACCCCGCGGCCGACTCGCATCGGTGCGAGCCGGCCGCGGCGCTGTGTCGCGTCCGTCAGCGCAGCGACCAGGGCGCGGCCGCTTTCTTCTCGGCCCACCGATGCGGATCGCATTCGAGTTCGGCGCGATCCCACCGGCCCAATTCGGCTGCGGCCGCATATGTTTCGCGCAGAAAGGCCGCGACCACGGCGTTCGGATCATCCGCCGTCCGCACGGTCTCGTACGGAAGGACGAATTCCCCCAGCGCGGCGTCGTAGCCCGCCCCCGGCACCTGCAGCTGCCGCTCGCGGTAGCCCTCGGGTTCGGGATATGCGTAGGCGTAGAACGCGCCTTCCTCGCCGCCGCCGGGCCAGAATCCGCAGCTGCTGAGTTCGTGGGAATACCCCTCCACCATGACCCAATCGGCACAGTGCGGCGCACCGCCGCCGTGTTCCGGCGCGGTTCGCCCCGAAAATCGGGTATAGGCGAGATCCATTGCGCCCCAGAAGAAATGCACCGGACTGGACTTGCCGACATATCCCGACCGGAATTCGCCGAGCGCGCGATTCGCATGCACGAGCTGGCGCCAGAACGTCCGCGCGGACTCCGGATCGTAGGAGGCGTGCCGGGTATCCTCTGCGAACGGAATGGACGGATCGACCTCGTTCGGCCGCCCCTGAATCCGCGTCCGCAACCCGAGCTCGTCGAGCGCCTGCATGGTTTCGGCGTAGAACTGCGCCACAGTTTTCGGTGCGAGCGCCACACTGCGCATATCGCCGGTGTCGGCGCGGATCACCAACCGATCCGCGAGAAAGTCGAATTCGATATCGAACAGCCGATCACCGTAAGGAATCGCCGGCGTCATCAGCCCCCGCGGGCTCACGAAAAGCGTGACCTGCCACCAGTGATTCAACAACGGAGCATGCGCGAGCCGAACCTTCCCCACGATCTGCATCCACATATGCAGGGTCTCCCGCGTCTGCGCCCACTCCGCAACCCGCAACCGCGGCCACGCGGTGGAATTCGTCTCCGACATATCGATGGTCCCTTCGTTGTCGATGTCGATTCGAGTCACGGATTGCGAGGAGATTCCGCCGCTACCGCGGGAAGGGTCCGTAGCGCCCAGCTACGAAACGACGTCCACTCGACCTCGGGCGTCGCGCGATGCAGAGCCTCGATGTCGACGCGGTAGCCGCCGGCGTCGAGGAATGCCCACATGGCGTGCATATCCGTATTGCCGATGGCCTCGAGCGACGTCTGCCGATGGACGACGGGCCGGCCCAGCGCGTCACCGATGTCGGCGGCCATGTCGGCGGGTGTGGGGGCGTCGCCGGCCAGTTCGACGCGCTCGCCGAGAAAGCGGTCCGGCTCGCGCAGTACATGAGCGACGAACTGCCCGAGATCTTCTCGCGCAAGCTGCTGTAGCGGGCGATCGGAAGGTATGGGGAGCTCCAGCACGCCGTCGAGAAGCTCCCGGCGGCCACCGAGCGCGTTGTCGAAGAAATATGTCGGTGCGACGACGGTCGCCGGCAGACCACTGGCCGTGAGTTCCTGCTCGATCACCGCTTTGCTCTCGAAATGCGGAATCATCGTGTTCTGGTCCGCCGACGCCACGGAACTGAACACCAGATGCGGCACCCCCGTATCGCCGGCCGCCCCGATGATCGCCCGCCCCTGCCGGACCTCCGCATCCACACCCGTCTCGAACGGTGTGGTCAGGGCGAACACGCCCGCGACATTCGCCATCGCCGCCGCGAGCGCGGCCCGGTCGTCCAGCGATCCGCTCACGAGTTCCGCGCCGCGCTCACCGAGCCGCTGCGCCCCACGGCTCCGCGGATCGCGCACCATCGCGCGCACCGCAACCCCGCGCGACAGCAATGCGTCGGCAACAGCGCCGCCTTGTCCCCCCGTAGCTCCGAGTACCAATACTGGCGGATGTGTCACCGCACTCCAATCCGGTCGATTGGTCAGAAGTACCGACAGGCTACGTCAGCGCAATCGAGAGTGACGCGACCTACACCACCGGCGCCGAACGTGTGGTGGACGGTTGGGGGCACCGAGTTGTGACATCCGGCCGCTCGAGCGCTTCGGCAGTCATCCCAGGAATCCGCCGTCGGCGTGCACCACAGTTCCGGTGACGGCGGCGGATTCGGGGGTGCACAGCCAGGCGATGGCGGCGGCGACCTCGTCGGGTTCCAGGATTCGGTCGATGAGCTGATGACGTGTGAACTCGTCGACGGTGTCGAGGTGGTAGATGCGGGCGGTTTCGGTGAGCAGGGCGGTGCGGGTGGAGCCAGGGGAGACGGCGGTGGCGGTGATGCCGGTGCCGCGCAGGTCGTGAGCGAGTCCCTTGATCAGACCGACGACGGCGTGTTTGGCCGCGTTGTAGCCGGAGAGATGCCACATGCCGTGATGGGCGGCGGCGGAGGCGAGGGCGATGAAGCGGCCGGTGCGAGGTTCGGGGCGAGCGAGCATCGCGGGGATGGCGACCCTCGCGAGGTTGGCGATGCCGTGGACGCCGATGTCGAACATGGGCTCCCAGTCGGAGTGGGTGGTTTCCCACAACGGCCGGCCGCCGGTCATGACGGCCGCGGCGGCGACGGCCGCGTCGAGCCGGCCGAACCTGTCCAGCGCGATTTCGACTGCGCCGCCGAGGCTTTCGACGTCGCGCACATCTGCTTCGACATCGACGACCGTCCCCGCGTGCGCGGCGGCCACCGCCGCGAGCTGGTCGCGGGTGCCGAGCGGGTAGCCGAGAGCGGGATCGTCGCGGCAGATGTCGACGGCCACGACGCGCCAGCCCGCGCCGGCGAGCCGGTGCACGGTGGCGGCGCCGATGCCCCGGGCGGCGCCGGTGACGATGGCGACCGGGGCGGGGGCCACTACATGCCCCGGGTGAAGCCGTCGGGGACGATGACGTCGTCGGGGGTGAGGTCGTGGATGGAAGCGTGGCCGATTCCGTACAGGGCGGAGTCGATGCCTTGGCGGATGACTTCGAGGACGTTGTGGACGCCGCGGTCGCCGGCGGCGGCCATGCCCCACAGGTAGGGCCGGCCGATCATGACCGCGTCGGCGCCGAGGGCGAGTGCCTTGACGACGTCGCTGCCACGCCGGATTCCGCCGTCGAGCAGGATCTCGACCTGTCCGCCGACGGCCCGAACCACGCTGGGCAGCATGCGGATCGCGGCCGGGGTGGTGTCGAGGTTGTTGCCGCCGTGGTTGGAGACGGAGATGGCGGTGGCGCCGATGTCGACGGCGCGTTTGGCGTCGTCGGGGCGGCCGATGCCCTTGATGAGGAACGGGCCGTCCCATTGCTGCCGCAACCAGGCCAGGTCGTCCCAGGTGACCGGTGGGGTGCCCATCCATTCGCCGTAGGCGCCGAAGAAGGTCGGGCCCTGCTGCCCGCGCGGGACGAGGTTGGGGGTGGTGAGGTCGGGGAGTTTGCCGGAGCGGGCGAAGCGCAGCAGCCAGCCGGGTTTGGTGACGACCTGGGGTGCGAATCGCACCGCGGTCTTCAGGTCGATCTTCTCCGGCAGTGGCGGGCTGCCCCAGTCGCGGGCGGTGGCGAATACCCAGTCGAGTGTGACGATGATGCCTTTGGCGCCGGCTTCGCGAGCGCGGTCGAGGCGGGCGACCATGTCGTCTTTGCTTCCGAGCCAATAGATTTGAAAGAAGGTCTTGTCGTTGGCGGCGATGACCTCCTCGATCGGCTTGGAGCCGAACGACGAGAGGCCCAGCGCGGTGCCCGACATCGCGGCCCCGCGTGCGACGCCGACCTCTCCCGCGGGGTCGACCGCCTGGACGCCGGTCGGGGAGCAGATCACCGGCATCGAAATGCCTTGTCCGAGAACGGTGGTGCTCAGGTCGCGGGTGGCGGGCAGGTCGGCGATGTGCGGGCGCAGGCCGAGTTCGGTGAAGGCGGCGGCGTTGTCGTCGAGGGTGGCGCCGGCTTCGGAGCCGGCGAGCAGGGCCAGGTAGACGGCCTTGGGGACGCGCTTCTTCGCGCGGCGCTGGGCCTCGGCGACCGATTCGAACCAGTCACGGGTGCTTGCCATGAGAATCCTTGTGCTGAAAGTGGTCTCGCCGCCCGGACGGTGTGTGCCCGGAGGTCGGCGATCGGTTGGTCAGGTGAGCCCGGCGAGTGGGCTGGTGTCGCATGCCCGGTCGGGCGCGGTGGTCCGGCTACGCGTGGGGATGCCGAGGGCGACCGTGCGCCGCGGCGCACTACGGGAGTGGTTCTTGTCCGGCTGCGGTTTCGCGCCGACGCCGGCCAGGGCGAGTTCGGCGTTGCCCTTGACGCATTCGGGGTCGGGCCCGTCCAAAGGCAGTCCGGTGAAGAATTTGGCGGCCATGCATCCGCCCTGGCAGGCGTCGTAGGCCGAACACGACGTGCACGCGCCACCGGTCTGTGGTTGCCGCAGCCGCTCGAACAGATCCGATGTGCGCCAGACCTTTTCGAATCCACCGGTGTCGCGGACGTTGCCCGCGAGGAATTCGTCGTGGATGGCGAACGGGCAGGCGTAGACGTCGCCGACGGGGTCGACCAGGCACACCACGCGGCCCGCGCCGCACAGGTTCAGTCCGGCGATCGGGGTGGAGCCCAGGGCGTTGAGGTGGAAGAACGAGTCGCCGGTGAGCACGCCTTCGCCGTGGGCGACGAGCCAGTCGTAGATCTGCAACTGCTGGCCGGTGGTCGGGTGCAGTTCGTTCCATACGTCGGCGCCGCGTCCGGAAGGGCGCAGCCGGGTGATGCGCAGCTGGGCGCCGAACCGGTCGGCGATGGCCTTGAACTCGTCGAGCTGATCCACGTTGTGGCGGGTCATCACGACCGAGATCTTGAAGTTCTCGAACCCGGCGTCGGCCAGGTTGCCCATGGCCCGCATCGCGGTGTCGAAGGATCCGGGCCCGCGGACCGCGTCGTTGACCTCGGCGGTGGCGCCGTCGATGGAGATCTGCACATCCACGTAGTCGGTGGCCGCCAGCTGCCGGGCCCGCTCGGGGGTGAGCCGAATCCCGTTGGTGGAGAACTTGACTCCCACATGATGGGCGACCGCGTAGTCGAGCAGTTCCCAGAAGTCGCTGCGGACGGTGGGTTCGCCGCCGCCGATGTTGACGTAGAAGACCTGCATGCGTTCGAGGTCGTCGATGAACGCCTTGCATTCCTCGGTCGACAGCTCGCGCGGGTCGCGGCGGCCCGACGACGACAGGCAGTGCTCACACGCGAGGTTGCAGGCGTAGGTGAGTTCCCAGGTCAGGCAGATCGGGGCGTCGAGGCCGTGTTTGAAATGTTCGACCAGTTTCATCGGTGATCCTGTTCTTCGGCACCGGCGGGGCGCGGGACTATGGTGCCCGCCTGCAGCAGACCGGCGAGCGCCTTCACATAGCTGGGACGTTCGGTCTCGGCGACCCCCGCGGCCGCCAGGGCGGCGGCCGCGGAAGAGTGATCGGCCAGTCCCTGCACGACCGCCACCAGCTGCTTGGTCTTCAGAAACGACAGCCGCCGGGTGGTGAAGTCGTAGACCAGCGCTCCGAACGGCTCGGGTCGCAGCGAGATCGAGGGCGCGAGCCGATAGGAGCCGGCCGGATCGAAGCCGTCAGTAGACACCGCACATGCCATCGATCGAGACATCCTCGACGAGCAGGTCGTCTTCGACGAGCGCGTCCTCGGCGGGGACTACTGTCTGGCTGGTGATGGGTTCGTTCATGACCGCTCCTAGGGGATGGGATCGGGGTAACGGGTGTGAGGCACAGCATAATGTCACCGAGTGACAAAATGGAAGGGGTGGCGGCGGAAAAACCGGTCACGCCTCGCGTCAGGGCGGGGCGCAAGCCCTCTACCAGCGCGGACGAGTTGGAACGAGTCGCATTCGAATTGTTCGAACAGCGCGGGTTCGACGACACCACCGTCGAGGACATCGCGGCCGCCGTCGGTGTCAGTAAGCGGACCTTCTTCCGCTACTTCGAATCGAAGAACGACGTCGTGTGGGGCAATTTCAGCGACCAGCTGCAGGCGATGCGCGATCTGTTCGACCGGTGCCCGCTCGAACAGCCGGTCGCCGACGCGGTCCGCAGTGTGGTGGTCGAGTTCAACCGCTTCGACCCGGCTCAGGTGCCCTGGCACCGCAAGCGCATGGAGCTGATCCTGAAAGTGCCCGCGCTGCAGGCGCATTCGACGCTGCGCTATCAGGAGTGGCGCAACGTGGTCGCCGAGTTCGTGGCGGTCCGGCTGGGTGTCGGCACTCGTGACCTGCTCGCTCAGGTCGCGGGACACTGTGCCCTCGGTGTCGCGATCGCCGGATACGAACATTGGCTCGACCATCCCGATCAGGAACTCACCGATATCCTCGACCGCGCGCTGCGGAGCTGGGGTTCCGGATTCGGCGCCCAGGCGGTGACCGCGGAGGGGTAAGGACTACGTAGGAACGCGCTGCGTAGGAAAAGTACGTAGTTCTACGGTGGTCGATCGCCCGAGTGGAAGGAAGGCTGGACCGAAGTCAGGCCGGCACTACCGCTCGGGGACGAAGATGAACGCAGAGAATCGGCAGCGGCGCTGCGGTGGCAGCGCGACCTCGGCCCTCCCGGCGCCGTGCTGAGGCCCGGCAGGGGAGGCGACGCCGCGCACAACGATGTGCACGTGCGTATCTGGCTGGGTGGCACGGCCTTCGATTACCGGACCGCCGCCGCGGCGGTGGACAACATCGTCCGGGACTGGCGGCGCAAGCGCTGGTGCACGCTCGAATTCGTTCTCGGCACGATCGACGGGCGTCTCCCGGAGACCCGCTTGCCGAACGAACGGCTATTCCTCGGGCCGTAAATCGGAATTACGCGCATGACATCTCCGGTTTCGCGGCTCGTGGTGTCCTTCGCGGAATCGGTCGTATCGGAAGGTTATGCTCGGAGCCTGCCGGAATTCACGGCGAGTGCCGGACAGCAAAGGCGCTGTTCAGTAGTATCGACAAGGTGTGGTACAACGGTTTTCCGCACAGCGTGGGCCGTAACAGGTCACTCCGCGTGACATCGTCGTGCGCAGGAGTGAAACAATGCTCGCCGGGGCAGCGTCCCCGGGTCGGACACAATGCCGACACAAGCTTCCGAAACCGTGGCGTGGCGGGGGGATCGACCCGCTCGACAAAACGCCTTCCACTTTAATACGGACAAATCGCTCGTAGTTCCTACCCATCCGACAGGGCCTTCGTATGCCTTGTGCGAGTGGGGTTTTCGGGCCGCCCGGAGGTCGGGTGGCACGTCGTCATGGTACGGCGATGAGTTGTCTCATCAGTGCTCGCCAAGCTCGGTGAGAGGGGGTCCTCAGCTACGCAGGGCAGGCACGCGGTCTCGATAACGTCTCCAATCGCACGGTGGCCTCTCCTCGTTTCCGATCGGGGTGACGTCCCGTGCGCTGGATCGCGCGTAAAAAACGGGTTACGGACGCCCGTGTCGACTCGGCGAATGTCTACTCGGGAATCCGGCAGTTCGGGGAATCGCAAATGTAATTGCATTCGCAATCAAATGCTACAGGAACGGGGAATTCCGCGCACGGAAACAGAGGTGGGTGTGCGCTGCTCCGTGTCTCGGAATTCGAGGAGGGGTTAGACGATGAGTCCGGATTCAGCCATGCCGTCAGACCGAAATCCTGATCTGATTCCGCTTTCCAGAGCGCAATACGGAATGTGGCTGGCGGACAACCTGCCCGGCGGACCGAACGTCAACATTGCTCACTACGTCGAGATCGAGGGGCACATCGACTACGCCGCCTTCAGCAAGGCGATGAACGACGCCGGCCACGAGACCGAATCGATGGTCGTCCGGGTGGTCGAAGTCGGCGGTCGTCCGTATCAGTACGTGGACCGCGGCCTCGTCTACGACGAGCCGCTGCTGGATCTGACCGCGGCCGCCGACCCCTACGCGGCGGCGATGGACTGGATGCGCCGCGACTACGGCACCAAGGCCGTCGACATGGCCCGGGACCGGCTCGTCGCGACGAAACTCATCCGGGTCGGTGCGGACCGGTATCTGTGGTACGCGCGTGCTCATCACCTCGTGATCGACGGCTACGGCGCGTTCAACCTGCTCAACCGCGCGGCCGAACACTACAACGCACTGATCGAGGGCCGCTCGCCGACGCCGCTGGCAGCACCCCGGCTGACCGAGATCATCACCGCGGAGCACGACTATCGGACGAGTCGGCGTTTCGAAACCGACCGGGCGTACTGGCTGGACAAGGCGGCCGGCCTGCCGCCGGCCACGAGTTTGGCGGGGCGCTGCGCCAAGTGGAGCGAGGACGACCGCTACGCCGGGCGCACGTTGCCGTCGCCGCTGACCGAGCGGATCGACCGGTTCGCCGGCGAGCTGAACGCCTCCGCGGCGCAGGTGGTGGTGGCCGCGTTCGCCGCCTTCCTCGCGCGCATGACCGGTACCGACGAGGTCGTCCTGTCGCTTCCGGTATCCGGGCGGGTGACCAGGCGACTGCGCAATGCCGCCGCGATGCTGGCCAATATGGTGCCGATCCGGTTCACCGCGGACCCGGCGACGACGGTGGCGGAACTGATCGGCGAATCGGTGTCCGAACTCGTCCTGGCCATGCGGCATCAGCTCTACCGGTTCGAGGATCTTCGCCGCGAGTCCGACGCCGTCGACGCGGCGGCCACCTCGTTCGGCCCGATCGTCAACATCCTGTTCTTCGATTCCGAGATCCGCCTCGGCGAGGCGATCGGGCGCTACCGCGCACTGACCTCCGGCGCGCTGGACGATCTGCAGCTCAACATGTACCGCTCCGGCGCCGACGCACCGCTGTCGGTCGAACTGCACGGCAATGCCAACCTGTACGGCCAGGACGAACTCGACGCCCACGCCGGCCGCTTCGCCGACTTCCTCGACCGTATGACGAACTCGCCCGCCGATGCCCGGCTGATCGACATTCCGCTGGTCGATCCGGCCGAGCAGCGGCGAGTGCTGGGCGAACTCGCGGGCCACGACGGGGCGCCCACGTCGGCGACGCTCGTCGACCTCCTCGCGCGGCAGGCCGCGTCGTCGGCATCCGCCGTCGCCGTCGACGACGGGACGACCACCCTGACCTATCGCCAACTCGACGAGCGCTCCAACCGATTCGCGCGCAGACTCATCGCACTCGGAGCCGGGCCGGAAACGCTGGTGGCCATCGCCCTGCCACGGGATGCCGATCTGATCGTCGCCGCACTGGCGGTCGTGAAGTCCGGCGCCGGCTACCTGCCGCTGGACCGGGCGCATCCGCTCGAGCGGCTCGACTACGTGCTCGGCGACGCCGAACCGGTCGCACTGGTGACGAACCGGAGCATGTGCGACCGCCTGCCGGAAACGCGCCGCGTGGTGTTGTTCGACGACGACATCACCGAGAGCGGCGAGCCGATCACGGATGCGGAACGTACCCGTCCGCTGCGTCCCGACAACGTCGCCTACGTCATCTACACCTCGGGATCGACGGGGCGGCCGAAGGGCGTGTCGGTCACTCATCGCGCGGTCGCCGGCTACCTGACCGACGCGACGGCCGAGATCGGGGTAGGCGCCGATGACGTGTGGACGCTGTTCCATTCGTTCGCATTCGACTATTCGGTCTGGGAGATCTTCGGTGCGCTGGTCACCGGCGGCCGGATCGTGGTGGTCGACGGTCCCGTCACGCGCTCACCGGACGAGATGGTCCGTCTCGTCGCGCGGAACAAGGTGAGTGTTCTCAGTCAGACACCGTCGGCGTTCCATCAGTTCGCGGCCGCGCGACAGCGCTACGCCGACGCCGGGCAACCGGACGGTGAGCTCGCGCTGCGCCTCGTCGTCCTCTCGGGGGAAGCGCTGGACCCCGCGAGTCTGTCCGACTGGTACGCCGGCAATCCCGGCCTGCCGGTGCTGGCCAACAGCTACGGCATCACCGAAACAACGGTCTTCGTCACCTACACTCCGCTGGCGCCCGACCGCGCCGTGCCGGGCGCCCCCAGCGTCATCGGCCCGCCGCTGCCGGGTTTGCGCGTGTACGTCCTGGACGAACGCCTGCGGCCGGTGCCACTGGGTGCCTGGGGTGAAATCTATGTCGCCGGAACGCGACTCGCCCGCGGCTATATCGGCCGCCCGGGGCTGACCGCGGGACGCTTCGTCGCCGACCCGTTCGGCGCGCCGGGTTCGCGGCTCTATCGCAGTGGTGATGTCGCGCGCCGAAACATCCACGGCGAGTTGGAATATCGAGGCCGGGCCGATCGGCAGGTGCAGCTGCGCGGCTTCCGGATCGAACTCGACGAGATCCGCGCCGCGCTACTGAGCCACGGTTCGGTGTCGGCGGCGGTCGTCGTCGTCCATCTGCCCGGCACCGACGCGGCCCGGCTGATGGCCTACGTGGTGCCGGCCACCGGCGCGGACTGCACGGCCGAGGAGTTGCGCACCCACGTCCGCTCGATACTGCCGGACTACATGGTCCCGGCCCACGTCGTCGTCCTCGACGCACTGCCGCTGACCGTCAACGGCAAGGTGGACTATCGCGCCCTGCCCGAACCGGCACCGGATTCGGCGGCGGCCTACGTGGCGCCGCGCACGGCCGTCGAGGAGACCATCACCGATGTCTTCGCCGAGGTCCTGGGCGTCGCCCGGGTGGGTGTGCTGGCCAACTTCTTCGAGCTGGGCGGTAACTCGCTGACCGCCACCGGCGCCGCGGTGCGGATCGCCGAACTGACCCGATGTGAGGTGTCGGTGCGCGAGCTGTTCGAGACGCCGACCGCGGCCGAGCTCGCCGCCCATATCGACGGCGCCCGCCGGTCCGCACGGCCCGCGCTGCGGCCACAGCCGCGCGTCGACCCGCTTCCGCTCGCGCCCGCGCAGACCCGGATCTGGCTGATCAATCAGATCGAGCCCGAATCGGCGGCATACAACATTCCGCTGGTGCTGCGGCTGTCCGGACAACTCGATACCGCCGCCCTGCGCGCCGCGCTGGCCGACGTGATCGAACGGCACGAATCCCTGCGCACCGTGTATCCGGCCGTGAACGGCCGAGGGACACAGGTGATTCTGCCGTCCGAGGAGGTCGCCGCGGAATGGGATGTGACGCCGCGCCGCATCTCCGCCGACGAACTCCACCACCGGATCGGCGAGCTGGTGTCGACCGGAACCGATGTGCGCCACCGGCCGCCGATTCGCGTCGCACTGCTCGCCACCACCGATCACCGGCACGTCCTGGTGGTCGTGCTGCACCACATCTGCTGCGACGGGTCGTCGCTGCCGCCCCTGGCGGCCGATTTCGCCGCCGCCTACCGAGCGCGGGCGCAGGGGCACGCTCCCGACTGGGAACCGCTGCCGGTGCAGTACGCCGACTACAGCATCCGGCAGCGCAGGCTGCTGGGTGACGACAGTGATCCCGACTCGCTCGCCGCGCGTCAATTGCACTACTGGACAGAGCAATTGGCGGGGATGGCGCGACCGCTGGAACTGCCGGTCGACCACCGGCGGCCGGAAGGCCGGTCCCTGCTCGCCGAGGTCGTCGACACCGCGATCACCGCCGAGACCTACGCCGGGATCGAGCGGCTGGCTCGCTCGGCGAGGGCCACCACCTTCATGGTCGTGCACGCCGCGCTGGCCGTGTTGCTGGCCCGGCTGTCGGATTCGACCGATATCACCGTCGGCACTCCGGTCGCGGGCCGTGGCGAACGCGCGCTGGAACCGCTGATCGGCATGTTCGTCAACACCGTGCCGCTGCGGACGCGAGTGCGTGACGACGAAACCTTCGCCGACTTCCTGGCGCGGGTCCAGGACATCGATGTCGACGCGTTCGCCCACAGCGACCTGCCCTACGAACGGGTCGCCGACGCGATCGAGCCGATGTCGGCGGTCGCGCAGGACCCGCTGTGCCGGGTGTATCTCGCGTTCGACAACATGGACCGTCCGACCCTCGAACTGGCCGGCGTCACCGCCGAGGTCCTGGATCCGGGACCGCAGCCGGCGAAGGTCGACCTGATCGTCACCGTCGCCGAGAACGCCCGGGCGGCAGGCGATCTCCCGGTCCGGATCAATTTCGCCGCCGACGTGTTCGACCGGGGCACGGTCGAGGAATTCGCCGCGCGCCTGCACCGGATTCTCGATTCGGTCGTGCGTGATCCGGGGCAGCGGGTCGGTGCCGTCGATGTGCTGTCGGCCGGGGAGCGCGCCGCACTGGTGCCCGCATCCGGCGGCCGGGCCGACACGCCGCGCGTACTCGGCGAACTGCTGACGATCCGGGATCCGGAGGCCGTGGCCATCGTGTCCGGCGCGCACACCCTGTCGTACGGGGAGTTGGACGCCCGGTCGAACCAGCTCGCCCGAGTGCTGATCGAGTACGGAATCGGCCCGGACGACCGGGTGGCGCTGGTGCTGTCGCGGTCGGTGGAACTCGTGGTCGGGATGTGGGCGGTGGCGAAGGCGGGCGCGGCGTTCGTGCCGGTGGATCCGCGCAATCCGGCCGAGCGAGTCGCGGCCATGCTCGCGAACGTCCGGGTCGCGATCGCCGTGACGACTACGCAGGATCTGGTGCCGCACACCACCGAGCCGGTGGTGCTCGACGATCCGCGGACCGAGGCCCGCATCACCTGCCGTTCCGCGGCCGCGGTGACCGACGGTGACCGCCTTCGCCCGTGCCGGGCGTCGAATACGGCGTACGTGGTGTACACCTCGGGGTCGACCGGCGAGCCGAAGGGCGTCGCCGTGACGCATGCCGGGGTGGCGAATTTCGCTGCCGAACAACGGGAACGGTATCGCATCGGCAGTTCGGCGCGGGTACTGCAGGTGGCGGCTCCGGGCTTCGACGCGCTGGTGCTGGAACTGCTGATGGCACATCCGCACGGTGCGGCGCTGGTGATCTCACCACCGGATGTCTTCGCCGGCGAGCGGCTGGCGAAACTGATTCGCACGCAACGGATCTCGCACGCGTTCATCACGCCCAGCGTGCTGGCGACGATGTCGCCCGCCGACGTCGGTTCGTTGCGCGTACTGGTGGCCGGCGGAGAGGCGGTCGCGACCGACACCGTCGCGGTGTGGGGTCCCGGCCGCCGGTTGCACAACGGCTACGGGCCGACCGAGACCACGATCATGGTGGCGATCAGCGATCCCCTCCGCCCCGGTGACCGGGTGACGATCGGCGGTCCGATCCGCGGTGTGCGGGCGCTGGTTCTGGACGAGCGGCTGCGGCCGGTGCCCGTCGGAGTGACCGGGCAGCTGTACATCTCCGGTATTCATCTCGCCCGCGGATATCTCGATCGGCCGGCGGACACGGCAGCGGCGTTCGTGGCCGATCCGTTCGGCGCCGCGGGGGACCGGATGTATCGCACCGGCGATCTGGCGCGCTGGACCCCCGAACGCACCCTCGAATACGCCGGGCGCACCGACTTCCAGGTGAAGATCCGCGGCCGGCGCATCGAACTCGGCGAAATCGAGGCCGTCCTCGCCGGTCATCCGGACGTCGCCGCCGCGGTTGTGGTGACCGTAGAGACCGACGGCGGAGGGCGG
Organism: Nocardia sp. AB354; assembly: GCF_049538315.1. Lineage (NCBI taxonomy): Bacteria > Bacillati > Actinomycetota > Actinomycetes > Mycobacteriales > Nocardiaceae > Nocardia > Nocardia sp. AB354. The sequence continues at coordinate 208,191 of NZ_JBMVFU010000005.1, read as the reverse complement.
CTCGCCGCCTACCTCGCGCCCGTCGGCGACGGCATCGACGTGGCCGCCGTGACCGCGCACGCCGCGCGCCACCTGCCGGCCCCCTTGGTTCCCGAGGCGGTGACGGTACTCGACGCCCTCCCGCTGACCACGGTGGGCAAGGTCGACCGCGCCGCCTTGCCCGCGCCGGTATTCGACAGTGCGCGAGCCGATTTCGTCGCGCCCCGCGATGCGGCCGAACAGCTCGTCGCCGATGTGTGCGGCGCTGTGCTGGGTATCGACCGGGTCGGCGTCGCCGACAACTTCTTCGCCCTCGGCGGCAACTCGCTGTCGGCGACGCGGCTGGCCGCGCGGCTGGGTGCCGCGTTCGGTGCCGAGGTGTCGCTACACACCGTCTTCGACGCCCCGACCGTCGCGGCGCTGGCCGCGGCGCTGCGCACCATCGACGCCCCCGGGCGGGAACCGCTGCTCCCGCAGCCGCGCCCGGCGCGCATTCCGCTCTCGCCGGCCCAGGCCCGGATGTGGTTTCTCAACCAGTTCGACACCGGCTCCGCGCTGTACAACATCGCCCTCGTGGTGGGCATGACGGGACCGCTCGATGTGGCGGCCATGCGCGCGACCGTCGCCGATGTACTGGAACGGCACGAAGCGTTGCGCACCGTGCATCCGGACAGCGAGACCGGGCCCTACCAGCTGATCGTGCCGGTGCGGGAGGCGCTGCCGCCGCTGGAGCCGCAGGCGGTTCCCGCGGCGGAGCTCGAAGCGCGGATCGCCGCCACGGCCGCCGCCGGATTCGACGTCACCCGCGACGTCCCGTTCCGGATCGCCCTGCTGCGCACCGCCGCCGAGGAACACACGCTGGTCCTCGTCGTCCATCACATCAGCTTCGACGGATCCTCGCTCGCACCGCTGGCCGCCGACCTGATGACCGCCTACGAGGCACGCCGCGGGCAGCGCGCGCCCCGGTGGGAGCCGCTGCCCGTGCAGTACGCGGATTACGCGCTCTGGCAAGGTAAGCGGCTCGGCACCGAGGACGATCCGAGCGCTCCGGCCGCCGTTCAACTCGACTACTGGCGCGCGGCGCTGGCCGATCTGCCCGAAGTGCTCGATCTGCCCACCGACCGCCCCCGACCGGCGCGGCAGAGTTTCCGGGGCGCGACGGTGTCGTACACCCTGCCCGCCGACCTCGGGCGTGAGCTGACCGCGCTGGGCCGCTCGCGCGATGCCACGGTGTTCATGGTGCTGCACGCGGCGTATGCCGCACTGCTGGCACGGCTGTCGGGCGGTGACGACATCGCGGTCGGCACACCGGTGGCCGGGCGCGGAGAACCGGGCCTCGAACGCCTGATCGGCATGTTCGTCAACACTCTGGTGTTGCGGACGCGCATCGATCCCGGCGCGTCCTTCCGCCGGATTCTGGAGCAGGTCCGGGCAACCGATCTCGCCGCCTTCGGCCATGCCGACATCCCGTTCGAACGTCTCGTCGAGGTACTGAATCCGCCTCGCTCCACGGCGCACGCGCCGCTGACCCAGGTGGGTTTCGCGTTCCACAACATCGACATTCCGACGGTGCGGTTCGAAGGGCTGACGGTCGATGCCCGGACCGCGGACCCGAGCGTGGCCAAATACGATCTGCACCTCAATCTCGTCGACACCGCGCCTCGCGACGGCGAGCCCGGTGCGATGGCTCTCGAATTCTCCTATGCGACAGATCTGTTCGACGAGTCCACGATCCGCTCGATGATCGACCGATTCGTTCTGTTGCTGCGCGCGGTCGTCGACCGGCCCGACCGTGCGATCGGCGATATCGATCTGCTGACCGAGGAGGAGGCGCGCGAGCTGGCCGTGCGGGAGACCGGCGGATCCATGGCGCCGTCCTCGGCGACGATCGCCGAGCTGTTCGCCGCCCAGGCCGCGGCGACACCGCGCGCGATCGCCGTCCTGGACACCGGGGACGGCACGCGACTCGGCTACGGAGAGTTCGCGGCCCGGGTGAACGCGCTCGCGCGGGCGCTGATCGACCGCGGAGTCGGCCCCGAAACGGTTGTGGCCGTCTCGATGCACCGGTCCGCCGACCTGCTGACCGCCCTCTACGCGATCCATGCGGCGGGTGGGGCATATCTACCGGTGAATCCGGAATACCCACTCGATCGGGTGCGCGCCGTGCTCGGCGCGGCACGGCCCCGGGCGGTCCTCACCCGCCGATCCGACGAGGCGAACCTGCCGGGCGACATCCCGGTCTGGGATGTCGCCGAACTCGGCGCCCGACCACTCGACACCTCGCCGGTGACCGACCGCGACCGGCTCGGGCCGCTGCGCCCGGAGAATCTGGCCTACGTCATCTACACCTCCGGCTCGACCGGAGTGCCGAAGGGCGTGGCGGTATCGCATGCCGCGGTGGTCAATCAGCTGCGCTGGCTGCGCGAGCACTATCGGCTGGGCGACGACGTCATGCTGTTGCGGACGCCGGTCACCTTCGACCTGTCGGTGTGGGAACTGTTCTGCGCCTTGACCTGTGGCGCCGAGTTGGTGATCGCCGGCCCGGGCGCGGGCGCCGACCCGGAGGCGGTCGCACGGTTGATCGCCGAACATCACGTCACCACAGCCGATTTCGTGCCCTCGCTGCTCGCCGCGTTCGAGGAGACGGCGGCCCGTCATCGCTTCCCGGATCTGCGGCGCGTCCTGTGCATCGGCGAAACGCTGCCGGCCGACACCGTGCGTCGCTTCCGGGAACTCAGCGATGCGCGCCTCGACAACCTCTACGGGCCGACGGAGGCGGCGGTCAGCGTCACCGCCTACCACGTCGACGGTATCGACGGCGGTACCGTGCCGATCGGTACACCGGAGCCGAATGTCGTGGTGCACGTGCTGGATTCGCGCCTGCATCCGGTACCCGCAGGTGTCACGGGGGAGCTGTATCTGGGCGGCGTCCAGCTCGCTCGCGGCTATCACCGTCGCCGCGATCTGACCGCCGCGACCTTCGTCGCCGACCCCCTCGCCGGTGTGCCCGGGGCCCGCATGTACCGGACCGGTGACCTGGTTCGGTGGGGGAAGGGTGGCGTGCTGTGCTACGTCGGGCGCGCCGACGACCAGGTCAAGATTCGCGGGCTGCGCATCGAACCGGGCGATATCGAGGCGGCGCTGCTCGCGCACGAACAGGTGAGCGCGGCCGTGGCGCGCGTCTGCGCCGACCGCGGCGAGCAACGCCTGATCGCCTACGTGGTCGCGGAGACCGTGGATGCCAGGCAGCTTCGCCGCCTGCTGCTGGACCGCCTGCCGGCCTACATGGTGCCCGCCGCGATCACCCGGATCGACGCGGTGCCGCTCACCGCCAACGGGAAGATCGACTACCGGGCGCTGCCGGTTCCGGACGCGATCGGGCAGGCGGAATACCGTGCGCCCCAGGGGATCGTGGAGCAGACGGTCGCCGAGGTCTTCGCCGAACTGCTCGGCGTGGCGGCCGTGGGCGCGGACGACGACTTCTTCGACCTGGGCGGCAATTCGCTCGTCGCCACCCGCGCCCTGAGCCGGATCGGCGACACGCTCGATGCGTCCGTGCCGGTGCGGATGATCTTCGAAGCGCCCACGGTCGCCGAGCTCGCCGAGCGCATCATTCGGCTGCGCGGCGTGCCCGCGCTGCCCGCCCCGGCGCCCGGGCCGAGACCGGAGCGCCTGCCGTTGTCGACGGCGCAGACCCGGATGTGGTTCCTCAACCAGTACGACCCGCAGGCGCCGGGATATATTGTGCCGCTGGCGGTTCGGCTCGAGGGCGCGCTCGACGCGGACGCGCTGGCAGCCGCGGTCGTCGATGTGGTGGAACGGCACGAGAGTCTGCGCACCGTGTACCCGGCGGTCGACGGCGTGCCCACGCAGGTGGTGCTGGATGCGGCCGCCGTCGTCGCGGAGTGGGACCTGACACCGCGGTGGATCGACGAGCGGGAGCTGGCCGACCGGTTGGCCGCGTTGTCGACCACCGGATTCGACGTATCCGAGGCGGTGCCGGTGCGGGTGGCGCTGTACCGGTTGTCGGACACCGTCCGGGTGGTCGCGATCGCGGTGCACCACATCAGTTGCGACGGCTATTCGGTGGCGCCGCTGGCCGCCGATCTGGTGGCGGCGTACAGGGCGCGGACCGGCGACCATCCGTGGGACCGGCCGCCGCTGCCGGTGCAATTCGCCGATTACGCCCTGTGGCAGCGCGCGATCCTCGGCTCGCCCGGCGATCCCGAATCTCCGGTTGCCCGGGATATCGCCTACTGGCGAACGCGACTCGCCGGGATACCGGAACTCCTCGAACTGCCCGCCGACCGCCCGCGCCCGGTCGAGCAGAGCCATCGCGGCGCGCTGATCCACGCCGACATACCGGCGCAATTGCAGAGCCGGGTCGAATCGCTGGCCCAGCGCGCTCGCGCCACGACCTTCATGGTGGTGCACACGGCGCTCGCGATACTGCTGTCGCGCCTGTCCGGCAGTGACGACGTCACCGTCGGCGTACCGCATGCGGGCCGCGGTCATCGGGTGCTCGACGAGCTGGTCGGCATGTTCGTCAACACCTTGGTCCTGCGCACCCGTGTCACCCTCGATCAGACGTTCACCGGATTGCTGGATGTGGTGCGCCGCAGTGATATCGAGGCCTTCGACCACACCACCGTGCCGTTCGAGCAGCTGGTCGACGCACTGCGCCCGGCCCGCTCGACCGCGCATTCGCCGCTGTTCCAGGTGATGCTCGCCTACCAGAACATGGTGCGGGCGCGCGTGGAGCTGCCGGACCTCACCGTCGAAACCCTCGATGCGGGAGACAGTTCCGCGATCTACGACCTGCTGTTCATGGTGACGGAGGCCCACGGCCCCGAGGGTGAGCCGGCCGGAATGACGCTGCGACTGACCTACGCGACCGACCTGTTCGACGCGGAGTCGGCGCAGCGCTTCGCGGACCGGTTCGTCCGCCTGCTCGACGGGCTCACGACCGACGCCGACGCGCCGCTCGGTGAACTCGATCTGCTCGATACCGCCGAGCGAGAGCTGGTGCTCAAACGCTGGAACGACACCGGCGATCCGGTCTCGGTGGGCCGCACGCTGGTGGACGGATTCGGCGAACAGGTGCGCCGCACTCCGCACGCTCCGGCGATCCTGCCCGCCGACGGTGAGGCGCTGACCTACACCGACTTCGCCGACCGCGTCCACCGGCTGGCCCGATGGCTTATCGCGCGCGGTGCGCGTACGGAAACGCATGTGGCCGTGGCGGTTCGACGTTCGGTCGACCTCGTGACGGCGCTGTACGCGGTGCTGGATTCGGGCGCGGCCTTCGTGCCGATCGATCCACAGCAGCCGAGCCGGCGCGTCGCCGACGTGCTGGACGCGGCACGGCCGCTCCTGGTTCTCACGACGTCGGCCGACGGCGCCGGCCTGCCACCGGAATGTTCGCGGGTGGACCTTGATCGGCTGGATCTGTCCGGGCTGTCCGGCGACCCGATCACGAATGCGGATCGGCGGGCGCCGCTGCGGCCGGAGAACGTGGCCTATGTCCTGTTCACCTCCGGCTCCACCGGTGTGCCCAAGGGCGTGGCGCTGACCCACGCCGCCACCGCTGGTCAGCTGGCCTGGGCGCAGCGGCAGTGGCCGCACGGCGCCGGCGATACGGTGCTGCACAAGACGCCCGTCACCTTCGACATCGCGGTGTGGGAACTGTTGTGGCCGTTGCAGACCGGCGCGCGCATCGTGATCGCCGAACCCGAGGGGCATCGCGACCCGGCCTATCTCGCGGAGTGCATCGCGAACCGGGAGATCACCACGGTGCACTTCGTCCCGTCGATGCTCGACGTCCTGCTCGAAGCCGTCGACGGCACCGAGTTGACTTCGGTGCGAAGGGTTTTCGTCGCCGGGGAGGCGCTGGCGCAGTCCACCGTCGATGCCGCGGCGTGCGTGTTCACCGCGGCGGAGGTGGTGAACTGGTACGGCCCGGCCGAGGCGGAGGTGGTCACCTCCGCGCGATGCTCGCCCGGTGTGACGGTCCCCGCGACGGTTCCGATCGGCACACCGGTCTCCGGCATGCGGGTGTACGTGCTGGACCGCAGGCTGCGCGCGGTGCCGGTCGGCGTCGTCGGCGACCTGTACGTCTCGGGTGTGCAGCTGGCGCGCGGCTACCACGGCCGCGCCGATCTCACCTGCGCGGCTTTCGTCGCGCATCCGTTCGGCGCACCGGGGGAGCGGCTCTACCGCACCGGAGATCTGGTGCGGTGGACCCGATCGGGCCGTCTGGACTTCCTGGGCCGCAGCGATTTCCAGGTGAAGGTCCACGGCCAGCGCGTCGAGCCGGGGGATATCGAGGCGGCGGCATGTGCCCTCCCGGAGGTCGTGCGCGCGGTCGCGATCGCTACCGCGGAACGAATCGTGGCCTATGTGACGCTCGCACCGGGAGCGGCGATCGATGGCCGCGCGATCCGGGACCGGCTCGCGCGCCGGCTGCCGTCGTATCTGGTTCCGGGGCGCGTCGAGGTGCTCGACCGGATGCCGCTCACCGCGAACGGCAAACTCGACCGGGCCGCGCTCCCGCAGCCGGAGTTCGACGACGTGGCGGACTTCGTGCCCGCGGGCACCGATCACGAAGCGGCACTGGCCGATATCGTCGCCGCGATCACCGGCGCGGAGCGGGTGAGCGTGGCGGCGAATCTGTTCGAGATCGGTGTCGACTCGCTCTCGGCCGCCCGGGTGGCCGCGCGTGCGGAGGCGGCGCTCGGGGTGCGGGTAGGGATTCGCGATATTTTCGAGGAGCCGACGATCGCCGGGTTGGCGGCTCGCCTCAGCCGGCGTGCGCGGTCGTCGCTGCTCCCGCTCGCGCCGCGGCCGCGCCCGGCCACGGTCCCGCTGGCGGCGGCACAACGGCGGCTGTGGTTCATCAACCAGTTCGATCCCGCCTCGGGGGCCTACAACATCGGCTTCGCCGCGCGGTTGACCGGCGCGCTGGACCTGGGCGCGCTGCGTGCGGCGTTCGAGGACGTCGTGGGCCGGCACGAACCTCTGCGGACCGTCTATCCGACGGTGGCCGGCGAACCCTGCCAGGTGGTGCGGGATGTGGCCGCCGTGGCCGAGCGCCTGAGGCCGGATGCGGAGCCGGTCGAGGAGGCCGTGCTGGCGGAGCGGATCCGGGAGACCGTCGAGGCGGGCTTCGACGTCTCGGCCGAGGTACCGCTGCGTGTGCGGATATGTCGCCTCGCTCCCGAGCAGCACATTCTGGTCCTTGCCGTCCATCACATCGCCGCCGACGGCTCGTCGATGGCACCGTTGGCCCGCGATATCTTCACCGCCTATGCGGTGCGCGTGAAAGGCGAAGCGCCACAATGGGAACCGCTTCCGGTGCACTACGCGGACTACACGCTGTGGCAGCGGGAGGTGCTCGGCGCCGAGGAGGATCCGGCGTCGGTGACGGCGCGCCAGGCCGCCTATTGGACGGCGGCCCTGGCCGATGCGCCGGAGCTGCTGGATCTACCGACCGATCGTCCACGGCCCGCGACCATGTCGATGGCCGGGGGCAGTGTGCGGTTCGGTATACCGCCGCGGCTGCACGAGGAGATCGTGCGGCTGGCCCGGCGCGAGGGCGTGACCGTCTTCGTCGTGCTGCATTCCGCGCTGGCGATCGTGCTCTCGCGCACCGCGCATACCGGCGACGTGTCGATCGGCACGCCCGTGGCAGGGCGCGCGACGGTGGCGCTGGACGATCTGGTCGGCATGTTCGTCAACACCGTCGTGCTCCGCACGCCGGTCCGTGACGACATGTCGTTCACCGAGTTCGTCGCGCAGGTGCGCGGCGTCGACCTCGAGGCGCTCGAGCACGCGGACCTGCCCTACGAGCGGCTGGTCGATCTGCTCGACCGGCCCCGGTCCACGGCCTATACGCCGCTGTACCAGGTGCTGTTCGGCGTGCAGAACACAGGGGCCGCCCGGTTCCGGCTGCCCGATGTCGAGGTGGAGCTGATCGATCCCGATGTCGCCCAGGCCAAAACCGATCTCACCGTCCTGCTGACCGACAATCCCGATCGTGACGGAGTCGGAATGGACGGCGAAATCATCTACGCCACCGATCTTTTCGCCGAGTCCACCGCGCGGGGGCTGGCGGACCGGTTCGTGCGCGTTCTCGACGCGGTGGTCGGTGATCCGGCCCGGCCGGTGGGAGATATCGCGCTGATCGGCGCCGAGGAGGCCGAGCGGCTGGTTCCGGCACGTGGCGGCGCCGCACCCGCGCCGCGGCTGCTTCCGGAGCTGCTCGGCGCGGCCGTGGCGACCGCTCCCGAGGCGATCGCGCTGATCGACGATACTCGCACGCTCACCTACCGGGAACTTGACGATCGCGCGGAAGAGCTTGCCGCCCAGCTGGTTTCGTCGGGCGCGCAACCGGGGGTATGCGCGGCGCTGGCCGTACCGCGCTCGGCGGACTATCACATCGCCATGTGGGCGATCGTGAAGACCGGCGCCACCTTCGTGCCGCTGGATCTGCGCTATCCGCCCGAGCGGATCGCCTACTTGCTGCACGACTCCGGTGCTGCCCTCGGTATCACGACGACCGCCGCGCGCGCCGCGCTGCCCGGCGATGTGCGCTGGCTGATGCTCGACGAACCACGGGACCCGGGCGAACTCGCGGTGAAACGATCACGCGCGCCGAGGCTTCAGGATGTGGCCTATGTAATCTACACATCCGGCTCGACCGGAACGCCCAAGGGTGTGATGGTCACCCACGAGGGGCTCGCCGCCTTCGCGGCGGAGCAGCGCGATCGCTATCGCGTCGAGCGCACCTCGCGCATCGTGCAAGTCGCCTCACCGGCCTTCGACGCGGTCCTGCTCGAAGCGCTGATGGCGCACGCCGCCGGCGCGACACTCGTGGTGGCGCCGCCGGAGGTGGTCGGCGGCGCGGAGCTGGCCGCGCTGATCGCGGGGCACGGGGTGACGCATGCGTTCCTGACGCCGAGCGTGCTGGCGACGATGTCTCCGGCCGAGCTCGATTCGGTGCGGATGCTCGCGGTCGGTGGCGAGAAGGTAGCGCCCGACCTGATCACGGCCTGGGCGGCCGGGCGGCGGTTGCACCACATCTACGGGCCGACCGAGACGACCATCGTGATCACGATCAGTGATCCGGTGGGCCCGGACGAAACACTCACCATCGGCGGGCCGATCCGCGGCGCGGAGGCGGTGGTGCTGGACGCGCGGCTGCGCCCGGTGCCGATCGGGGTACCGGGGGAGTTGTACCTCTCCGGCGCCGCACTGGCACGCGGATACCTCAATCGTCCCGCCGTCACGGCGGCGTCGTTCGTCGCGAACCCCTACGGTGCGCCCGGAACCCGGATGTACCGCACCGGCGATATCGTCCGCTGGACCGCGCAGGCCACGATGCAGTACGTCGGCCGCCTCGATTTCCAGATCAAGATCCGGGGCCAGCGGGTCGAACTGGGTGAGATCGATGCCGCCTTGCTCGCGCATCCGGCCGTCGCCACCGCGGTCACCGTGACGCGCACCGGCCCGGGCGGGCGGACCGTGCTCGCGGCCTACGTCACCACCGATCCCGCCACGACCGCCGCGCCGGGCGACATCCTGGATCGGCTCGCGGCCACCCTGCCCGCTCATATGGTGCCGGCGACCGTCACCGTACTCGACCGGCTGCCACTCACCTCGACCGGCAAAGTGGATCGAAAAGCGTTGCCGGAACCGGACTTCGAGGTAACCGCCGAGGGCGCGGCGGCGATCTCGGACGAGCTCGAACGCGCCGTCGCCGCGGCCTTCACCGATGTGCTGGGTGTGCCCGGAGTCGGCGCGACCACGTCGTTCTTCGCGCTGGGTGGCGATTCCATCATGTCGATCCAGCTGGCCTCGCGGTTGCGGGCCGTCGGCATCGGCGTGACGGCGCGAGACATCTTCGAGCGCAAGACGGTTCGCGGTCTGGCGCAGATCGCGCAGGCGCCCGCGCGGGCAGTGATCGAGGAACTGCCCGGCGGTGGCGTGGGTGAGGTGGCGCTCACGCCGATCGTGGCGTGGTTCGTCGAGCACCTCGGCGCACCGGCGCGGTTCGCGCAGTCCGTGCTGGTGCGGTTGCCGCGGGACGCGCGGGTCGACGATGTGTGCGCGACCGTGCGGGCGGTCGTCGAACACCACGATGTACTGCGCTCGCGGCTGCGGGCGGGCCGCTGGGATGTCCTGCCGCCGAGCGCGTCCGAAAGCGCCGGATCGGTATCGATGCGAACCTTCGGCACCGGCGAGCGGCCGGGTTCGCCGGGTTTCACGGCTGTGGTGGAGGCGGCCTACGCCGCGGCGGTCGACCGGCTCGATCCGGCGACCGGCGCGATGGTGCACGTCGTCTGCCTGCTGCCGGAACCCGGCGTGGACGCGGAGGCGCGTGCGCTCGTCGTGATCCACCACCTGGCCGTGGACGCTGTGTCGTGGCGAATTCTGTTGCCCGACTTCGCCGTCGCGTGGCAGCGGATCATCGCCGGGCGTCCGATCGAATTGGCCGCGCCCGGCACCTCGATGCGGCGGTGGGCCGAGGCGCTGGTCGCCGCGGCGGCGGCGCGGGCCGAGGAATTCCCACTGTGGCAGCGGATCTGCTCCGCCCCCGACCCGATACTCGGACGGGCGAATATCGATCCCGCGCTGGATACCCAGGCGACCGTGCGGCACGTGACCGTCACACTGCCGGTCGAGGTGACCTCGGCATTGGTGCGCGAGGTGCCTGCGGCGGCGCACGGCACCGTCGACGACGCGCTGCTGACGGCGCTGGCCGTGGCGGTGCGGCGCCTGCGTGAACGCCGCGGCATCGACTGTCCGGCAACGAGTGTCATGCTCGAAGGGCACGGCCGCGAAGAAGGGATCGCCGAAGGGGCGGACCTGTCCCGCACCGTCGGCTGGTTCACCACCAGATATCCGGTGGTGCTCGACCTCGACGGGACGGACTCCGCCGATCTGCCCGCCGCGGTGAAATCCGTCAAGGACCAGCTGCGGGAAATCCCGGACAAGGGAATCGGTTACGGCCTGCTGCGCTATCTGAATCCCGCGATCGCGCAGCGATTCGCCGAGCTGCCGGAACCGCAGATCGCCTACAACAACCTCGGGCGCACGGGCATGGACGGCACGGATCCGGCGGATCCGGCGTGGGTGCCCTCCGGCGAAACCTTCGATCAGCGAGCGGCATTCGAGCCGGAGATGCCGGCGGCGGCGGTGCTCACGATCGATGTGAACATTCTGGACACGGCAGCCGGACCGCAGCTGTCGGCATATGTCGGCTATGCCTCCCGGCTGCTCGACCGCGACGAGGTCGACGAACTCACCGGCGAATGGGTGGAGGCACTGACCACCATCGCGGCCGCGGCCGACCGGGACTGGGGACTGAGCCGCGCGGATGTGCCGCTGGTCGACGTGACCCGCGAGGATCTCGACGCGTTCGCCCGCCGCTACGGACGACTCGACGACGTGTGGCCGCCGGCGCCACTCCAGGCCGGGCTGCTCTTCCACGCCGAAGTCGCCGCGGGCCGGCTCGACGTCTATCTCGCCCAATCCGTGCTCACTCTCACCGGCGAGGTCGACGCAGCGCGGTTCCGGCGCGCCGCGCAGGCCCTGCTCGTGCGCCACCCGAACCTGCGGGCCGCGTTCGCTCGCACCGCCGAAGGTGTTGCGGTGCAGGTGATTCCGGCTACGTTCGAGGTGTCGTGGCGACAGGTCGCGCTCTCCGCAGGCCCGTCCGAGGTAGCGGCGCTCCTCGATGCCGAGCGGGAGGCGTCCTTCGATCCGGCGGAACCGCCGCTGCTGCGATTCGTGCTCGCCGAGCTGGGGCCGCGCGACTTCCGCCTGATCCTGACCGCCCACCACCTGCTGCTCGACGGATGGTCGCTGCCACTGCTGTGGCGGGAACTGATCGGCCTGTACGCGGCGGACGGGCAGCCCGGGCTACTGCCGGATGCGGCCGCCTACCGTGACTATCTGGACTGGCTGGCCCGGCGCGATCGTGCCGCGAGCGTGGCGGTGTGGCGCGACGCGCTGCGCGATGTCACCGAACCGACCCTGGTCGCCGATCCGCGTGCCGATGCGGCCGCGACCATGCCGGTCGATCTGCCGGTGGAGGTCGAGCGCGAGGTGAGCGCCGAGCTGGCGGAGTTCGCGCGGTCCCGTGCGGTGACGATGGCGACGATCGTGCAGTTCGCCTGGGCGGTGGTCGTGGGCAATCTGCTCGGCTCCGAGCGTGTCGTGTTCGGCAGTACGGTGTCCGGCCGGCCCGCTGACCTGCCCGGCGTGGAGTCGATGATCGGGCTGTTCATCAACACGATTCCGGTCGTCGCCGAGCTCCGCAGCGAGGATACGCTCGAGCAGGCGCTGACCCGGCTGCAGGCCGGCAACACTCGCCTGCTCGACCACCACTACCTCGAACTGCCGCGGATCCTGTCGGCGGTCGATGCGGTATCGCTGTTCGACACGCTGGTGGTATTCGAGTCCTATCCGGTCGACGGCAGTGGCCTGGGCGCCGCCGACATCGACGGCATGCGGGTGGTCGCGGCGGACGGTCGCGACGCCGCGCACTACCCGATCACCGTTCAGGCCTACCACACCGACCGGCTGCACATCCGGCTGCGCTACCGGCAGGATCAGGTCACCGACGCGACGGCGTCCGGACTCGCCGACCGGGTCGCACTGGTGTTGCGTGCGATCGCGAACGACCCGGGTGCACGGCTGATGACGCTGGAACTGCTGGACCACGCCGCTCGCGCGGCCCTGGTCCCCGCCACCGGCGGCGCCGCCGCAGCGCCGCAACGCGCGGACCGGTTGCTCGCCGCGGGTGTGTGGTCGAATCCTGCCGCGCCGGCGCTGATTTCGGGCCGGCAGACGATGTCCTACGCCGAGCTGGACGCGCGCTCGAACCGGCTGGCGCGGTCCTTGCTCGAGCGCGGGATCGGTCCCGGTGAGCAGGTCGCCCTGGTGATGCCGCGATCGGTGGAGCTCGTCGTGGGACTGTGGGCGACGGTCAAGACGGGCGCGGCGTTCCTGCCGGTCGATCCGCGCAATCCCGCCGAACGCGTCGCCCATATGCTCGCCGATTCCGATGTGCGAGTGGCGCTCACGGTCGCGGCGGCGCGGGATCTGCTACCGGACAACGTATTCCCGCTGGTCCTCGACGATCCGCGGACCGAGATCGCGATCGCCGCGACATCCGCGGCCACCGTCACCGACGCGGAACGCGTGCGGACACCGCGGAGCGCGGACGCGGCGTACGTGATCTACACCTCCGGTTCGACCGGCGCGCCCAAGGGTGTCGTGGTCACGAACGAGGGGTTGGCGAATTTCACCGCGGTGGTGCGCGACCACTTCGGCATCGACACCGCCTCACGGGTGCTGCACGCGGCGGGCCCGGGCTTCGATGCGATGGTCCTCGAGGTGCTGCTGGCCCATCCCAACGGCGCGGTGCTGGTCGTCGCGGGACCGGACGCCTATGCCGGGGAAGATCTGGCGGAGGTGGTTCGGGCACAACAGGTGACGCACGCCTTCCTCACCCCGAGCGTTCTGGCCACCCTGTCCCCGGAGGGCATGGATTCGTTGCGCGTGCTCGCGGCGGGCGGTGAGGCGGTGACACCGGAGTTGGTCGCGGTGTGGGCGCCGGGACGGCGGCTGCTGAACGGATACGGGCCGACCGAGGCCACCATTTTCGCCGGGATCAGCGCGGCGCTGGCGCCGGGTGCGGCCGTGACCATCGGCGTGCCGATCCGCGGAATGGAGGCCGTCGTACTCGACCCGTGGCTGCGGCCGGTGCCGGTCGGCGTGGCCGGAGAGTTGTATCTGGCGGGCCCGCAGTTGGCGCGCGGGTACGCGAACCGGCCCGGAGCGACCGCGACCGCATTCGTCGCTAACCCGTTCGGCCCCAACGGTTCTCGCATGTACCGCACCGGTGACCTGGCGCGCTGGACATCGGACTACACGGTGGAGTATCTCGGCCGCCGCGACTTCCAGGTCAAGATCCGCGGTCAGCGCATCGAACTCGGCGAGATCGAGGCCGTCCTGGGCGAGTATCCCGGGGTCGACCGGGTAGCGGTCGCCGTGCGCGCCGACGAGCGCGGCACCGCCCGGCTGGCCGGATATCTGGTCGGCGCGGCCGGGATCGATCCGGACGAGGTCAAGGCCGTTGCGCGCCGCCGTCTGCCGGCGCATATGGTGCCCGACGTCGTGCTGCGCATCGCCGAACTTCCCCTGACCGCTACCGGCAAGCTCGATCGGGCGGCGCTGCCCGCACCGGACTTCGCGGTGCGGCGACGCCGGATCGCTCCCGGCAGCGACACCGAACAGCGCATCGCGGACGTTTTCGGTGACGTCCTGGGTGTCGGCGACGTCGGCGCGACCGACAACTTCTTCGAACTCGGCGGCACCTCGCTGTCGGCGACCCGGGCGGTCGCGCGCGTGCGCACGGCGCTGGGTGTGCACGTCGGCATCCGGGATCTGTTCGACGCCCCGACGGTCGCCGAACTGGCCGCCCGTCTCGCCGGCGCCGACCGGGCCGGCGCCGCGCGGCCGGTGCCGCGTACCCGCCCGGACCGCCTCCCGCTCTCGCCCGCACAGCAGCGGATGTGGTTCCTCAACCGCTTCGACACCTCGGTCGGCGCGTACAACATTCCGCTGGTGATCCGGTTGCGGGGCGACCTCGACGTCGACGCGCTGCGCCGGGCGTGCGCGCTGGTCATCGACCGGCACGAGTCGTTGCGAACCCGGTTCCCGATGATCGACGGGGCTCCGTGCCAGGTCGTGGTCGACGCCGAGGAGGTAGCGCCCGCGCTGGTCCCGATCCGAACCGGCGAACGGGAGGTCCTCGAACGCGCGGCGGCGGTGGTGTCGGCGGGCTTCGACGTCACCCGGGAGCCGCCGGTGCGTGCCGAACTGTTCGCCCTCGGCGACCGTGACCACGTGCTGGTGATCGGCGTCCACCACATCTGCGCCGACGGGCAGTCCATGCTGCCGCTCGCCCGGGACGTGGCGGTGGCGTACGAGGCGAGTAGGCAAGGAACACAACCGGATTGGCCGCCGCTGCCCCTGCAGTACGCCGACTACGCGCTGTGGCAGCGGGAGATGCTCGGTGACGAGTCCGACCCGGACTCACTGATCTCCCGGCAGCTGCGCTTCTGGACCGGCGCTCTCGCCGGACTGCCGGAACTTCTCGAACTGCCGACCGACCGGCCCCGGCCGCCGGTGGCGTCCATGCACGGCAGCACCCTCGATTTCGAGCTGTCCGCCGACCTGCACACCCGCGTCGAGGCCCTCGCCCGCGCGGCCGACGCCACGGTGTTCATGGTGCTGCACGCCGGGCTGGCAGTCCTGTTGTCGAAGCTGGCCGCGGTCGGCGATATCGCGATCGGCACCCCGGTGGCCGGCCGCGGCGACCGCGAACTCGACGATCTGATCGGCATGTTCGTCAACACGCTGGTGTTGCGGACGCGGGTGGCGCCGCGGCAGGAGTTCGAGGAACTGCTCGCCGCCGTCCGGGACACGGATCTGGCGGCGTTGGCGCACGCCGACGTGCCTTTCGAAGAGATCGTGGAGGAGCTGAATCCGCGGCGCTCGACCGCGCACATGCCGCTCTATCAGGTGACGCTCGACGTGCAGGATCTCAGCGCCGCCGCGCTGGAGCTGGCGGGCCTCACCGTCGAACCGATCGAAGAGGGCTTCGATCAGGCACGCGCGGATCTCAACGTCAAACTCGTCCCACGGCGCGACGCCGACGGCCGGCCGGGCGGAATGACCGGTCGCCTCACCTACGCCGCCGACCTGTTCGTCGAGCAGACGATGCGGCGATTCGCGCGGGCGTTCGTCGGCATCCTGGAGCAGGCGACCGCGAATCCCGCTGTCGCCGTGGACGATATCGATATCGTCGCACCGGATGAACGCCGCCGGATACTGTCCGCCGCCGGAACCGACGGCAGCGCGGTCCCGGAGCAGACCCTGTCCGAGCTGTTGTCCGTCCGCGTCGCGGCACAACCCGACGCGATCGCGGTGAGCGACGGTACGGCACAGCTCACCTATGCCGAACTGGATCGCCGCGCGACCCGGCTGGCCGCCCGCCTCGCCGCGCACGGCGCACGACCGGAAACGCTGGTGGCGGTGGCGCTGCCGCGGTCGGTCGATCTGATCGTCGCGCTGCTCGCCGTCGTGCGCGCGGGCGCGGCCTATCTGCCGCTGGATATCGCGAATCCGCCGCGCCGCCTGCGCTTCGTCATCGACGACGCGCGCCCGGTCGTAGTGCTGACCTCGGCCGAGATCGCCGCGCAGGTGCCCAGGTGCGCGACGCCGCTGGTGTCGATCGACGATGCCGAAACCGAATTCGACGCCGGCAGCGCTCGGGCGCCGGTGGCCGCGCGGCCGGACAACCTCGCCTACGTGATCTATACCTCCGGGTCGACCGGTACCCCGAAAGGCGTGGCCGTCACCCACCGCGACGCGGTCACACTGCTGACCCACGCCACCGACCGATTCGACGTCCACTCCGGCGACGTGTGGACGATGTTCCATTCCTACGCATTCGATTTCGCGGTGTGGGAGATGTGGGGCGCGCTGCTGACCGGCGGCCGGCTGGTCGTCGTCGACCGCGACACCTCCCGCTCGCCCGGCGCGCTGGTGGAACTGGTGGCGCGCGAACGCGTCACCGTCTTGAGTCAAACCCCGTCGGCCTTCTACGGTTTCGCCGACGCCGAACGCCGATATCGGGAATCCGGCTGCGGCAGTGGTGATCTCGCGCTCCGCTATGTCGTCTTCGGCGGTGAGGCGTTGGATGCGTCGCGATTGCCGGAGTGGTTCGCCGCCCACGAGCCCGGCTCACCGCGGCTGGTCAACATGTACGGGATCACCGAAACCACGGTGCATCTGACCTTCGCCGAGGTCGACGGCCCGGCGGCGGACCGGATCGGGGTGCCGCTCCCAGGCCTGCGAATCTATGTCCTCGACGACCGGCTGCGTCCCGTGCCAGTCGGGGTTCGCGGCGAAATCTGCGTCGCCGGACCACAACTCGCGCGCGGCTACCTGCGGGCACCCGCCCCGACGGCGAGCCGGTTCGTGGCGGATCCGTTCGGCCCGGCCGGCGGCCGGTTGTATCGCACCGGCGACCTCGGCAGCTGGCGGGAAACCGGCGACGGCCTGGAACTGAGCTACGCCGGTCGCGGTGACGCGCAGGTGCAGTTGCGCGGGTACCGGATCGAGCTGGGGGAGGTCGAGTCGGCGTTGCTGCGGCATCCGTCGGTCGCACGGGCCGCCGCGGCCGTGCATCGCCACGAACGCGAGGTCGACCAGCTGATCGGATACGTCGTCGCCGCCGACGGGCAGCACATCGATCCGGGGGAGGTCCGGGCGGCCGCCGCCGAGGTGCTGACGAGTTACATGGTGCCCTCGATGGTGATGGTGCTGGCCGATCTGCCGCTGACGGTCAACGGCAAACTGGATCGAAAAGCCTTGCCCGCGCCCGATTTCGACACGGCCGCGCAACGGTTCGTCGCACCGCGCACGCGCACCGAGAAGATCATCGCCGAGGTGTACGAGCAGATCCTGGGCTCCGCGCGGGTCGGGGCGACCGACGGCTTCTTCGATCTTGGCGGCAATTCGCTGCTGGCCACCATGGCGGTGACCGAATTGCGAACGCGCGGTGTGACGCTCGACCTGCCGTGGATGTTCGAGGACGCGACACCGCAGGCGCTGGCCCGCCGAGCCGACGACGCCGACGGCGCATCCGGTCTGACCGTGCTGCTGCCGTTGCGCGCGAACGGATCCGAGCCGACCGTGTTCGCCGTCCATCCGGCGGGCGGCCTGGCGTGGTTCTACGGCGGACTCGTCGAACATCTGCATCCGGATCGCCCGGTATACGGCCTGCAGGATCCGCACGTCGTCGCCGGCGAACCAGCCGCCGCCTCGGTGGATGAATTGGCCGCCCGCTATGTGTCAGAGATCCGCCGCGTCCAGCCCGCGGGGCCCTATCACCTGCTGGGGTGGTCGCTGGGCGGCCAGATCGCGCACGCGATGGCGGTTCGGTTGCGCCGCGACGGCGCCCGGGTCGGCATCGTGGCCCTGCTCGACAGTGCGGCGGTTGCGCCACCGCAGCCGCCGGCCGCGGCCGGTGAACCCGCGCCGGGGCAGCTGATGGCCGATCTGCTCGGCGGCTGGCGGGAGTTGTTCGACCTGGGTGACGAGCTCGTGGTGAGCACCCACGAACAAGCGTGGGATGTCATCCGGGGGCAGGTGATCGCGACCGGACTGTTCACCGCCGAACAGACGGATCGAGTCATGGAGAGTTTCCGCACCGCGGGCGATATCTCCGCCGCTCATCGTCCGGACGTCTTCGACGGTGACCTGATCCTGTTCACCGCCGGACAGGACCATCCGGACCACGATGCTCTCGCCGATACCTGGCGGCCCTACGTGGGCGGCGACATCCACAACGTCGTGGTCGACGCCCGCCATCTCGAAATGAGCCATCCCCGTGCGCTGGCCGTCGTCGGCCCTGTCCTCGAAAGGTTCATGGAACAATGCTGACCACTCTGCAACACGTGCGACTCGATGACGGCAGAACGGTGACGTGCACCAGTCCTGCCGAAGCCAGAATGCTGTGGGGGGAGACGACCGCCGCGGACGGGTTCTACCGGCGCGCGGCCGAATTCCTCAGTCCCGGCCAAATAGTCCTCGACATCGGCGCCAACATCGGCCTGAGCGCGATGATGTTCGCCGACACCTGCCCGGGAACCCGGGTCATCGCGGTCGAACCGGTGCCGATGACCTTCCGTTGCCTGGATCGCAATATCGCCGCGCATGTTCCCGGCGGGATATCGCTGCGAACCGCGGTCGGCGCCACGCCGGGGACCCGGGCCTTCACCTGGTACCCGCGCGCGACGGCGAATTCCGGATTCTTCGCCGATCGCGCGGCCGACGACGAGGCGACCGCCATCTATCTGCGCAACAACGGCTTGGACGACAAGGCCATCGCGGTCATCACCCAGGGGTTGCACGACGGCGTACAACTCGAGGTCGGGGTCACCACGGTGTCGGCGATCCTGGACCAGCACTGCCGCGGGTGCGAGATCGGCCTGCTCAAGGTCGATGTCGAACGCGCGGAATTGGATGTGCTGCACGGGATTACCGACGCGGACTGGCGGCGCATCCACGTCGTCGTCGCCGAGGTGCATGATCGCGACGGCCGGCTGCGCGAGATCTGCGATCTGTTCACACGTCGGGGTATGTCGGCGCAGACCCGCCAGGACCCGCATCTGGTCGGCACCGAGATGCACGAGGTCTTCGCCGTCCGCCCGCGAATCGACCGGTGAGCACCCGGCGCGCACCCGCTGAGCTCAACGCCCGGTCGCGCCGTCGATCAGTTCGCGCAGGATATCGGCGTGACCGGCATGGCGGCCGGTCTCCTCGATCATGTGGGTGAGGGCCCAGCGGACGCTGGGCCCGGGGCGTCCCGGTCGCGGCAGTGTCGCGGCGGGATCGGTGCATCCGTCGAGCACCCGGTTCGCGTGCGCCACCGCCTCGCGATAGCGGGCGACGACATCGGCCACGCTGTCGTCCGGGGCGGCCCGGAACGTCGCCTGCCAGTCGGTCACCCTGGCGCCGAGGAACATCGAGCGCTCGACGGCGGTGAGATGGACGAGCAGACCGAGCAGATTGGTGCCCGAAGCCACCGCGGCGGCTCGGGCCTGCGGTTCGGGCGCTCCCTCGACCTTCGCGGCGACGGAGGTGCGTAGATAGTCGAGGAAGCCGCGCAGTACCGCGAGCTCATCGGTCCCGGTCCGCGGCGGCGGGGTGTCCCTTCGGCGGGCTGCGGTGGGCATGGCGGCTCCTTCGCGGTCGAGGTGCGGTCGGGTCTTCAGCCTGGCGCCGGACGTGGCGAACTGGCACGGAATCTTGCTGTTCCGGCAAGATGGCCCGAATGGCTGAGGACCCGAATGGCTGAGAACACCGACGAGGTGCTCGGTGCGGTGGGCCCGCGGTTGCGCGCATTGCGCCGCGAGCGTGGGATCACCCTCGCCGACCTCGCGGCGAGCACCGGGGTGTCGGAAAGTACGTTGTCGCGCCTGGAGAGCGGGCAGCGGCGGGCGACCCTGGAATTGCTGCTGCCGCTGGCCCGCACCTACGACGTCCCGCTCGACGACCTGGTCGGGGCTCCGCGCACCGGCGACCCGCGCATCCACCTGAAGCCGATCCGGCGATTCGGCATGACCTTCGTGCCGCTGTCCCGGCGGCCCGGTGGCGTGCAGGCGTTCAAGATGATCATTCCCGCGTGCCCGCGACCGCTGGAGCCGACGCCGCAGACACACGAGGGCTTCGAATGGCTCTACGTGCTCAACGGCCGGCTGCGCCTGGTGCTCGGCGACCGCGATCTGACCCTGCCGCCCGGCGAGGCGGCGGAATTCGACACGTCGGTCCCGCACTGGCTGGGCAGTGCCGACGGCGGGGTGGTGGAACTGCTCATCCTGTTCGGCCCGCAGGGGATGCGCGCGCATGTGCGTCCCGGCGCGTCCGCCGAGGGGGAGAGCCGGTGGTGAGCGGAAACCGACGACACCGCCGAGGTCGTGCGCACAGTCACGGATCGAACCGCAGTACCGTATCGGCAACACCGCCGTACGTCATCGGACAGGATGGACATCGTATGCTCCGAATCGCGTCGATCGTTGTGGCTCTTGGCTTTTCGTCTCTGATCGCGTCCGCGCCGCAGGCGGGAGCCGTGGCCGAGGCGCAATGCGGCACCCCGCTGTCCGCCGCGGAGATCCAGACCGTCGCCGCGCTGTCGGATACCACGACCATCGGCGCCGGGCCCACCCTCGACCGGCTCGACGAGGCCGTGGCGCGAAACCATCGGATCGCCGACATACTTGCCTCCCACCATGATTGGCGCGGGTTGTTCGATGTGGGACTCGACGCCGTGGAACAGTCGCCGGTGCTGCCGCTGCAGCACGATGCCGGCGCCTTCGCCGACCCGGAATACGCCCACGCGATCAGCTACGAACTGCTGCGCCGTTTCCTGGTGAACCTGCACGCGGAATTCACCGGCGGCACGCCCGAGCCGCACTGGGCGTGGTATTTCCAGCTGGCCGGGCAATGCGACCAGTCGCCCGCCAGGGTCGCGATGGCCGGCTACAACGCACACCTGACGGTCGACCTCGCATACGCGGTCGCCGCGGTCGGCAGCAAACCCGAGAACGCGCCGGACTTCTTCCACATCGTCGACGCGATCGCCCGCAGCGGCGATCTGATCGTCGATCGGACCAGGCGGGTCTACAACGCCGACCTCGGGCCGCTGTGGCGGTTCTACTTCGTCGGCGAAGGGCTCGACCGGCTGTTCGGTCAGGGCGTGGCCACCGGGCCGCTGCTCGAGGTCGCCGACCTGGGTTACAACGTGGTGGTCTGGACCAACGGGCTGGCATTGCAGAATCCCGCCACCGCCGAGGCCACGCGCGCGGAGATCAACGCCCTCTGGTCGGCCGACGACGCGGCCTTCGCCGTACTCGCACGCCTCGGCGGTCTGTGAGCCGGGCCGGCCCCGTCAGTCGGCGGGCAGCGGGCGGCGGCCGGTGACGGTGAGCAGAATGTCCTTGGCGCACATCGTGATCGGCGTCCCCGAACCCAGCGTGACCGGCGCGTCGGACGCCCGCAGTTGCCGACCGGCCAGGTCGACCCCGAAGTAGCGCAGCGATTTCGGGCTCGCATTGTCCAGCACGAGGGCGATCCGTTCCGGCGGGGCGGGCGGCAGGCCCAGGGGCTCGGTGATGTCCAGGCCGTGGATCACGTCGTGGCTCAACGCGCCGACCACGCCGCCGCCCGGCGGACGCCACGGGTGGTCGACGTTGTCGCGCAGCGACGCGAGCAGTGCGGCATCGCTCATTCGTGCGGTGTCGGCGCGCGCGGCCCGGTCGGCGTAGCGGTGGAACGAGAAGCGCGCGCCGGCCAGGCCGCGCACGAACGCCCAGGTGGATGTCCGGTAAGGCATCGTCATGTGGGCGAGTACCTCGCGGACTCGCCAGCCCTCACACAGCGAGGGCGCGGCCCACTGCTCCGGCGTGAGGGTGGCGAGCAGATCCGCGAGGCGCCGGCGCTCGGCCACGGTGTGCTCGCGCAGGAGGTCGGTGTCGGTGGAGGTCATGAACCCGTCGTTTCGGTCGTAGGGCAGTGGTCACCTCTGTTACGAACCCGACGGCGGGAATTCATCGGTGGGTGCGCGGAAAATCGGCGGGAGGCCGAATTCGGCGAACCGGTCGCCGCTGCCCAGGTATGTCACCTGCCGCGCTATCGATCCCGACCGCGCCTCGATCGCGAGTAGCGCGAAGGGCCGCAGCACACCGTCGGTGTCGGGGCGGTACTGACCGAATCCGATCGAACCGTTCATCCGGACCGGTATCAGCCGATCGTCGATGCACGCCTCGCCCGCCGCGAAAACCGAGACGACGAGGTCGCGCCCGCTCAGTCGCCACGCGAACGGCGGCATACCGGATTCGGCGTCCTCGCACAGCAGCGCGGCGAGAGCGCCGACATCGTGGTTTTCGAAGGCCGCCACGTAGCGCCGGACCAGTTCCCGGTCGTCCGGATCGTCGGTATCGAGCGGATCCGTGGCGGAGTGCCGGACCGCGGCCAGGGTGGCGCGGGCGCGTTGCAGGGCGCTGTTGACCGCAGCCGGGGTCACCTCGAGCATGGTCGCGGTTTCGGCGGCGCTGAACGCCAGCACCTCGCGCAGGACCAGCACCGCCCGCTGGCGCGGTGGCAGATGTTGCAACGCCGCGACGAAGGCCAGCCGCACCGACTCGCGGCGAATCACGCGGTCGGCCGGGTCGAGCACCCGCGCGTCGGGGACCGGATCGAGCCATCGGTCGGCGGGCACCACCGCATCCGGATCGAATTCGGTCGAGACCGGGCCCTCCCACACCAGCATCCGGCGCCGCGCCGAGCGCAGCATGTCCAGGCAGATGTTGGTGGCGATGGCGTGGACCCAGGTCGACAGCCGGCCGCGCCCGGGATCGAAGCTGTCGAATCGGGTGTAGGCGCGAATCATCGTCTCCTGCACCGCGTCGTCGGCATCGGCCGACGAACCGAGCAGACGGTAGCAGTAGCCGGTCAGCGGAATCCGCAGCGCCTCGAGTGCATCGGACTCCGACAGCGGTTCACTCGCGGATACACTCACCGTCCCATGCTCGCACCCGCGTCCGGCCGGCGACAGCGGGACCGGCCGGGTAGCTTGCCGGTCATGAAGCTACGCGCGGGCGGGGTCGATTTTCACTACGTGGAGCACGGCACGGGCCGGCCGGTGCTGGTGCTGCACGGCGCCGGCGTCGATCATCGCGAGGCCGAGGCGTGCTTCGACCCGATACTCGGGGACACCGCCGGATTGCGGCGCATCTACCCCGACCTGCCCGGAACGGGATCCACCACCGCACCCGACACGCTGCGCTGCGCCGACGATGCCCTCGACGCGCTGCTGGGTTTCGCGGACGAGGTGACCGGCGGTGGTTTCCTGCTGATCGGCCACTCGGCCGGCGGGTACTACGCGCAGGCGATGGCCGCGCGGCGTGCCGATCGGGTGGCGGGCCTGGCGCTGGTCTGCCCGCTGTTGCCCGGATTGCGGGACATTCCGGCGCATCGCGTCGTGGCCGGGCAGGGCGATCTCGGCGACGACGATTTCCGCAGCTACTTCGTCGTCCGAACACCCGAAATGCTCGACCGTTACGAGCGTTTCGTCGCCCCGGCCGCCGCACCGGCCGATCCGGCCGCGGCCCGGCGCATCGGTGAGCGGTGGCAGCTGAGCCAGGACGGAGCACCGCCCTATCCGGGGCCGACCACGATCGTGGCCGGACGGCTGGATTCGACGGTCGGTTGTGCGGCGGCGACCGACTTGTTCGCGCGCAGTCCGCACGCGACGCTCGCCGTCGTCGACGAGGCCGGACATGCCCTTCCGCACGAACAGCCGGAACTGCTGCGCGCCCTGCTGGCCGAATGGCTCACGCGCGTGGCGCGCGCCGGCGATCGACCGTGACGTTCACCCGGCCGGTGCCGGCGGAGGCGGGACCAATCCGACATACACCTCGACATCGAATACATCGTGGTTTGCCAACGGAACGCTCGGAGAAAGGAACGCTGTGATAAGCGGAATCATTGCGGTTGTCGGAGCTTTGGCCTCGGGTCTCGGATCGATCCTCACCGGCCTGATCGGCGCCTTGCTCTGATCGAGGCTTCGCAGACCCGGTGAACCGATTCCGGCTTCGCCGGGTCTCCGTGGGCAGTTCGGCGCGCCGAGCGCCGAACTCTTGCCCGCGAGCGCATCGATGGGAAGAGTGGCCGCCGGATCTGTTCTCTCGACGAGGAGGCACGGCGTGCGTTTCGGCATCTTCATTCCGCAGGGCTGGCGACTGGATCTGGTCGGCATCGAACCGGGGGCGCAGTGGGGTGTGATGCGGGACCTGGCGCAGCGAGCCGACGCCGCGGACGTCTGGGAATCGCTGTGGGTCTACGACCACTTCCACACCGTGCCGGTTCCCACCGAGGAAGCGACACACGAGGCGTGGACGCTCATGTCGGCGTTCGCCGCCACCACCACGCGCATCCGGCTGGGCCAGATGTGCACGGCGATCAGCTATCGGAACCCGGCCTACCTCGCCAAGGTGGCCGCGACCGTGGATCTCGTCTCGGGCGGACGGGTCGAGATGGGTATCGGCGCCGGCTGGTACGAGCACGAGTGGCGCGCCTACGGCTACGGATTCCCCTCCGCGGGTGAGCGTTTGGGCCGGCTGGACGAGGGTGTGCAGATCTTCCGTCAGGCGTGGACCACCGGCACCGCCACCCTCGACGGCAAGTACTACCGGGTCGACGGCGCCCGGGTGTATCCGTTGCCGCTCCAGCACGGCGGTATTCCGATCTGGATCGCGGGTGGCGGCGAGAAGGTCACGCTGCGCATCGCCGCGAAATACGCGCAGTACACCAACTTCGCGGGCGATCCCGCGACCTTCACCCGCAAATCCGAGCTGCTGCGCGAGCATTGCGCCTCCGTCGGAACCGATTTCGACGCGATCACCCGCAGTGCCAACTTCAACACCGTGGTCGGCGCCACCGAGGCAGAGGTGCGCGAACGGCTGGACGCACTCGCCTCGCGGCTCGCTCCTGTGCTCGGGGCCGAGGCGGCGCGGAACTGGGTCGCCAACCTCTCCGCCGATTCCCTCGCGGTCGGCACACCGGAACAGATCGTCGAGAACCTGTCCCGGGTCCGCGATCTGGGCTTGTCGTACGCGATCCACAACTTCCCCGAATCGGCATACGATCTTTCCGGGGTGGAGTTGTTCGAGCGTGCGGTGATTCCCGCGTTGCGATGAACCGCCGCCCTCAGTCGACGCGCACGTCCTCCGGCGACCAGAACGCACGCATACCGGTGATCCGCGCGTCCTCGTCGAAGGTCATCACATCGATCGGTTCGATCGTCGTTGTGCGGGAACCGGTTTCGGTGACCACCCGGAACCGGAACGCCGCCGCCCCGCCCGCGATCCGCAGGTCGAGCAGTTCGGTGCGCATATGCGCGGAATCCAATGCGCCGTAGAACTTTTCGATCGCGGCCCGGCCGATGTGCGGTGGTGAACCGAACGGATCCTCCACGGTGGCATCCTCGCTGTAACATGCCGCCACATCGGCGGCCGACCCCGAGCCCACCGCCTCGAGATACCGGTGCACCGCTGCTCGAATCCGTTCCGCTGAAGCCATGGGACAACGAAAACACGGATCCGGCGCGGTGCCGCGGGCCGATCCCGCCTGCCGGGACGGTCGGCGAGCCGCCGGCGGGACATCCGAAGCCGCGACCAGGAAAGGGATACGCATGAACCATCGCATGGGCGCGGGTGCGGTATGAGCGCCGCCGACGACCACACGGACGACGAACGCTATCGGGAGCTCGCGGCGTCGGCCCGATCCCTGCTGGCGGGGGAACACGACCGGATCGCCAACGCCGCCAATCTGTCGGCGCTCGTCTATCACGTTCTTCCCGGCCTGAACTGGGTGGGATTCTATTTCTACGACGGGAGGGAGCTGGTGGTCGGCCCCTTCCAGGGCCGCCCGGCGTGTGTGCGGATCGGGCTGGATCGCGGTGTGTGCGGTGCGGCGGCGCGGACCCGCCGGACTCAACGCGTCGCCGACGTGCACGCGGTGCCCGACCATATCGCCTGTGATCCGCTGAGCAGATCCGAACTGGTGGTGCCGCTGGTGTCGGAGGGCGCGCTGCTCGGCGTCTTCGATCTGGACAGTCCCGAACTCGACCGATTCGGTCCGGTCGATCAGCGGGGCCTGGAGGAGATCGCGGCCATCTATCTCGCCTCGGTCGAGGGGAGGGACTGAGCGGACGTCCGGCTCGACGTCGCAGTGCTGCAACCGAATCGGAGGCGTGTTCCGGGTGTCGCCGGTCGGCTACGAGGCCGCCTGCATCGCCGGCCGGAAGGCCTGGGGGCTCGGCCGGCCCAAAGTCCACCTGGCCGCGGCCAGTGCCTCCGCGCACGACGCCTTCAGGCGTAGATGCTGGGGGCGGGGATAGCCGGC
Organism: Nocardia sp. AB354; assembly: GCF_049538315.1. NCBI lineage: Bacteria > Bacillati > Actinomycetota > Actinomycetes > Mycobacteriales > Nocardiaceae > Nocardia > Nocardia sp. AB354. The sequence goes on along the minus strand of NZ_JBMVFU010000005.1, from coordinate 181,668 downwards.
GGCGTCGACTTCTGCCCGCAGTCCCACGATTCGACGTTCCAGCAGGCGTGCGTCCGCGGTCTTCAGCCCGCGCCGCGCAGATGTCAACGCGGTCAACACTCTGCGCTGGAGATCGTCCATACAGCACACCTCCTGTGGTGATGGGCCTCGACGGTGACGAGGTTCGTTCCGGTGCGGATTGTCGATGGGTACCCCGGCGACGCGCCGTGAAAACGGCGCTCCCCGTTCGAGGCGCAATAAGGCAAACGGCTTGTACTGGACGAACATTCGTCCTCCGCGTCGGCGGGCTCGCCGGGACGAGGTTTGCCGCGGCGGGCAGCGGGGCACTCGAAGACTGGTCGTCATACCTCGGCCCCGCTTTGCCGGGCCGGTATGCCGCCGGTGTTGTTGACTCATCGCGTCGGATCGAGGTCCGTTATGCACAGTGACCCACCCGGTCGCACCGGTGCGTCGCCTGTTTCGGCGGCCGGGGTCGCCGCACTGCTGCGTGCCCTGCCCGGCTCACCGATGGCCGGGGTGACCGCGCACGGCGGAACGGTGCTCGAGATCGTGGCGGCGACGACGCATCGCGCGCGAATGGTCGAGGAGGCTCAGCTGCTCCACCCCGACAGCCCCGCTCGCGAGGTGGCGGCGACCGGCGTGCCGATCGTGATCACCGATCTCGCGGGCAGTTCGCGCTGGCCGGGGTGCGGCGCGGAACTGCGGTTGTGGGGAGTGCAGGCGGTGCAGTGCCAGCCGCTGTCCGACGACGACGGTTCGGTGGTCGGGGTCCTGAGCATCTACACCCCGGCCGCGAATGGGCTGAGCGAAGAACTCGCCGACGCACTGCATCCGGTGTGCCGTTGTGCCACCGACCTATTGCAGATCCGCCGCCGCAATCCACCGCGGCTGCGGCGGGACTGACGGCGGTACACCGCCGCGGCGGCGGTGTGGTCGCCGCCACTCGAAAGCTCACCGCCGGGGATCCGCCGTCGGTGATATCCGGGCCCTCATTAGCATCGACGTGGCGTACCCGTCGAGGAAACCGAGGACCTGCGTTGACTACCGAACAACTTGACCGCTGGAACGCCCAGGAAGCTGCCGCGGAGGCGATGATCCCCATCATCGGCACGTTGTATCGGGCGAAGGGTGTGACGGTCCTGCTGCACAGCCGGTCGCTGGTGAACCGGTCGGTGATCAGCATTCTGCGGACACACCGGTTCGCCCGCCAGATCGAGGGCGAAGAGCTGTCGGTGGACGAGACGCTGCCGTTCCTGCGCGTCCTGGACGAACTGGATCTCGGCCCGTGCAAGATCGATCTCGGCCAGCTGGTCGTGGCCTATCGCGCCGACGACCGCGGGCTCTCGGTTCGGGAGTTCACCGAGGTGGTTCTGGCCGAGGTGATCGGCGGCAACAAGGCGCAGTCGCCGGGTCCGCGCGATGTCGTGCTGTACGGCTTCGGCCGGATCGGCCGGCTGGTCACCCGCCTGCTCATCGAGAAGGTCGGCTCCGGCAACGGGCTGAACCTGCGCGCGGTGGTGGTTCGCCGCGGCGGCGACGGTGACCTGGCCAAGCGCGCGTCGCTGCTGCGCCGCGATTCGGTGCACGGGCACTTCAACGGCACCATCAAGGTCGACGCCGACAACGACACGATCATCGCCAACGGCAACGTCATCAAGTTCATCTACAGCGACGATCCGACGACCATCGACTACACCGAATACGGAATCGACGACGCGATCCTGATCGACAACACCGGCAAGTGGCGCGATCGCGACGGGCTGTCGCAGCATCTGCGCCCCGGCATCGCGAAGGTGGTCCTCACCGCACCCGGTAAGGGCGACGTCCCGAATATCGTGCACGGCGTCAACCACCGCGACCTCGATCTGACGCAGCGGATCTTCTCGTGCGCCTCCTGCACCACCAACGCGATCGTGCCGCCGCTCAAGGCCATGGACGACGAATTCGGCATCACCCGCGGCCACGTGGAAACCGTGCACTCGTTCACCAACGATCAGAATCTGCTGGACAACTACCACAAGGCGGACCGCCGCGGCCGCTCCGCGCCGTTCAACCTGGTTCTGACCGAAACCGGCGCCGCCTCCGCCGTCGCCAAGGCGATGCCGGACTTCAAGGCCAAGATCACCGGTAACTCGATTCGCGTCCCCACCCCGGATGTGTCCGTCGCCATCCTGAACCTGCAACTCGAACGGGAGACGACGAAGTCCGAGGTGCTCGAGTACCTGCGGCAGGTGTCGCTCGCCGGCCCGCTGAGCCGCAATCTCGACTACATCGCCGCGTCCGACGTGGTGTCCAGCGATTTCATCGGCTCGCGCGCGGCCTCGATCATCGACGCCAACGCCACCATCGTCGAGGGCGACACCGCGATCCTGTACTGCTGGTACGACAACGAATTCGGTTATTCGTCCCAGGTGGTCCGGACGGTGCAGTACATCTCGGGTATCGAGTACCCGACCTATCCGCGGTTCGCGGATCGGTCGCAGGATGCCGCCGATGTGCGCGCGCTCGCGGCGGTCGAGGCGGGGTAGCCGCGCCCGGTCAGTGGGTGAGGACGACCTTGACGACGACCACCGTCGTCGCGACGGCGGTCAGCAGGAGTGCCGTGAAAATGGTCGAGCGGCCGGGTCTGGCGCCTTTGAGCCGTTCGATGACGAAGACGATGCCGCCGATGCGGACGAGCATCGCCACCTCGGCGACGATCTGTGCGGTGCGGGGTTCGAGCCAGTCGACGGCGGCGGCCGCCAGGATGATCGACGGCAGCACCGCGGAGCTGAGAATCGGCACCGAATCGCGCAGTTCCTCCCACCGCTGCCGCGGCGTGAGCGCGCGGTTCTCCCGCACGGCCTGGCCGACGCCCTCGGCGAAGGCGTGCGCGACGAAGGTGGACAGCGCGGTGCCGACGACCACGAGGATTCCGACGTGCTCCTCGGTGGTGGTCACCGGGATCAGCGCGGCGAGGATGAGGATGTTGCCGTAGACGTAGGCGCTGATCCGGCTGGCGGCATTGCTGCGGTCCAGCGGATCGCGCCGGGAGAACAGGGGACCGTGGAGCAGTGCGTTGCGGCTGCCGTCCATGAGTCTCCCGTTTCTGATCGTCCGGTGCGGGGCGCGGCCATGGGTCGGGCACGGGTGGGGCAGGCGGGCCGCCGCGAACAACCCTAGGACATCGGTGACCTGCCCACCTGGCGGTGCGGCGCGTTCGTCTGGTTTGCTCTGGCAGAGCCGGGCATTCGCGCCCGGCGCGTGCGCGAGTGTAGTGCCCGGCGACAGGTGGAACGCGAGGTCAGGTTATGGGGTTCGGGGACGGCGGTCCGGCAGGGGAGCCGCGCGGCGTGACCGGAGTGGCCCTGTGGGTCGGTGTGCTGTGGGGTGCGCTGGTGGCCGTGCTCACCGCACCGCTTGCCGCGGCGGTGGTGGCGAGCGTCTATCGGTTCCCGATTCCGTTCGGTGAGTACGCCGAAGGACTTCACGAGGCGGTGAACGCCGCGCTGGCCGCGGTGTTCTATCTCGTGATGGGCGGCGGCATGTTGCTGGCCGTGCTCGGTGGTGTGGCGGGGTTGATGATCGTGCGCGCGCACGGCCGGCGGCTCGGGCGTTCGCTGGCGCTCACCTTCGCGGCGGGGTTCGGGCTGGCGGTGCTGGGCGCGTTCGCGCTCGCCCTGCTCGAGCACGTCATCGGCCCGTGGTGACGAGCCCCGTAATGACCGCCGGTCCGGTCAATCCGCCGTCGTAAGTGGTTCGCGCAGTTCGCGTTTGAGTAGTTTTCCGCTCTGGTTGCGGGGCAGCGACTCGGCGAATCGAATATTCTTGGGCACCTTGAAGGGTGCGATCAGCTCCTTGACGTGCGCGATCAGCGCATCGGCCGTCGTCTCGCGGCCCTCGTGCAGCACCACGACAGCGGTGACGGCCTCGATCCACTTCTCGTCCGGGGTGCCGATGACCGCGACCTCGGCGACGGCGGGATGGGTGTAGAGGGCGTCTTCGACCTCGCGGGAGGCGACGAGAATACCGCCGGTGTTGATGACGTCCCTGATCCGGTCGACGACGGTGATGTACCCGTCGGCATCCCGCGTCACCAGGTCGCCGGAGTGGAACCACCCGTCGCGGAAGGCTTCCGCGGTCGCCTCGGGATTGTCCCAGTACCCCCGGCACAGCTGTGGCGAGCGATAGAGGACCTCTCCCGGCGCGCCGGGGCCGACATCGTTGCCGTCGGCGTCGACCACACGAGTTTCCACGAAGAACACCGCCCGCCCGCACGACGACGGCCGCTCGGCATGTTCCTCCGGGCGCAGCACCGTGGCCAGCGGCCCGATCTCCGACTGTCCGAAGCAGTTGTAGAAGCCGAGGTCGGGATAGCGTTCCCGCAGCCTGTTCAGCACGGTCACCGGCATGATCGAGGCGCCGTACTGGGCCTTGCGCAGCGACGACAGGTCGCGGCGTTCCAGGTCGGGGTGGTTGGACAGCGGCACCCAGACGGTCGGGGCGAGGAACAGCGAACCGATCCGGTCCTGTTCGACCCGGCGCAGAATCTCCGGGATATCCGGGGTGGCCATGAGGTGCACGGTCGCGCCGACCGCCAGGTAGGGCAGCATGAACACGTGCATGCCCGCCGAGTGGTACAGCGGCATGGCGACGAGCGGATTGTCGTTCGCACGCAGGTCCAGCGCGATCACCGACGAGACGTACTCGAAGACGAGCGCCTCATGAGTCATCATGGCGCCCTTGGGTTTCGACGTCGTGCCCGAGGTGTAGAGCAGTTGGGCCAGATCGGTGGCGGACGCCCGGGACGAGAAGTCCGAGACCTCGTCCGCGGCGTCGGCGACCTCCCGCAGCGATCCGTCGGCATCGCGCAGGGGTACCACGTAGTCGACCGCGGTGAGTTCGCCCCGCACCTGATCGAGCGTGCCGATCAGCGCGGGATCGGCCAGGACGGCCCGCGCGCCCGACTGGGAGACCAGGTAGCTCAGCTCCCCGCCCTTCAGGGCGTAGTTCACCGGTACGTGCACCAGGCCTGCCCGCGCGCAGGCCAGGAAGCCGATCACGTACGCGTCGGAATTGGTGCCGTAGGCGGCGACCCGATCGCCCGCGGCCAGGCCGAGGCCGAGCAGATGGGCCGCCGCCCGGGTGACCGCGGCGTCGAGTTCCCGGTAAGTGTAGGCCCGGCCTTCGAATGTCAGCGCGGTGCGGCCCGGGACCTTCGCCGCCGAGCGGTGCAGCACGCCGTCGATGGTGTGCGTGCGGGGATCGAGACTCATAGGCCGGAGATTATAGGACGTCCAACTAGTTTGGTGGGGAATTCGCGAGCCGTTCTGCCGGTCTAGCCGGCGAACCGGCTCCCTGGGCGTACATTCGTGTCCGTGGCGCCTGCCCGTCACGGCTCGCGTCCATGACACGGAACCGGCTGTGAGGAGGCGAGATGGCGCAGGACAAGCGCGAGGTGTTCCGGGCTCTGGTGGAACGGATTCGCGACGGCGACGGCAGCACCCCACGGGAGCAACGGGCGCAAGCCTTCGGAAACGCCGGACCGCCACCGCTGCGTGAACTCGTCGACAAGGTCGCGACCCGCCCGACCGAGGTGACCGATGCCGACTTCGCGGCGGCGCGGGCATCGGGATTCGGCGAGGACGAACTCGTCGAACTGGTCATCGCCGCCGCGGTCGGGCAGTCCGCACGGCAGTACGACGCCGGGCTCGCGGCGCTGGCCGAAGCGGCCGGGGAGCGTGGCTGATGCGGCCGGACATCCTGAACCACGGCTATCGCCCCGGAACCAAACTCCTGTTCAAGGCGATCCGAGTGTTCTCCGGTCAGCCGCTGCCCGATGCCGCGAAGCTGGTGTTCTATCGTCCGGATTTCTACGGCACGCGAGCGAAGGCGTTCACCCACGCGGCGATGCGCGGACCCTCCGAATGGTCGGTCGCCGACCGGGAGCTGATGGCCGCGTACGTGTCGAAGGTCAACGACTCCGCGTTCTGCATCGGTGCCCACAGCGCGACCGCGAGGCGCGCGTATGCCGACGAGGCGAAAGTTCGTGCGGTGCTCGACGATCCGGACTCCGCGTCGATCGACGCGGGCCTGCGCGCGACGCTGCTGCTCCTGGGCAAGCTGACCCGCGACGGGGAGGTCGATGCCGACGACGTCCGAAAGGTCCTGTCCGCCGGAGTGTCGCCACAACAGGTCGAGGACGCCTTGGCGGTCTGCGCCGCCTTCAACACGACCAACCGGCTCGCGGACGCCTTCGGATTCGACGTCCTGGGTCCGGATGGTTTCGACGCGGGCGCGAAATACCTGCTGAAGCGAGGCTATCGGTAGCGAGGGGGAGTGGTCCGCGGATGTCTGTCCGGTGGAAATCTAGAACAAGTTCTCGCAATGGGTAGACAGTTTTGGTAAGTTGTCTACTAGTTCACGAGGGTTTCGCCGTGCCGTCGATTCGGTTGCGACAAACCTTGTGTCACAACCGAATCGCACTGGAACGCCAGCTCCGACCGAGGGGAAGACCATGGCCATCGTCCACCCACTGCCGACGACCGAGGGTGACCGGCGCACGCTGGCGCTGGACAGTCCGGTGGATCGCCGGCGCATCGGCGAACTCGAGGTGGACACCACCGCCGAGGTGCAGAGCGCGGTCGCGCGCGCCCGCGTCGCCCAGCCCGCGTGGGCCGCCCGCAGCATCACCGAGCGCGCCGAGATCGTGCGCGCCGCCATCGGTGTGATCGTCGCCCGGCGCGCGGAGATCGCCGAGACCATTCGCACCGAGACCGGTAAGCCGGAGGCCGAGGCGCTCGGCGTCGAGATCGTGCCCGCCTGCGACTTCCTCAACTACTGGACCGCGCGCGCCCGGCGTGATCTGCGCTCGCACCGGCAGCGGCTGCACGGTTATCTGAAACCGATGAAGAAGCTGTACATGCAGTATCAGCCGCTCGGCGTGATCGGCGTCGTGACGCCGTGGAACGCGCCGTTCGTGCTGTCGCTCAATCCGGTGGTGCAGGCGCTGGTCGCCGGCAACACCGTGGTGTTCAAACCGTCCGAGGTGACGCCTCGTTCGGGGGAATGGGTGGCGCGGGTGCTGCACGAGGCGGGGGTGCCGGAGGATGTCGTGCAGGTGCTGCACGGCGACGGCGAAACCGGTGCGGCACTGGTCGATTCGGATATCGACAAGGTGTGCTTCACCGGCAGCGTCGGCACCGGCCGCAAGATCGCGGCCGCCTGCGCGACCCGCTTGCTGCCGTGCACCCTGGAGCTGGGCGGCAAGGACGCCATGATCGTCTGCGCGGACGCCGATCTCGAGCGCGCCGCCGCCGGCGCGGTGTATCTGTCGATGTTCAACACCGGCCAGGTCTGCATGAGCGTGGAACGCATCTACGTGGTCGACAGCGTCGCGGACGAGTTCATCCGGCTGGTCACCGAGAAGGCGGCGGGGGTCACCTACGGTCCCGGCGACACCGATATGGGCCCGCTGTTCTGGGATCGCCAGCGCGACATCGTGATCCGGCACATCGACGACGCGAAGGCCAAGGGCGCCGACATCGTGGTGGGCGGCGCGGCCGACACCGGCGAGGGCCTGTACTTCCAGCCCACCGTCGTCGTCGGCGCGCACCACGACATGGACTTGATGACCGAGGAGACGTTCGGTCCGATCACCACCATCATGCGGGTCCGTGACGAGGACGAGGCCATCCGGCTGGCCAACGACTGCAAATACGGGCTCAGCGGCTCGGTGTTCACCAAGGACGCCGCCAAGGCCCGGCGCATCGCGGCCCAGCTCACCACGGGTTCGGTCGTGCACAACGACGCGGCCGTCATCTACGGTGTGCCCGAGGCGCCCTTCGGCGGGCGCAAGGACAGCGGCGTCGGCCAGGTCAACGGCCCGGGCGCACTGCGCAGCTTCACCCATGCCCAGCCGGTCCTGATCGACCGCTGGCAGTCCAAGCAGGAAAGCATCTGGTACCCCTACTCGGAGAAGACCATTCGCAACCTCGACGGTCTCATCCGCTACGGGTTCGGCAACAAGATCCTGCGCAAACTGCTGTCCTGACGGTCGCGCTCACGCCGCGGCCGGGCCGGGCAACAGGGCGAGCAGATTGTGGACCAGCGCTCGCTCGTCGCCGGCGCGGTGCGCGGTGTAAATGGTTGTGTCCGCGTCGGTTTCGGTCAGCGGGATGATCCGCGCCGAAGCCGGCGCCGTGAAGGTGGCGCTGCGCGGCGCGACCGTGATGCCGAGGCCCGCGGCCACCAGATAGAGAATGATGGTCCAGTTGGTGGCCTCCTGCACGATGCGCGGGCGGCGGCCCGATCGCAGTAGGGGAGCCAGGTTCCGGTCGTGGGCCAGAGAGCCTGCGGCGCGCGGGAAGAAGACCATCGGGTGATCGACCAGCTCGGCCCCGGTGACGGAATCGCGTCCGGCCAGCGGATGGTCGTCGGGCACCACCGCGACGAACGGCTCGGTCATGAGCGGCGTGATGGTGGTGCCCGGCCGTGGGTCGGGATCGCGCACGATCGCGAGGTCCAGGGCGCCGTTGGCGAGCCGCTCCATCAGATGGCTGGTGAACCCCTCGACCAGGTCGACCTCGACGAGCGGATAGCGGTCGCGAAACGCGCGCACCCCGCGCAGGGGTTCGAGCGGCAGTACCGACGGCACGAAGCCCAGGTAGAGCGTTCCCTGCCCGCCCTGCCCGATCCGCGCGACCTCGGCCAGATCGCGTTGTGCGTGCCCGAGCAGGGCCTCGGCGCGATCACGCAGGACGGAGCCGGCGGGAGTCAGGGCCACCGTGCGCGAGGTGCGATCGAACAGCCGGGCGCCGAGCAGCGTCTCGAGCCGCCGGATCTGCTGGGTCAGGGCGGGCTGGGCGATGTGCAGCCGGGCCGCGGCACGGCCGAAATGCAATTCCTCCGCGACCGCCAGGAAGTAGCGAAGGTGCCGCAGCTCTACCCCGTCCACAGGCCGCCATCCATAAGTTCACGATATCAATCGGAGCTATCGAATATTGGACGCTATGGGTTCCGGCGCGCATCCTGGTGACGTGATTCTCGTCGAACCGATGTCCGGGCCGGCCGACGCCGCCGCCTTCGAAGAACTCAATCTGGAATGGATCACCGCTCTGTTCGGCGTCGAACCGGCCGACCTCGCCACCCTCGGCAATCCGCAGCGGATCGTGACCGACGGCGGGCAGGTGCTGATCGCGCGCGACGGTGACGACCGCGTCGGGTGCGTCGCGCTGGTCGCGGAGGATCCGGGCGTCTTCGAAATCTCGAAGATGGCGGTCGCGCCGCGGGTGCGGGGCCGGGGCATCGGCCGTCTGCTGCTGAACGCCGCCATCGACCACGCTCGCGCATGCGGCGCGACCTCGCTGTTCCTGGCGAGCAACGGGCGCCTGGCCGACGCCGTGCACCTGTACGAATCGGTGGGATTCGTCCATGTGCCGCCGGAGCAGCTGCGGCCCATTCCCTACGATCGTGCCGATGTGTTCATGAAATTCGATCTGGCGGAACAGGTTTCGTCCGTCTGAACCGCCGGTGGCCGTTCCGGAATCCGGTGATCAGTTGATCGGCGGACGCCCCTGCACGTCCACGCCCGAGCCGTTCCAGTGGAACGACACCGTCGTCGAGGTCCCGTCGGGGCAGGCGTTGCAGCTACCGGGCGTCTTGTAGGTCAATACGACGGTGTCGTCGGTACCGGCTGCGGTGTCGATCGTGGTGAACGCCTGGGCTTTCGGCGTGGCGGTGCCGACGTAGTCGCCCTTGTGGAACAGCAGCGCGTGCTCCGGTGAGCTCGCGGTGGCGCGCTGAATCGTGACCACCACGACCGACAGTGTCGAACACCGGTTGTAGGTGCCGCGCAGTGCGGGCGGGTTGTCGTTCCATGCCCAGGTGTCACCGCCACCGGCGTCGTAGGGCGCCACGGTGGCGACGGCCCGGCGAATCTCCGGCGCCGAGAGGTCGGTCGCGCAGTCCGCCGAACCGGACGTCGTGACGGGGGAAACGGTTCCCTGCGTGGTGGGCGCCACCCGCGTCGGCGACACTGCCGCCGAGGTAGCGGAACTCGCAGTGGCGGAGGCGTTTTCGGGCCCACTGCCACATCCGGTCGATAAGGCGAGAGCCACGCAGACAATTACCGGCAGACAGGCCCGCTGGAGTTGCCGGCGCGGGAGGCGAGAGGTGGCGGAGCGTTGCGCGGCGACGGTCATCTGTCGAGTGTGGCGGATCAACGCGATGAGTCCCTTCGTTTTCCGAGCGAACGGTGACCCCAGTTCTCGGGTCAAGCAACTGGAACCTGCCGGGCGGCCCGGCAACTGCGTAGCGTGTCCACACACACGTCGCCGGGGACGGCGATGCCGTCGGCTTCTGCAGAACAGGAAGACATCGTGTCCGAATTGTCGCCGGTTCCGGCCTGTCTCGCCCACGCGATCGCCGATCGCACAGCGCCCGCCGCTGCCCCGGAACCACGGCCGCGGCTCAGTGCCAGAGAAGTGGAAGTACTGCTCGCGTGGATCCTCGGGGAGACCAAAGGCGAGGTCTGCCGCACACTGTTCATCGCGCCCGGAACGGTCAACACGCACCTCGCCCGGATCCGGGAGAAGTACCGCGCCGCCGGTCGGCCGGCGCCGACGAAGGCCGCGCTGCTGGCACGCGCGCTGCAGGACGGGTATCTGAACCTCGACGACATCTGAGGTCGCGGTTACGGATCGGGCCGCGGCGCCGGGCATGCCGGGGTATCGATCTCGATCCGGCGGATGCCGGAGCGGGGATCGTTGACGACGATGGTGGCCAGAATCGCTCTGTGCGGCGCCAGGATTCGAACGTGAGCCGTCCCGGCGGACGCGGTGGTCAGCTCCGCGGCGACGGTACCGAGTATCCGTCGGCGGGTGGCGGCGGGAAGGTCGTCGAGGCCGTGGTCGTCGATCAGGACGACGTCGACGCCGCGCAACCGCGCGTGGCGCGCTGCTGTCGTGACCGGTTCGGTGGCCAGCGCGGGGGCTCGCAGCGTATCGCGCAGATGTGCCTCGATCAGCCGGCAGTCCTCGCGGGTGCGCTCGTCGAGGGGCTGGGGGCCCGCGATTCGTTCGAGGATGGGGCGGACCATATCGTCCAGGCGCTGGATCTGGGCTCGTCGTTCGTCGAGGGCGGCGGCCGCGGCGGCTTCGGAGCCCACCTGCCGCGTCGACTCCTCCCGCAACCGGAAGATGGCCCGGGCCGCCGGGCGCAGGGTGTAGGCGAAGAAGGTCGCCATCATCAGCGGGCCCAGGTTGATCACCGAAATCGCCACGCCGTGACCCAATCCCTGTCCGCTCTGCCACGACCACACGGCGGAGGTGGCGATCAGTGACAGCAGACCGGCCCACGCGGCTCCCGTGCGTCCGCGCACGCACATGAAGGTCGCGGTCACGGTGCCGGCCCCGAACGACCACAGTTGCGCGACCGAGGTCGGGGGGATCGGCAGGTTGAACAGGGTCAGAGCGGCTGTCGCCGGAATCGAGGCGGCCAGCGCGGCGGTGGCGGGCAGGGGCAGCGGATCGGGGCGGATGCGCAACAGTGCCGCGGTCGCCGCGGCGGTGATGGCCAATCCGGTCGGTACCGGCCACAGGTGGCGGGTCTGTTGTGCGGACGAAAGGCTCAGTGCCGCTTCCGACATCAGGTAGAAGGCCGCGATCAGCCAGGCCGGCCGGGTGTCCATGCCGAGCAGGGTGCGAGCATCGCGCACCGGGCCGGTGGCGGCGCTCATCGCTCGTCCGCCTGCCAGGACAGGTGAATCCGGGTGCCCGCGCCCGGACGGCTCCGCACCTCGACGTCGCCACCGGGCAGGCGGCGCACCCGCTCCACGATGCTGACGGCCAGCCCGAGGCGGTGGGCCGGAACCTTCGCCGGATCGAATCCGCGGCCGTCGTCGGCCGCGGTGACCTCGATCCGGCCGTCGGCGAATCCCAGGGTCACCGTGCGGGCGGCGTGTGCTCCGGCGTGAATGACGCTGTTGCGCACCGCTTCCGCGACGGCGGCACCGAGGATCTGTATCGGTTCGGCGGGGAAGTAGCGGTCGCCGGTGGCCGCGTCCTCGCTCACCGTGACCGGCAGCCGGTCGTCGACATCGGCGACCGCGGTGCGAATGTGCGCGGCGGCCGTCGACGCCGTAAAGCCCTGCGCGCCTTCGGAACCCACGTCGCCGAGCTTGGCCAGCGCCATTTCGGCCTGGTGGCGCACCTCCGACCGCCGCGTTCCCCGCGCGGCCGCCAGCAACGTCGACATCACCCAATCGTGCAGCAGGGCGTTGAAGCGGGCGCGTTGCACGGTGCGCGCGGTGGCTGCCGCGGCGGCGGCCGCGGCCTCGTGGGCTTCGGTCCTGGTCGCGTCCAGAATCCGTCCGGTGCGCATCGCCATCAGCCCGGCGGCGACGAAGAGCAGGCAGAAGCTGATCGCGAACATCAGGTCCGGGACGAAGCGGCCGTTGTGGCCGGGCGCCCGGCAGACATGGTTGACGATCTGGACCGGAACCACCGCCGCGAGCAGGACGGCCACCGTCCGGCCCGCCGGCCAGACCAGCGCCGCGGACAGTCCGGCCAGGCCGGGAATGGTGGAGATCCACGCATCGGCCTGCAGCAGTTCGCCGTTCCACGCCACGGGCCACAGGACTGCCGCGACCACGAAACCGAGCGCGGTGACGGCGGCGGTCGCGCGGACCCACCGGAGGTCGGAATGAAACGAGAACGGGCCCATCACGATCGCCGGGCCGTAGACGATGCCCACCGCGAGCACGGTCCACCAGAGGGCCAGATCGCCGGCTTGGCTGGAGATGGTCGCGGCCATCAGGAACAGATAGGCCACATAACCGGAGGAGAGGAAGCGGGCGAACAACCGGGTGATGCGGTCCTCGGCCGGGCCTGCCGTCGTCCGCGGGTGACCGGCGTCCGGAGCTACCGGCGTCGACGTGGTATCGGCAGCCACCCGTCCTCCAGAGCGCGTTTGAACAGTTCGGTTTTGGTGCGCGACGGCCGCCCCGCCTCGGCGTACTTCTGCCGGATCCGGGCCAGATAGGCATTGACGGTGTCTTCGGTGAGGCTGGTGAGCCGCGCGACGCGGGCCGCCGATTCGCCCGAGGCGTACAGGGCGAGCACGTCGCGCTGGCGAGGGCTGAGGGTGACCGTGGTGAAGTTCTCGTCGGAGTCGATGGCGACCGCCCACTCCGTCGTCGGCACCTGGCGCCCGGCCGCGGCGTCGCGCACCGCGGCGGCGACCACCTCGTCGCGTTCGGATTTCCGCACGACTCCGAGAACACCGGCCCGGGCGGCGGCGCGCACCAGGAACGGTTCGTCGCCGGAGGTGAATACGAGGGTTTCGATGCCGGCGGCCCGCAGTTGCTCGATATTGGTGGCGGGGGAGGAACCGTCGGGTAGTCGCAGATCGAGGACGACGAGCGCCAGATCCGTTGTGAAGGAGAGCAATTCCGCTACCGACGCGCCCGTGGCCGCGATGGTGACGGTGGGCTCACCGGCGAGTATCTGGCGCAGACCGGCGATGGTGACCTGGTGGTCCTCGACGACACCGATGCGATAGGGGTCCCCGGCCGCGACATTCTCCCGCATCATGCCCCCTCCTGTTGCCGACCCGCGCCCGGCTGTGCCGGTCTCGGCGCGCGAATCCGCCGACGAATGATGATTGTTATTCACTCCGCCGGGGTAATTCATTACGTCCGGCCGGTCGGACGGTCACGGACAATTGACCAGTTGTCGTGCGAAATGCCGACTGACGCACTCGCCGCGGCGGGGCAGACTGAGCGGTATCGGATGGCAGCGCCCCAGGTTCGAGGAAGGAGGCGTGGTGGTCGTGACGGCAGAACCGCGCCATGTACCCACGGTCACGGTGGATTTCGACGATCTCGCCGAGCTGATTCTCGCCGTGCACACGGTCGTCACCGATGTGCCGCGCCGCCTGCGCCGCCGGCACGACAACGTCGTCGACATCGTCGCGGCGACGCTCAGCGATATCCGCCCCTCGGACGCGGGACGCCGTCATCACCTCCTCCGCACCCCCGCGGCGGCCTTCGCGGTCACCCAGCGCGGGGAAACGATCGACGTCGTCATCGAGCGCGACGACACCCTCGTCAGCGCCGGCTTCTTCGACCAAACATCCTCGGCCCACACGGATTTCGCCGCCTGGCTCGCCGCCCACACCCACGACGCCCTCCAGGACCGCCACGTCCACTCGATCCTGTCCTGAGCGCTCCGGCGCCGACTGAGACGGCGAGGTCGCCGTTGTCCCTTACTGCCCAACGGGTTCACCGAACAGGTTCAGCATGAACGGGGCGATCTGTGAAGTCCATCATCCCCACTCGGGTACGTGGTCCCGAAGGTTCCGCTACCAGTAGCGGACCTGTTTCCCGTCGGTGTCGGTGATGAAGACGGTGGCGTCGGCGGTGTCGAGATCCGCGCGGCGTAGCGGGATGTGGCCGAGGACGATCGGTTCGCCCGTGGCGATCGCGGAGGGCAGGTACTCGCGCAATTCGCTTGTGGGAAAAAGGGTTCGACGCGTCGTCGCCCGTGCCAGCACGCCCTGGAGGGTGGCCGGATCGGCGGCGGGGGCGCCGTCGGTCGTCACGACCGTGTAGCGGGCTCCCAGGGCGAGGGCGACGAGGGCTCCGGCTCCGCCCCAGCCGGGCGCTTCCTCACCGGGGGAGTGCGCGCGCTGGAGGTGGGCATTGTGCGCGAAGACGAGACTCGGCCCGCGATGCCGCTCCCGCCCGACGATCGTCAGCAGATTCGCGGCCATCATCTCGGCGCGCAGGCTCAGCAGGTCGCCGAGGCGATCGGTGGATGGGGTCGCCATGGCCGCGTGATAACGCAGCAGACCCTGTGCGGTGCGGGCATGGTCGGCCGCCCGGTCGTAGCCGGACGGATCGGCCGGCCGCAGCCCCGGACCCGCGCGGTGCAGGGCACTGGCGAGGTCGTCGGCGACGATGCGCAGGGCACGGGCCCGGTCGGAATTGCCGATGGAGGCGGCCGGGTCGAACATGGCCGCCTCGTTCGTCCAGTCGGCGTCCGCACCGGCCAGGGCGTCGAGGTCGGCTGCCGACGCCGGTCGCAGCGCCGCGGGCAGAGAGTCGGCGACCGCGGCCAGCGCACGTCGCGGACTCGGTGCCGCGGAGATCTCCACCGGCGCGTCGAATCCGTAGCAGTGCACGCGATCCCCCGGCGACCGGCCGGTGTTGTAGGCGCGCAGCCATTCCACGAGTTCGCGATTGCCCGGTATCGCGCCGAAGCCGTGACTGAACCCGGTGGCGAGGACATCATCGATATCCGCGGTGGCGCCGCGGACGTAGTCGTCGACGCGGGCGGCGGCGAAGAAGTCGATCTCGAGCGCGATCGACCGGAATCCCCGCTGCACGAGGTGGGCCAGAATATCGTTGCGCAGCAACGGAAATGCCGCGATGCCGTGTGTCGGCTCACCGAGGCCGAGCAGGGCCGGGGCCCCAGGGCACGCGGCGAGCAGTTCGTCGAGGGTGCGGCCCAGGTTCACCGGGTCGTCGAGAGGACGGCCGATGGCACGCAGTGTGGTGGCAGTGGACATGGATACCCCTTTCCGGCAGCGAATACCTTCGACACTATCGTTGAAGGTTCGAGTGAAACTTCTGCCGAAGCGACCTGGAAAAACACCCGTAGAAGTCTCAAACGGAGGTACGTCCTGCGGCCCGTCGATCTCGCCCGCGAACACGGATTGTCCGCTCAGGCGATCCGCAATTACGACGAGGCGGGCATCCTGCCGCCGGCCGAGCGCAGCGACGCCGGGTATCGCCGCTACACCGTGCTGCACGCGGTGGCGTTGCGCGCATTCCTCGCCCTTCGCACCGGGCACGGACATCGGCGGGCCGCGGAGATCATGCGTTCGATCCATCGCGGCGACCTCGAATCGGCCTACCGGCTCATCGACGCCGCACATGTCGCGCTGCTGACCGAACGCGGCACTCGCACCGAAGTCGCCGCGGCCTTGAGCGGCCTGTCCGCCGCGCCCACACCGGTTCCCGGCCCGCCCCTGACCGTCGGCGAGCTCGCGCGCCGGCTCGGGGTACACCCGGCTACCTTGCGTACCTGGGAAACTCACGACATCCTGCGCCCCGAACGCGACCGCGTGACGGGCTATCGCCGGTACGGCCCGGACTGCGTGCGCGACGCCGAAATCGCCAGGCAACTGCGTCGCGGCGGCTATCTGCTCCCGCAGGTCGCGCAGTTCCTGGAGTCGTTGCGCGCGGCGGGCGGCGCGCAGGCGCTGAGTACCTTTCTCGATGCGTGGCAGGACCGCTTGATCACCCGCAGCCGACATCTCGTGACCGGCGCGGCTCGCCTCGACGAGTACCTGACGCAGATGGATCGGGTCCGGTAGCCGGTCCGGACAGGCGCGGCGCGCCGTAATGGGTTGTGGCGGTGGGGCGATGGGTACGTCAGGAACATGATCACACCCAAGGAGGCAGCGTGAAACGATGGATCGTGCGTACGTTGGCGATGGCCGGTGCGGCGGCGCCGCTGGCGTTCGGCGGCGTGGCCGGCGCCGACACTCCCGGGCCCGTGTACTTCTCCGCGGGGAGGTTGAACTGCTCGATCGCCGACGACGGCAGCGTGGGATGCGATCTCGCCGATCCGACGTGGATGTCCATCCAGCTCGGCGGCAATGTGTCGGTGCCGGTGCCCTTCCCGGTCCGCGAGGTCGTCATCGACGTGCCGTGGGCGCCCGCGCATCCGGGGTTCGATGCCGGGACTCCGCATACCCTGCCCGGCGGCAATCCGGACATCTCGACCTACGGCCAGAGCGCCGGGTCCGGGCCGACGGCCGGACCCGCGGTCTCCCACGCCGGGTCGACGTGTGCGGTCGGGTTCCACGGCAGCTTCTCCTGTGATGCGAAGGGCCACCACTTCTTCTACTACGAGCAGATCACCGGCAGCTGATTCCGCCGGCGAACCCCGGTGGCGCAATTCGCCCGCACTCCGCTGGACGGAAGCCGGACGGATTGCGCACCAGGGTTTTTCCGGGCCGATCAGATGCCGTGCAATTCGGGCAGTTCGCCGCCGGCCCAGCGCGCATAGGTGTGCTCGGGGGTCACCGTGATGACGTCGGTGATCGCGAGGAGATCGGCGGGGATCACCCGGTCGGCGAAGTGGTCGAGGCTCGGAACGACCACGGCCTCGGCATCGAGGCGCACCACCGCGTCGATCAACTGCTGGATCGGATCGATGGTGCGGTTGCTCAGTGCCACGGTCTTGCACAGGTTGTAGCCCAGACGCCCTGCCAGCCATCGGATTTGGGACTCGTCCCAATGCTGGTGCCGTCGCGAGACATCTCTGCGCAGATATCCGAGGGCAAGGAAGGTCATGTCGGTCCATCCTCGAGTCGACTACACGCGGGCGAACTCGGTGGCCAGGGAGCTTCAGTCTCAGCATCTTTCTGGCAAACTCGAGCTTAACGGCGTTTTTCGTGCCGTGACAAGCAGTGGCTGCGGCACCGGCGGCCGGGTGTCCGGTCGAGTTTGCTGAGGCGGAAATCGTTCCGCGCAGGTAGCGGCCATTTTTCGGCGCCCCGCCGAGTGTGCCGAAGATCAACGGGGACAGGCGTTCAGGGCACTTTCATCGCCGCCGCATGCCCTCTGCTCCGCAGGTGGCCTGGATGGGGAATGTCGACCCGAGGCGCCCGTCGACCCGCGAATCCGCAGTGCCGCGCCGATGTCGCGTCCAGCCCGAAACGTTCGGCGAATCATGTTTCCACGCACGTCATTTCGGAGCGAGATGGCGATTGGCATCCCTGCCGTGTCGTCTCCTCGCGCCGAAACACGCGTGGCCCCAGCACCGCACTGTGCTGGAGCCACGCGGAGGCCGACGATCTCGGCCGATCTCGGTCAGTCCCGGTCGTATGCCGGTTCCGAGGGGTCCGGTTCGGTGGCGTCGCTGCCGGAGGGCAGGTCGTAGCCGAGTCGCACATCGTGTTCGACCGCGCCGCCGGTGACCTCGACCCGGCCCTCGCGCGGCGGGTAGCCGCGAACCACCACGGTGTGGGTGCCTTCGGTCAGGTCGGTCACGGTGTAGCGGCCGTCGCCGTCGGTGCGGGCGGTGCCGAGTACCGCGCCGGTCTCGTCGAGCACCGTGACCAGGGCGTCGGGCACCGCCCGGTCGCCTGCCCGGACCGCGCCGGTGAGCACGGCCAGCGAGGTCAGTTCCACATCGTGGTGCAGGACGCCGCTGTCGGGCACGGTCAGCGTCATGGCGGCCGGGCGCAGATGCGCGGCCACCGCGACGAGTGTGTAGGTGCCGCCCACGACACCCGAGCACAGGTATCCGCCGTCGGCATCGGTGACCGCCGCGCCGACGACCTGGCCACGCAGATCGGTGAGAGTGACGGTCGCGTCGGGAACCGCTCGGCCCGCCGCGCGGACGAAGCCGGACAACTCACCCGAACCGTGCAGTGTGACGTCGAGGCGCTGCGGCCGGCCGTCGACCGAGACGGTGACCGCGGTCGGCTGCTGTCCGCGGGCCGACACGATCAGCACGTAGTTGCCGGGGGCCGGCGGATCGATCACGTACCCGCCCTGCGGATCACCGGTGGCCCGCGAGACCTGATGTCCCTGCTGATCGATGAGCGTCAACGCCACACCGTCGAGCGGATGACCGTCGGTGCGCAGCACGCGTCCGGTGATCGAACGCTGCGACCGGGCGGGCGGAGCCGCCGCGGACATCACCGCGGTGGCCGCGAGCGCGTGGCGACCGGCGGATACGCCATGTCCGTTGGTGGCCGGCCGGCCGGTTTCGGCCTCGGCGTCCGCATCGGTGACCAGACCGGCGCCGGCCGCTTCGGCCAGTACCTGCGCCTCGTGTTCGACGTAGTCGCCGCGGGCGAACCAGGACGCGATCGAACCGAGCAGCATCATCACCGCGGCGGCGAGAAACACCACCACCAAGCCCGAGTGGAACGGGTCGGAGATCAGGTGCGGGAAGAACTCCTGGCCGGTCAGCACATCGGCGTGCACCCCCGGCTTGTCCAATGTGCCGCTCGGGCCGAGCAATTCCTTGAACGGGTTGTAGCCGAGGAAGGTCGCGAACAGGCTGCCGACCGGCGGCATATCCGCGATATGTCCCGCGACGTCGGCGGGGACGCCCTGGTCCTTCAGCCCGGAATTCATCGCGCCGGGCAGGGTGCCGGACAGGCCGACGATCATCAGCGAGAAGAAGATGCCGATGGACAGCGCCATGCCGCCGTTCATCAGCGTCGCGCGCATACCGGAGGCGACGCCGCGCTGCGAGGCCGGGACCGCGGACATGACCTCGGCGGTGTTCGGTGAGGTGAAAATGCCCATGCCGAGGCCGTTGAGCAAAATGATCAGCGCGAACAGCCAGTAGTTGAAGTTCACCGGGATCACGATCAGCAGGACGAAGGTGATCGCGGCGAGCAACAGGCCGCCGGTGGCGAACAACCGCCCGCCGAAACGGTCGCTCAGATAGCCGGACAGCGGTCCCGAGACCAGGAAGCCGATGGTCAGCGGCAACATGTAGATACCGGCCCACAGCGGCGTCGACTCGAAGTCGAAGCCGTGCAGCGGCAGCCAGATGCCCTGCAGCCAGATGATGAGCATGAACTGCAGGCCGCCGCGGCTGATCGAGGCCATCAGGCTCGCGAAACTGCCCAGCGCGAAGGTCCGGTTGCGGAACAGGCTCAGGTGGAACATGGGCTGGCGCGACTTCGCCTCGATGACGCAGAACAGCACGAGCAGCACGATGCCGCCGATGACTCCGGTCAGCACCCACGGGTTGCCCCAGCCGGTCTTGGAGTCGCCGTAGGGCTGGATGCCGTAGGTGATACCGGCCAGCAGCGCCGTCAGGCCGAGGGCGAAGGTGACGGTACCCGGGATGTCGAGCGACCCGGGTGTGCGTGCGCCGTTGTCGTGCAGCGACTTGTAGGACCAGATGGTGCCGAGGATGCCGAACGGCACGCTGACCCAGAAGATGGCCTTCCAGTCCCATTCGGCCAGCAGACCACCGATCAGCAGACCCAGGAACGAACCGGCCACCGCCGCGACCTGGTTGATGCCCAGAGCCATGCCGCGCTGCCTGGCCGGGAAGGCGTCGGTGAGGATGGCCGTCGAATTGGCCATCAGCATCGCGCCGCCGACACCCTGCGCCACACGCCAGGCGATCAGCCATATCGCACCGCCGCCGAGATCGAACGGATCGAACGACAGCGCTATCGCGCAGACGGTGAATATGACGAAGCCGAGGTTGTAGATGCGCACTCGGCCGAACATGTCGCCGAGGCGGCCGAACATCACCACGAGCACCGCGGAGGTGAGCATGAAGCCCATCAGCATCCACAGCAGGTAGCTGACGTTGGCGGGTTCGAGCGGATCGAGGTGGATCCCGCGGAAGATCGCCGGCAGGGAGATGATCACGATCGACGAGTTGATCGTGACCATCAACATGCCGAGGGTCGTATTCGACAGTGCCACCCACTTGTAGTGCGGGTGGTCGTGATCTACCCGGAGCCGGCGGCCGACGGTCCGGATGTCGGAGGCATCCAGGTCCTCGGCGGGTTGGGCGGAAGCCAAGTTCTCTCCCTCATCGACAGGAAAACGGAATGGGTCTCCAAATAATATAGTTGCGATGGCTAACTAATTGAAGAGGAGTATGTCACGTCCGAATTGTCCGGACTTTAGGTTTGATTCGGCGGGCATGTAATCGGTGTGCGACGTGATCGGCGCTCTCGAACCGGGGACACAGCGGCGGAAACTTCCGGCAACCATAGGTCGACGGGTAGCGTATCGCCGCGCAACACTGCTCTCGGATCGCCCTTGTGTGTCGTAAACCCGATGGTTACCTTCTCGAAAGGAATTGCATGCCAAAGGATTTGACGCAGTTGCAGTTGCTCACCGAACTGGAGCCGGTCGTCGCGGACCAATTGGACCGGCATCTGGCCACCGCCAAGGAATGGCATCCGCACGATTATGTGCCGTGGGACGAAGGCCGCAATTTCGCCGCACTCGGCGGTGTCGATTGGGATCCCGAACAGTCTCGTCTGTCGGAGGTCGCGAAGGTCGCCATGATCACCAATTTGCTCACCGAGGACAATCTGCCCTCCTATCACCGGACCATCAGCGAGCATTTCTCCCGCGACGGCGCCTGGGGCACTTGGGTCGGGCGCTGGACCGCCGAGGAGAACCGCCACGCCATCGCCATGCGCGATTATCTGGTGGTCACCCGCGGGGTCGACCCGGTGGCGCTGGAGCAGGACCGGATGGTGCACATGACGCGCGGCGTGCACGCGCCCGAGTACTTCCACGGCATGCTCGACCAGGTCGTCTACGTGACGTTCCAGGAGCTGGCCACTCGCATCAGCCACCGCTCCACCGGCCGGGTGTGCGGCGATCCGATCGCCGACCACATGCTCGCGCGGATCGCGGCCGACGAGAATCTGCACATGATCTTCTACCGGTCGATCGCGGCGGCGGCGTTCGATCTGGCGCCGGATCAGGCGATGGAATCGGTCACCGAGATCGCGAAGAATTTCGCCATGCCCGGCACCGGAATGCCGAACTGGCGGCGCAACGGTGTGCTGATGGTCAAGCACGGCATCTACGATCTGCGCCAGCATCTCGACGAGGTGCTCAATCCGGTGCTGCGGCACTGGAATGTCTTCGGCCGCACCGATTTCACCGAGCGGGGCGAGCGCGCCCGCCAGGAGCTCGCCGACTATCTCGACAAGCTCGGCCGCGACGTCGTGCGCTTCGAGGAGCAGCGGGCGCGCATCCTGGCCCGGGAAGCGGCCAAGGCGCAGACCCGGGATCCGGCGCGGGTGTAGCCGGGCCGGTGAAATCGGCTGGGCCGGTGAGATCAGCGGGCCATGGGTTTTCCGTGGCCCGGTATCAGCAGCCGCGGCCGGTGGGCGATCAGGGATTCCGCGGTGGTGTGGGTCTGTGTCTCGTCGTGGTTGAAGACCTCGGGTAGTGCTTGGAGTCCGGTGTCGGGAAGTAGTGGATGGCCGGTGACCAGGGCGTCGCCGCTGAAGAGGATGCCCTCGTCGGGCATGAGGTAGGCGGTGTGGCCGGTGGTGTGCCCCGGCGTCGGGACGGCCACGATACCGCCGGGCAACTGCCGCAGGGTGTTCTCGTCGTAGCTGGTGGCGGTAGGGACGCTCATGCGGACGTGGCCGCCCAGCGCGCGCAGTGTCTGGAACACCCACCGCGGTCCACCGGGAGTGCCGAGCTGGCGGGCCATGTCCACGGGAGTGATCTGCTGCAGATATTCGCGACGCGCGTGCGCGGCCTCGTCCGCGCCCGTGTAGACCGGCACACCCGTGCGTTCGACCAGGGTGGGGATGGCACCGATGTGGTCGAGATGGGCGTGGGTCAGCAGAATCGCCACCAGATCGGCCGGTTCGTGGCCGATCCGGCGGAACGAATCGAGTACCGCGCCGGTATCGCGCGGATAGCCGGCGTCGACGAGGACCACGCCGGAATCGCCGGTGATCAGCGACCAGTTGACGTTGGTTCCGGCTACCACGTACACCGAATCGGCGACCTGCTCGATGGCGCTCATGCGGCGATCCTCCCGCGCTCGTGCCGTTCACCGGCCGGCCGCGACCGGCCGGCGGCGGTGTGCTCCCGCGTCCGCGCGCTCGGCGAGCGCGGGACGACTGCGGTGTCGGGTGCCGCGTTGCGGCGCAGTGTGGTGACCCATTGCTGCGGGTCGCCGAGGTCGAAGTGGTTCTGCACACCGGCGATGGTGGTTCCGTTTGCCGCATCGCGCAACCGCGCACCGCTCACCTGGACCGCTCCGTCGCGAGGGGCCGGCCGGTGGCCCCGTCGCACATCCGCTGTACGTCTCAGCACGCGGCGCGGGTGGGGATCGAAAGGGGTTGTCCAGGGACCAGTTCGACGGAGCCACCCGGCGTCTGCAGGGTGATCGGGTCGCCCGAGGTGAGGGTCAGCGTGGTGTTCGCGGGCGTGATATGAACGGTCGTCCGGGCGGCGCCGATCGCCAGGCCGCGAATGGTCAGGCCGTCGGGGAAGCCGCCTGGCAGCATCGGATCGATGGACGGGCCGCCTTCGGTCCAGCGCAATCCGAGCGGTGCGTAGAGCAGTCCTTGCAGGAATCCCGCGGCACCGGTGACGAAGATCCACGCCGACTGCCCCTGCGCGTTGGCACCCGACCGGTCCCCGCGCGCCTCGGCCTGGAATCCGTACGGCTCGCGGGCATACGGCTGCACGGATCGGTCCAGGTAGTACTGGGTGCGACAGGGGTCGTAACGGGCACTGAGGATCGCGCCGACGCTGTTGCTCATATTCGGGCCGTCCGGATCGGTGCGGTCGAAGTAGTACCGCGTGGTCGCGGCCGGCGAATAGCCGGGCGCCGCGTAGGTGAACGGGTAGCTGAGCAACACCGTGTCGGCTTGTTTGATCGGGGCGCCGGTGTAGCCGAGATATTCGGCGGGCACCCCGGGCGCGATATCGGGCGGCATCGCCATATGCGCTGCGATATCGGCCCAGCGCGGGTCGACGGGAAGACCGGAGAGTGCGGCGGCCCGGGCGGCGATGTCCATCGTGTTGCGCACGCCGCCGTTGGTGAGCGCGTTGTCGACCGAGAAGGCGACGTACTCGTCGGATCCGGCGGCCGGGGCGAAATGGTAGGCGCCGTCGGGCAGTTTCGGCCCGATCCGCGCGGTCAGGTAGTCGGCGATCGCGGTGATCACCGGCGCGCCGCGGGTGCGCAGCCATTCGTTGTCGCCGGTGGCCAGGTAGTACTGCCATTGGGCGAGGGCGATCTCGTTGTGCAGATGTTCCTCGGTCAGGCCGCAGCCGATCGGGGAGGCGCAGCGCTGCGCGGGCCCGTCGTCCCAGGGATACAGCGCACCGGGCAGTCCGTAGCCGCGGGCGTTGGCCCGGGCGGCGGGCAGTGCGGCGGCGCGGAATTCGACCACGGTGCGAGCCAGGTCCGGATACAGCGCCAGCAGCGTCGGGAAGATCCAGGTCTCGGCATCCCAGAACGTCATGCCCCCGTAGTCGTCGGACGACAG
This sequence comes from Nocardia sp. AB354, assembly GCF_049538315.1. Lineage (NCBI taxonomy): Bacteria > Bacillati > Actinomycetota > Actinomycetes > Mycobacteriales > Nocardiaceae > Nocardia > Nocardia sp. AB354. The sequence continues at coordinate 157,644 of NZ_JBMVFU010000005.1, read as the reverse complement.
TCCGGCCGGTTGCACCGACCAGCGCTCGCCCGCGCGCACGCTGGCCAGAACGGAATACAGCGCGGCGCGGATCCATCGGGTGTAGTCGGTGCGCCCCGGAGGCTCGATGGCGGGCTGCCACAACCGATCCCACTGCGCGGCGTGGGCGGAATGTGTGGCGTCGAACCCCTGGGCGCGGCCCGATTCGGCCGCGGCGGTGGCGGCGGCCAGGGGATCGGATCCGTAGTCGGTGGAGGAGATGCCGGTGTAGGCGGTGAAGGTGTAGCTGTCGTTCCCGGTGACGGACAGCAGATAGCGGATCCCGTCGGCGCCGGGCAGTGCGGTGCCCGCGGCCTGCGGCGGGGAATCGACGGACGACACCACGAATGCCGTATCGGAGGTTCCCTCGGCGCGGACTCCCGACACCGTGCGTCCGCTGCTCGGATCGGCCGTCGTCGTCACCGGGACCACCCGCCGCGCCGCCGCGCCGTCGATCCGGTCGACGACCGCGAGCTCGCCCGGGCGCTCGGGTGTGACGGTCAGTCTCTGCACCGCGAGATCCGGCCGGTCGCGAGAGACGAAGGTGTCGTAGCGAAGCCGCAGCCGATGCTCGGGATCCGGTGTCCAGTTGGCCCGGGTGGTCACCGTCGCGGTGCGGTAGTCCAGCGTCTGCCGGTAGTCGTGCACGGTGGCCGGGTCCACGTCCGCGTCGTAGCGGTGACCGTCGACTTCGACGGCCAGATCCGTCCACGCGGGCAACGCCGCGATCACCTGGGTGTACTGCGGCGACCGGAGGTATTCCGGTGACAGTGCGGCCTGCGCGTAGAAGCCCGCCAAATACGTTCCGGTATAACGGGATTGCTGCAGCGGGAAGGAGGTCCGCGCCGCGTCGCCGTAGTCGTGGTAGCCGCCGCCGCTGGGCGGCAGTACCGTCCCGATCCGGCCGTTGCCCAGATACGGCGCGGCGTGGAAATCGCCGGGTGCGAACGATTCCGCTGTCGAGGACCACAGCTCGCCCGCCGGGATCGCGGTGGCCACCGGTGGCGGTGCGGCCACCACACCGAGGACGACGATCACTACCGGCCACAAGCGCCGACGCCGCGCAGCGGGCGTCCTTCGGATCGGGCTCACCCCGACGATCGTCGGAACCGGCCGTCGCGCGGTCAACCCGACACGCGCGGCGCGGTCCGATATCGGGCCGGAAATATCGCCCGGCGCCTCAGTCTTCGGAGAAGTCGATCCCGTTCGCGGAGAAGTCGATCTGGGCGGCCGCGTTGCCGACGGCGGTCACCATGCCGGTGCCGATCGGCCCGCGGGAATCGAAAAGCGTTGCGGTGCCGACGGATACACCGTTGGCGGTGAGGTGGGTCTCGGCCCGCAGCCCGATTCGGTCGCCGACGGGCAGGCGGTCGAGTGCCACGGTGAGGTCGGCATTGATGTATCCGATGCCCTGCGACCCCCAGTTGGTCACCAGGCTGGTGGACTCGGCTGCGACCACGGCCTCCACGAACGCGCTGCGCTCCTCCCCCTCGACCGCTCCCAGCGGCACCGCCCACAGGCTTTTGCGGCCGGAGTTCTGGTGGTCGCCCATCGACGTCGACCAGTCGTTGTCGCTGCGGTACCACCAATCCACCCCGGCGTCGGCGGGTGGGTCGAACGGATGCTCGGAATGCCACTCCTCGCCCGGAGGGGTCTCGGTGGCGCGCAGCTGAACCAGGCGCGCTTCCGCGACCTCGACCTCACCCTGGCGCACCGTGGCCGAGGCGATGTGGATCCGCCGCCCGGCGCGGATCACTTCGGTGTGCACCTCGAGGGGCTGTCCCTTCGCCGCCTTGAACAGGTCGATGGTGAATCGAGCCGGCACGAAACCGGGCAGCCCGTGTTCCCGTTCGAGGGTGCGCGCGGCGGCTGCGCAGACGGCGGGGCCGCTGAGCATGTCCGCGCCCCAGCGGCCGTACGCCCACTTCCGGGGCAGGTACCGACCGGCGTCGTCGACGGTGAACATGGCAGGCATATCGGTCATCAGCTCATAGTGTCCTATCGCCGCCGGCGGCCTTCGCCCGACTCACTTGGTGGGCAGGGCGTTCTGCAACCCGCCGACATCGGTGATCTTCCAGTCCGCGTTGCGGTCGATGGTGAGCGAGTAGGTCACGGTGGTGCGACCGCCGTCGGGAGTCTGCGCGCTGGTCGATGTCACGTCCAGGTAGGCGTTGACCTTGTAGATGCCGTCCGATTCGGAGGTCACCGCGGCCGACAGCGGCGTCGCCTTGGACGTCCACTGCAGCGGGAGCAGGATCTGCTCGAGTTGCGGTGCGGTCGCGTCGAATTTCGCCGCCAGTTGCGTGGTGGTGCCGGCCTTCAACCGCTCGATCCAGCTCTTCACATCGTGATAGTCGATGGTCGACGCGCCGACGGCGTACTGCGACGCGATGTCCTCGGCGTGTTTGTCGCCGGCGGCCGCGGCGTCACGATCGGACAGGGTGGAACGCGCCGAGAAGTACAGGCACCCGAACACGATGCCGACCGCCAGCAAGGCGACGATCACCGCGGTGGTCACTGCGGTGGAGAGCCGGACGGCGATCGTCAGCGGCGCCCGCCGCTCGGTGCCGGGCGCGGAAGGCTGTGCGGCACAGGATTTTTCGTCCTTGTCCGCCTCCGCCGCGCGGATGTCTTTGTCGTCTACTGCTGTGCTCATCGGCTCGTTCCTCCTGCCGGTCGGGCTGGCTGGTACTCGGCTATTTGACGGCGATCCGGAAATGCAGCGTCCCGTCGGGATCGACGCCCTGCAGGGCCTGGCCGATCAGCGCGCTGACGTCGATATGGGGCGAGCTGTGCACGGCCTCGGTGAGGACCGGCTGCAGGGCCGGGCCCAATGGCGCCACCCCCGGCCCGATCTTGTTCAGCAGCTCGGTCAGTTGCCCGAGGAACGGAACGAGGCCGTCGCCGGTGTAGTAGTTGTCCACGGGTTGTTTGTTCGACAGCACGGACCCGCCCTCGACGATCTTGATCAACATGGTGCCGAACAGCCCGAGTTGTGGTCCGGCGGTTTCCAGCGAGGGCCCCAGCCAGTCCATGTTCCCGCCGAGGGCCTGCATGTCGGCGAACAGTTGCCGCATGGCGCCGGTACGGCTGAGCAGTGTGGCCGCCAGCAGGTCGGACGAGTGCTGCAGCGTGCGCATCGCCTGATCGGTACCCTTCAGCGCGGTGTCGAAGGTGTCGACCAGCCGCGCCACCGCCTCCGGGTGGATCTGCTCGAGCAGCTGTACCGCCCGCGTCGACAGCGCCGTGATGCTCATCGGCAGGTGCACCCGCTCGGTCGACATCGTCTGTCCGTCACGCAGATACGGCCCAGCCGGGCTCGTCGAGGCGAAATCGATGTACGGCTCGCCGAGTGCCGACAGCTGTTCGATATGGATCTCGCTCGTAGCCGGGATGTGATACTTGTCGTCGATCTTCAGCCGGACGAGCACGCCGGAGGCCTGTTTGCGTACCGTCTCCGCCTTGCCGACCGCGACCCCGTCGAACAGCACCGGCGAATTCGGGCCCAGCCCACCGGATTCGGCGAGCCGGAGATCGGCGGTGAAGAAAGATTTGCGCGGATCGAGGTGCAGGACGCCCACCGTCATGTAGACGATGCCGAAGACGAGCACGGCGGTGATCGCCGTGAGCGAGACGATCGATCGAATTCTCATCGGACCGCTCCGATCATCCGCAGCGTGTCGACGATGCGGGAGGTCTGTTGCTCGGGTGTCGTGCCGACGGCCGCAGACGGCGGCATCGCGACGCCGACCAGGTTGATCTTCGGTCCGCGCTCGGCGAACGGAATGATCTGCGATTGCAGCAGATTCGTCAGTGTCGCCATGTTGGACGGGGAGCCGGTGTCGAGCGGTGCACTGCCGAACAACATCGGCACCACCGCGCGCGCGGCGGCCGTGGTCGAATCCAGCACCGGCCCCAGCCATTTCGTCGACGGCGCGAACGGGCCGAGGGCCGTGAGGACGAAGACGACACCGATCTCGGCGCGAATCACATCGGTGGTGTGCTGCACACCGTCCGGGGTGAGCAGCGGATCCCACGTCGACGTGTGATTCAGCAGGCCCTCGTCGACCGTGGCCTGAATACCGCTGACCAACTGGTGAATCGAATCGGTATGTGCGGCAAGGTCACCGAGATCCGAACCGAGGACCTCCGATATCCGCGCGGTCACCGCCGGATTCGGGGGCATGATCCCGTTCACGTTCTGCACGATGTTCTGGATGTCGTGCACCGCGCCGCTGCCGACGAAGGTGGCCAGCTGCGCGAGGATGTCCTCGATGGGAAGTTGCGGGCGGGTGTCGGAGATCGGGATCGTCGCATCCGGGCGGATCTCGCCGGCCGTGGGGTGGGCCGGTTCGGTGAGTGCGATGTGGACGTCGCCGAGCGGAGTCGCCTGCCGCAGTTGGGCGGTGGTGCCGACCGGAAGCCGGACCGAGGTGCGGATCGCGACATCGGCGATCACATAGCCGGTGCGCGCCGGAGCCGTGCCGGTGGCGGGCGCCGGGTCGACGACGGTGATGTGGGTGAGCTGCCCGATCCGCACGCCGTCCGCGATGACCTTGGCGCCCTGCGGCAGATTGAGAACATCGGCGAATTCGATGCGCAGATGGTAGGTCGGTCCGCCGACACCGGTGCCCGGCACCGGGACGTCGGCCGGCTGGAAACCGCAGGCCCCGGCCGATGCCGCGAGGGTGGCGGCGACCAGCGTGCGGGCGCAGATCCGGCGGAGTTTCGCGGAGGGTCGTGTCACTTCGCGCTCACCGCCGACAGGAGAACCGGAAGCGCAGGCACCGTCACCACACCATTGCCGGGGGTCCCGCACTGTTGCCCCGCGACCGCCCGCAGCGCCGCGCAGATCTGGTCGGTTTGTGCCTGCGGCAGAGCCAGTTTCGGTGGCGCGTACCCGATGGTGAAGTCGCCGCTGACCGGATCGACCGCGTCGGAGAACCCGGTGGCGAGGGCCGGGGTCATGCGGATGATCTCGGCGAGTGAGCCGACTCCCGACGCGATGAGCTTCGACAGGCCGGGGATGTCGTTCACCGCGCGCAGCGCGGGGGAGCCGAGCTTCATGATCACCTCGTTGAGTTCCGGAAGCAGCCCGGCCAGCGCCGTCACGAGATCGGCCACGGGCGGGAACGCGAGGGTGTTGATATCGGAGAAGGTCTGGGTCAGCCGAGGCACGATGTTCTCCAGGTCCGGCCATCCGTTGCGGGCGCGACGGGCCAGTGCGGCGAGATCGTCCATGAGCTGACCGAGATGTCCGATCGCCGCGTCGGGGGAGGCGAGCGCCCGGCTGAGTTGCCCGATGAGCGCGTTGAGCTGCTCGCCGGTGCCGGATGTCGCCCGGTCGAGTGCGTCGAGACCGTCACCGACGGCGGTGCGCTGGGCGGGATCACCGGACGCGTCGAGCTGATCCGAGAGTTTCGCCAGTGCGTCGAAGGTCTCCGACATGCTCTTGGGCGTCAGGGTTTTGGTGATGCATCGGCTCGGATCCCAACCGGCTCCGGCGGGTTCGGCGCCGATGAGCGCCAGAGTGCGATCGGCCAGGATGGTGTGGCTGACCGTCACCGCGCCGACGTCCACCGGGAGTTTGCGGTCGGCGCGTACGGTGAAACGCACTGTGGCAGCGCCGTTGTCGGGCTCGACGGCGGTGACCTTGCCGACCTGAACGCCCATGACGGTGACGGCGCTGTCGGTGTAGAGGCCGATGCTGTCGGGCATCCGCGCGCAGTAACCGCGCGTCGCCGGTTCGGATCTGCTCATCGTCACGGCGAATCCCGCAGCCAGGACGAGCACCAGCACCACCGCCGCCGACATCAGGCCGCGCGATCCGAGAATCCTGCTCAGCATCAGCATCCCCCTCCGGGCACCGGAACACAGATGCCGGTGACGGTGGCGGCGGACTGGTCGACGCTCACTCCGCCGCCCGGCTGGACCAGCGGTGTCAGGCGCTGCTCGAAGGTGTGCAGTGAATCGAGCAGGGCGCCCATGCGGTCGCCGAGTTCCCGCAGCTTCGGGATCGCGTCGACGAGCGGCTGCGCCTGTTCGCGTAGCGAGTCGTCCCAGATCCGTCCGAGCGGGACCAGCTTCTGCACCAGCTGGGCCAGGCCGTGCAGCGCCCAGCTGAGCTGTTCCCGATTGTCGGCGACGACGTTCTCGAGTGTGCCGAAGGTCCGCATCAGGGTGACGAGGGTGTCGGAATTCTTGTTCAACGCCGTCAGATATTCGTCGGTCAGCGCCAGCGTCCGAGATACGTCCGCGTTCTGCCGGTCCATGATGGCGACGATGTCGGCGACCGCCCGGCCGGCGTGCCGGAGCGCGTCCGGGCTCCTGTCGATCGAACCGGCCAGTGCGGCGAGATCCCGGCGGATGGCGTCACCGTCGGTCCGCCGCACGGGCTCGACGGCGTCCTGGAAAGCCTGGGTGAGATTGTACGGCAGAATCACGCGCTGGACGGGAATGACGGTGTTGCCCAACGGGTTCGATCCCGCTGGTTGAACGGCCAGATAGTAGCCGCCGACGAGGGTCAGCATTCGCACCGCGAGGGTGGTCTGATCGCCGATGGCGACCCCGTCCTTCACCGTGAACGTCATCCGCACCCGATCGGGAAGCAACCGCAGGGATTTCACCTTGCCGACCGGAATTCCCGCTATCCGGACATCGTCACCCGTGCGGATCGAACCGGCCTCGGCGATATCGGCGGAATATGTTCGCTCGGGTGTGGTTCCGACGACATCGATCACGCCGATCGCCGCGACCAGAACGAGAACCGCGACTATTCCGCTGATGCCCCAGCGCAATTGGGCGCCGCGCTCGTCACGGCTGGTGAACATCCGGCGCCGGACCGTGCGCAGGGCGGCGGTGACCGACGCGGGGGTGACTACCGATGGCATAGCGTGATCCTCTGTCCGGCGATCAGGACGGCCAGCGGTCCGGGCGCCGGTGCGATCCCGTGCGAGCAGGTCATCGCCGCGTCGGGCCCGGTCTGGGGAATGGTCGTCGTCATGGTCTGGATCAATCCGGGCAGCCGTCCCAGCACATCGGCGGCCTGACGCGGCTTCGGAAGGACGCGATGCAGGAGCGCGTCCAGGTCGCGGTTCTTCTCACCGGTGACGCCCAGGACATCCAGCAGGTCCAGCAGTGGGCGCAACATCGGCGGAATTTCCATTCCGAATTGCACGAGGCCGGGCAATTTGTCGGTGATAGTGACGAACAGTTCGGTCAGATTCGTCATCAATTGCATGGCATTGCCGGATTTCCCGGCCATATGCGCGGAAACCTGGGCGAAATTGTTCACCAGGACCGACAGCACCTGTGCGCGGTCGGACGCGTACCGGCTCAGCATGTCGATGGCGTCGAGCGCCGGCCCGATGCCGTTGCCGTCGCCCTGGACGACGGCGAGCATACTGCTCGCGAACCGATTCAGATCGTCGGGTGACAGCTGCGCCAGCACCGGCTGCAAACCGTTGAACAGGGTGGTGATGTCGAAGGCCGGAACCGTGTGCGCGGTGTCGAAGGCCGCTGCCGCCGGGCGGCGGGGACCCGGCTGATCCGGCTGCTGGATCTCGAGATACCGGAAACCGGTGAGGTTCTGATATCGCACCGCCACCTTGGTCTCGGTGTAGAGCGGATGGCCCTGCGTGACGGTGAAGCGCACGCGGGCCAGCGCTCCGTCCAAGTCGACGTCGCGCACCTTCCCGACCTGCACCCCGTAGAGCCGGACGTCGTCGCCGAGCCGCAAGCCGTTCGCATCGGTGAAAATCGCGGTGTAGGTGTCGGTGTCGCCGCTGACCGGCCGCTCGATCAACCGGAACACCCCGACGAGGACGACGGCCATGGCCAGCACGGACACGGCCACTCGAATCCACAACGCGCGGGTCGACATTCAGCGACCTCCCGCACCGGGCTGGTGGGCGAGCAGGGCTGCCAGTGGCGCCGCCAAGCCGGGGACGGTGGTCAGATCCACGCGGGCGTTCAGCACCGGGCCCGAGGGCGAGTCGTGGAAGCCGGCGCCGAGACGGTCGAGCAGTTCACGCAATTCGCTCTCCGAACGCCGCGGGTCGGAGACCGAACCGGCGACCTGGTCGAGCATCGTGACGGCGATCGGCAGGAGCCCGCCGAAATTTCGCTGCGCCGTGTACAGGGTTTCCGTTGCCACCGGCAGCATCTCGTTCTGGACCCGATTGAACATCTCCGAGAAGCGATCGACGTTCTCCTTCGTCGCGAGCTGCTGATTCGTCAGATCCGCGTGCAACAGTTCGGCCGCGCCGGCGAGCAGTGCCGGCACACCGTGCAGCGCCGAGCCGAATTGGCCCAACACCATCGACGGTGGGAGTTGCTGGGTTTCGGTGAACGAGCGCGCGGTCGTGCCGATCGCCTGCAGCAGCGGGGTGAAGGCGCTGATGTCGTGCGAGGTGGTGCGCAGCACCTCGGTGAGTTTCGGGGTCAGCACGTCGTCGGTGAGCCGGCCCGTGGATTCCAGCAGCGCGGCGAGGGTGGCATCGCGCACCCGGTCGGCGTCGCGATCGCTCAGGTCCACGGTCGAGCCGTCCCGCAGCCGAGTGCCGCCGCTGTTCGGATTCAGTTGCAGCGCAGTGATTCCGAAGAGATTCCCGGGCGCGTAGTCGACGGTCAGCGCGTCGGTGAGGCCGAACAGCTGGGATCGGCGCAGCGTCAATTCGATGCGCTGCCGGCCGGTTCCGGCCATGGCGACCGAGGTGACCGAGCCGACCCGGACACCGTCGAGCCGGACATCGGTTCCGGCGCCGACTCCCTCGCCGACCTGCGCGGTGACCAGGTCGACGCGCATCTCGTCGGCCGGTCGGCTGTCGGGCAGCAGCCGCCAGCCGACGACGAGCACCACGGCGAGCGCGACCGCACCGATGCCGAGGATCCGCGCGCGGCGGGGCCCGACCTCGGTGCCGGGCAGGGCATAAGGAGGCATGGGGTCATCCGGTGAACGTGATGGGGGACCGGAATCCCCAGAGGACGATGGTGGTGAGCATGTCGAGCGCGATGATCGAGACGAGGCTGGCCCGGATCGCGCGCCCCGAGCCGATGCCGACGCCCTCCGGGCCGCCGGTCGCGAAAAAGCCTTGGTAACAATGGATCAGGACGACGGCGACCGCGAAGACCATCACCTTGATCGTCGCGGCGATGACGTCCCAGCCCAGCACGAACTGATCGAAATAGTGATTGTAGGTCCCGGCTGGCGTGCCGTGGATGGTGGTGACGATCAGCGCGCACGACAGATAGCTGAGAATCAGTGCCACCACGAAAGCCGGTGCGACGGCGATGATTCCGGCGATGACGCGGGTGGTCACCACGAACGGCACCGACCGCACGCCGAGCGATTCCAGCGCGTCGATCTCCTCGGAGATGCGCATCGAGCCGATCTCCGCGGTCATCCGGCAGCCGGCCTGCGCCGCGAAGCCGACCCCCGCCGCGATCGGCGCCAGCTCCCGGGTCACCCCGAACGCGGAGATCAGGCCGCTGAGCTGACCCAGCGACAGCAGGTTGAGCGCACTGAACGCCTCGATGCCGATGGAGGCGCCCATCGCCGCCCCGAGCAGCAACATCAGCGGGACCACGCCGCCGCCGATGATCACCGAACCGCGGCCCCACGTCATGTCGGTGATCACCACGACCGTCTCGCGGCGGTAGTGCATCAGCGTGTACGGCAGCGACGACACCACCTGCCACCCGAATCCGAGGACGAAGCCGATCGATTCGAACGGCCGCAGCGGATGGGCGCGACGCCCCAGGCGATGCACCCACCGCAGGCCCGCGGGCGCATACGGGGTCGCGGTCATCAGGCCATCCTCACCGGGAAGAACATGGTGACCACCTGTGTGATCGCGGTATTGAGCACGGTGACCGCGGCGATCGACATGACCACGGCCGCGTTCACGCCGTCGGCCACGCCGCGCGGGCCGCCCCCGGCTTCGAGCCCGCGCTGGCAGGCGATGATCACCACCAGGAAGCCGAAGATCAGCGCCTTGATCAGCGACACCCAGATATCGAGGGTGGTGGTGAAGGCGCCGAACGACTGCCAGTAGCTGCCCGGTGTCACCCCGAGCGCGGCGACCGCGACGGCGAAGCCGGAGGCGATGCCGACCGCGATGATCAGGATGTTGAGCAGCGGAGCGACCAGCATCATCGCCGCGATGCGCGGAACGACGAGACGCTGCACCGGATCGATCCCCATGACCCGCATGGCGTCGACCTCTTCCCGCACGGTTCGCGCGCCGAGATCGGAGGCGATGGCCGCCGAGCCGGCCCCGCCGAGCATCATCGCGGCGGCCATCGGCGCGCCCTGTTTGATCACCCCCAGCCCGCCGGCCGCGCCGATCATCGAATCCGCGCCCAGTTGCGAGACGATATTGCCGACCTGGGTGGAGACGATGACGCCGAACGGAATCGCCATCAGCACGCTCGGTATCGCGGTGACCTTGATCAGAAACCATGCCTGCGTGAGGGTTTCGCGCGTCCGAAACCGCATCCGCACCGCATCGCCGAGGCCTACCCGGATCGCATGGGAACCCATCTGCAGCGCCCGGCCGAGTGTGGCGAGACTCGACAGCACCGTGTCGGAGAAGTTCCGGCGCAGTACCTGCGCCGCCCTGGGTTCCCGTCCCCCGAGGTGTACTTCCAGATCAGTGGTCGACATCGAACCTCCGTCCGCCGAACCATGCGGCAGAACGTACCATATGACCTGGACCACATTCCAGACACCAATCCAGATGGGTGCTCTGATCCGAGGGCGAGAGGCGTCGCGTGCTCGCGCAAAGGGGAAACCGCGTGAGGGCCAGGCGGTTTCAGTGCAGGGGTGCCCAGCCCGGCCACTGCCGCGGACCTTCGTCGCCGCGGATACAGGCCAGCCGCCAGCGTGCCTGGTGGAGGTGAACCGGGTCGGCGACGGCGGCGCGGACGGCATCCATCGTCATCCGCAACTCGACGATGTCGCGCAGCAGGAAGAACCCCGGCCACCGCAGGACGTCGAGGTGGTAGGCGTTGCAGAACCGGGCGTACTGCGCGCTGGTGATCCAGCCCAGCGAGGCGTAGGCGATCGCGGTCGGTACCAGATCCCATTCCGGCGGGCCGATCGACATGTTCTCCAAGTTCAGCATCAGGACGTCGTGGTCGACGGTGGCGGCGAATTCGCGGCCCCAGGCCTCGCCGTGGATGACACACCACTGCATCCCGCTCGGCAGATCGGCCCACCGCCCGCGCAATTCGGTGAGATGCTCGCGCAGCCAGCGGCGGTCGTCGGCGGTGAACAGCTCGGCGGTGGCGATCAACTCGGCGATTCCGCGAAACGGCTGCAGCTGGCCGAGAGCGAACGTCGTCGGCGGCGCCAGGCTGTGTAATCGCAGCAGCGCCTGCGCCATATCGTCCAGCGCGCCGTGCTGATACAGCGGCGGAACCTGCCAGAAGGTCACCGTCCGGCCCTGGATTTCGAGCGGCTGACGCACGTCGGGCAGGGTGTGCGGCGCGGCGACGCCGGAGGCGGTGAGCCAGCGGGAGACCTCGATCTCCCGGCGCGCCTCGGGCCGATGATCCGGGTGGCTGATGCGCACCACGACCCCGCTGGGCAACCGGTAACCGGTACCCGCGCCGAACCGCACCTCCTGTGCGCCGCCCGCTTCCATGCCGGCACTCAGACATGCGGCGCGCAGAACCGACAGATTTCCGTTTCCAGCCAGCTGTGCGGTCATGCGCATACCCGAGTTCCTGCCGAATCCCTCATCCTTGCCCTCATTGTGCGGGATCGGCGGACCGTGCGACGCGGTTTCGTGCAACATCGTGGTTACCGACTACTGAGGTCGAGATCACGTTCGCGCGGTCGGGGACTGCCTCACATCCCTGTTAGGGTTTCTAACCGGAGATTCACTCCACTTCCGTCTCGTGGGGAGGAAACCACCCGTGGCGCGCGTCAAATCCCGCCCGCACTACAACGTCGTCTTCGCGGTGCTGCTGCTCGGCATCTCCGCCTACGCGCTGCTGCAGTCGATGGTCGTTCCGGTACTGGCCCTGCTGATTCCGGCGCTGCACACCACGCAGAGCACCGCGACCTGGCTGATGACCGGATATCTGCTCTCTGCCTCGGTGGCGACGCCGATTCTCGGGCGGATCGGCGACAAGGTCGGCAAGGAACGCATGCTCGTCGTCACCCTGGTCGCGCTGACGGTCGGCTCGCTGATCGCGGCGCTGACCGAATCGGTCGGGGTGATGATCGTGGCGCGGGTGATCCAGGGCCTGGGCGGTGGCGTGATTCCGTTGGCATTCGGCATCATTCGCGACGAGTTCCCGGCGAAGAAGCTGCACGGCGCGGTGGGGATCGCCTCCTCGCTCATCGCCGTCGGCTCCGGGCTCGGGCTGGTGCTGGCGGGCCCGATCGTCGAACATCTGAACTACCACTGGCTGTTCTGGGTGCCGATGATCATCACCGCGATGGCCGCGGTGGCCGCGATCGTGTTCGTGCCGGAATCACCGGTGCGCAGTCCGGGCAATATCAATTGGGGCGCGGCGATTCTCCTGTCGGCCTGGCTGGTGGCGCTGCTGCTCGCGGTGAGCAAGGGGCCGTCCTGGGGCTGGGGTTCGGCGCTGACGCTCGGCCTGTTCGCGCTGGCCGTCGTGGCGGCGGCCGCCTGGATCATGGTCGAGCTGAAATCGACCACCCCGCTGATCGATATGCGCACCATGCGGATTCCGGCGGTGTGGACCACGAACCTGGTGGCCGTGCTGACCGGCGCCGGAATGTACGCCATGATGACCTTCCTGCCGCAGCTGTTGCAGACCCCGAAAGCGATTGCGGGATACGGCCTGAGCGCCGGCATCACCCAGTCCGGGCTGTACATGCTGCCGCTGTCGGTGGCGATGTTCGTGATCGGCCTGTCGATCGGGCCGCTGGCGGCGCGCATCGGCCCCAAGGCGATCGTGCTGATCGGCAGTGTCATCACCGTCCCGGCGTTCGTAATGCTCGCCGTCGGGCACGACCAGAGCTGGGAGATCTACCTGGCCGGTGCGCTGCTGGGTGTCGGTATCGGGCTGGCCTTCTCGTCGATGCCGGCCATCATCGTCGCCGCGGTGCCGCCCGCCCAGACGGGCGCGGCCACCGGAATGAACGCCAACGTCCGCACCGTCGGCGGTGCGATCGGCAGCGCGGTGTCGGCCGTGCTGCTGACCTCGGGTGCCACCACCGCGCACGGGCTGCCGGCGGATGCCGGGTACTCCCGGGTCTTCTGGTTCCTGGCCGGTGTTTCCGTGCTCGCCGCACTGGCGGCGGTGATCATTCCGTCGGTGCGCGCGCATGCGCCGCAGGCCGTCGCCGCGGAATCGGACGGCATCGCGGAGACGGCGGAGCTGTCGGACCCGGAACCGGCTGCCGGGCCGCACGGTAGTGCGGTGGCCGCCGGAATCGCGGGTGTGTCGGCGCCGCAGGCGGTGGATCTGGCGGGCGACGACCGGGCCATCGGTGGCAGCGTCCGGCGCGAGAACGGCCGGCCGGTGCCGGATGTGGCGCTGACGCTGATCGACCAACGCGGACACCAGGTTTCGCGCGCCACGGGCGAAGCCGACGGCAGCTACCGCCTCCCCGCCCCGGCGCCCGGCAGCTATGTGCTGATCGCCTCCGCCGCCGCGCATCGCCCGGTGGCCGTCACCGTCGTCGTCGGCGCCGTGGCCCAGACCGTGGATCTGACGCTGCCGAGTTCCGGCGAGCTCACCGGCACCGTCCGACGCGCCGGTGACAAGAAACCCGTTGCGGGAGCGACGGTTACCCTCACCGACCCACTCGGAGAGGTGATCGGGGCAGCGGTGACCGGCGGCGACGGCGGCTACAGCTGCGGCGGCGTCGCGTCGGGTACCCACACCCTGGTCGTGGTCGCCGACCGGATGCACCCCACCGCGGTCACCCTCACCATCCCCGACAGCGGACTGCTGCACCACGACGTCGACCTGGAACCGATGGCAACCCTGGCCGGCGCCGTCCAGGCGCAGGGCAAGGCGGTCGCCAACGCCGAGGTGACCGTTCTGGACGCCGGCGGCGATCGGATCTCCACCGCTCGCACCGACCACAACGGCCGCTACGTGGTCTCCGATCTGCCCGCCGGTCACTACACCGTGGTGGCGCGCGGATATCCCTCGGTGAGCAGCACCGTCACCGTTGGAGTGGGCCGGATCACCCACGATGTGGAACTCGGCTACGACGGGTCGGCATCCGTGCGCTGCGGCTGAGTCAGGCCTCGATCTGCGGGTGTGACGGCGACATCCCCACCGTTCAGCCCAGCACCACGAACAGCACCACGATGACGACCAGCACGATGATCATGGTGACCACCAGCAGGAGCGGGCTCTTGCGGTTGGTCACGGGCGAGTCGCTGAGCGAGATGTCCTCGCGCTCCGGATTCGCGGGCCGGCTCTGGTCGTCGAATCGTTCGGACATCGAGCACCTCCGGGTGTGCGAAGCGGTCGCTGCGTAATACCCGGGCGGTGCGTCGGCAAACTCGCCGCTAGCCGCCGACCTTCGCGCCCGGGATGCGGGTGTGCACGGTGAGCAGCAGGTGGTCGAAGGCGGTGATGGTCTCCGGTGCCGGCGGCGCGACGAGGGGAAGTTCCTCGATGATCTGGGCGGCGAGATCACGCAGTTTGGTGTTGGTTTCCTGCGAGCGCCACGCCAGGACCTTGAACGCCTGCTCGGCGTTGATGCGGTACATGCGCATCAGCACGCCCTTGGCCTGTTCGATCACCGCGCGGTTCTCGATCACGTCGGGCAGCGTCGCGGACAGGGTTTCGCGTTCGTTCTCGGCGAGGGTGTCGGTGAGGTCGATGTAGAAACCGGCGGTAGCGGCGACCTGCCCGGCGTCGTCGAAGATCCGGTCGGCGACGACCATCACGTTGTGCACGGTGCCCGCGGTATCGACGAACCGATGCCGGCTGGAGAACGATTCGCCCAATTCGATCGCGCGGGCGATGGTCTTGGCGACCTCCTCGCGGTCGTCCGGATGTTTGTGCGCGAGCAGCAGTTCCGTGGTCGGGACGACTCCGCCGGGGGTGTACCCGTGCATCCGGTACACCTCCTCCGACCATTCCCAGCGACGGGTGGCGAACCAGAACCGGAACGACCCGACCTGCGGCATCCGGCCGGACGCGCTGGTCACGGGTGTCGTGTGGTCGGCAAGGGGGTCCGTTCTATGCACAAGCATCATTATGTTCACGCGTAGAGCCCGCTGCCCGCGTTCGAACGCACAGTGGACTGAATCGTTCGTTTTCCGTCCTGAGGACGCCCTGTACCGGCGTATGCCCCGGTCCAGCGCTCAGCCGGCGAGGGTGGCGGCGGGTGAGCGGCCGTAGTGGCGGCGGTAGAGCGCGGCGAAACGACCGGGGTGGCCGAAACCCCATGTGGCGGCGATGCCGGCCACGCTGTCGCCGTCGTCCGCACTGCCCGCGACCAGGTCTTCATGGGCACCGCGCAGCCGCATCCGCTTCAGATACGCGGTCGGCGTCGTGTCCAGATGCCGGCGGAATGCGATCTGCAGCGCCCGCACGGTCACATAGGCCGCCGCCGCGATGTCGGTCACCGCGATGTCCTCGTGGATGTGGGATTCCATGTACGCGATCGCGCGGCGCACAGTGAGCGGATGCGCGTCTCGGCGATCGACCGGGGTCGCCTCGAGCCCGGCCGTATTCGGAAACGCGTGCAGTACGGTCGCCGCCAGATATTGCGACGCCGTGGCCGCCACCAGTGGCGGCACGTCACCGTCGTAGGAGGCGGCGAGCTGCTGCATGTGCGAGATGACCGCGGTGAGCCGATGGCCGGCCTCCGGAGTGACGGTGCGATGGCTCGTGAGGGCCACCTCCGCGGTTCCGGGCCGATTCCCCGAGGCGACTCTGCCGAGCAGGGACGGATCGAACATCGTGATGGTGAAGTCGGCCCGGTGGACGACACCGGAGTACGGCAGGTCCGGCGGGGTCAGAATTCCGATCTCGCCGGGCCCGAACGTATCGTTGCCCGCGTCGACGTATTCTTCCTCGACCCATCCGGCTTCGACCCCGATCAGGCAGATCTTGTTCAGCGGATCGGCGTCGTAGCTCATATCGAATCCGAGTTCGAGCCGGTCGAGACTCACCTGGCCCAGCATGTCGCGCGCGATCCGGCTGCGAACCGGGACCTCGGTGGCATTGCCGATCTCCATGGTCGTGTAGTTCCGGTTCAGAAATTGCTCGGTGGCAGCCAAGCTCTCGCTGTCGAACTCTTCTGTCATCGATCGGTGATCCTCCGCTGTGCCACTGCCACTGCCACTGCTCCGGGCACGGTCGCCTGGTCCAGGCCGCGCCGTGCGGAATTCGAAGCCTACTTGTCCATAGTGTTGCCGCAGCGCGCGTCGTGTCACCCGACGGTGACATGATTCTCGAGGCAGTAACGAATTGGCGCCGGAAACGATCAGAGAAGTGACGCGAGCGGGCTGCGACGCAGGTCACGGCGCAGATGGTCGACATCGTCGCAGACGTAGGCCGCACCGTCGGCCGTCAATTCGCCGCGGGATATTCCGCCGCTCAGGACGCCGATGGCCGCCACGCCCAGCTTCGTGCAGGCGCGCATATCCCAGACCGTATCGCCGATGAACACCGCTCGCTGCGGCGTGACCCCGGCCCGGTCCAGCGCCACCTGGACGATGGTCGGGTCGGGTTTGGCCGTCTCCACGTCTTCGGCGCCGGTCACCGCGTACAACCACGACTCGGCATCGAGCAGGTCGCGCAATCGGGCCAATTCGTCGGGCGGTGCGGAGGTGGCGAGGACGACCCGCAAACCCGCGTCGTGCAGATGCCGCAGGATCTCGCGGGCGCCGGGCAGCAGGGTCAGCTCGTCGGCGCGGTCGAGGTAGTAGCGGCTGTGCAGATCGCTCGCGGTATCGGCGGTCTCGCTGTCGAGGTCGGGGGCGAGCGTGCGCAGCAGTTCGTCGCCGTCCATGCCGATACTGCGGTGGATCCGCCAGATCGGCACGTCCGCGTCGACCTCGCGGAAGGCTCGATGCCAGGTCACGGCATGCAGATAGTTGGAGTCGACGAGCGTGCCGTCGATGTCGAAGAGGACGGCTGCGGGTTCGGGCACGGCATCTCCTTCTTCCGGTGCAAGCCTGCGCGACGAGCCATTCGAGACCAGACGCCACTGTACCGAGGAGACCCTCGATGCGGCGGCGGACATCCTCGCCGGAGTCGGCAACTGGCCACTACCAGGGCACCGGAAACGAAATGGCCACAACCGGTCACCGGTTGCTCGCCACCGGCGCGGGCAGCGAAGGCGCGTCGTCGGTGTCCGCGAAAGTGTCTGTCCCGACGTCGGCTTCGTGGTCCGCGGCCGTCCGCCCCGGTTCGCGGCGCAACCAGCGCGGCGCCCACCAGCAGGCGTCGCTTAGCAGGCGCATCGTCGCCGGAACCAGCAGCACGCGCAGGATGGTCGCGTCGATGACCAGCGCGGCCACCATGCCGAAGGCGATGTACTGCATCATCACCAGATCCGACAGCGCGAAGGCGCCGGTGACGACCAGCAGGATCAGGGCGGCTGCGGTGATGATGCGCCCGGTGTGGGCGACGCCGGCGCGGATCGCCTCGCGGGTGGACGCGCCCGCGGCTCGCGCCTCGACCATGCGGGAGAGCAGGAATATCTCGTAGTCGGTGGACAACCCGTAGATCACCGACACGATCACCACCAGGACCAGCGCCATGATCGGTTGCGGGGTGAAGCCGAGCGGCCCGGCGCCGTGCCCGTCGATGAAGATCCAGGTGAGGATGCCGACCGTGGCGCCGAGCCCGAGAAGATTCAGCGCGGCGGCCTTCAACGGCAGCACCAGCGACCGGAAACTCCAGGCCATGAGGGCGGTGGTGGCGAGGAATACGAGGGCGACCACCAGCGGTATCCGGTGCACGAGGGCGTCGATACTGTCCTTCTCGATGGCGGGTTGCCCACCGACGAACAGGGTGGCGCCCTTCGGCAGGGCCATCGAACGCAGGTAATCGATCGCCGCGTCCTTGTCGGCGGTGGGCGCGAGCACCGTCTGCGTGGTGAGAACGCTGGACTGCGCGGGCCGTTGCAGCCAGGCGGGGAACGGCGCCGCGAGACCCGGGGCGTGGCCTGCCTCGGCCAGCACGGTGTCCGCGGCAGCGGGGTCGTAGGTGATCAGCACCAGGTCGATCGGGTTGATGCGGCGCAGCGGGAAGATCTCGTCGAAGTGCTGCTGGGCCAGCCGCGTCGGATGGTCCGGTGGCAGGAACCGTTCGTTGATCGCGCCGAAGGCCAGATCCCGGATCGGCGCGATCAGCACCAGCAATCCGATTACCACCGAAACCGTTACGAGCAGCGGCCTTTTCATCACACGGTCGGCGATTCGCCCCCAGAGATTGTCCGGAACCCGGCCCGGTGGCGTGGTCCGGCGAAACCAGGAGACGCCGAAGCGGTCCACCCGGTGGCCGAGCACCGCCAGCATCGCGGGCAGCAGCGTGACCGAGGTGAACGCGGCCAGCGAGATGGTGATGATGGCGCCGTAGGCGAACGAGCGCAGAAAACCCTGCGGGAACACCAGAATTCCGGCGGCGGCCACGGCCACGATGGTCGCGGAGAACATCACGGTGTGGCCCGCGGTCGCCACGGCACGCCGCACCGCGTCGTCGACCTCGCGGCCGTCGGCGAGTTCGTCGCGGAACCGGCTCAGCACGAACAGTCCGTAGTCGATGGCCAGGCCCAGCCCGACCATCGAAACCACCGGCGAGACGAAGGAATTCACCTCGGTGACGGTGGTCAGCATGCGGATGAGCCCCCAGGCACCGAGGACGGTGAGCCCGCCGACGATCAACGGCAGCGCCGCCGCCACCACGCCGCCGAAGAGGAAGAACAGCAGCACCGCCACCGCGGGAATCGCGAACAGTTCCATGCGCTGCTGATCGTGAGCCATGGTGTCGTTCAGGGCGCCGGCGACCGCTTGCCCGCCGGCGACCTCCATATTCACTCCCGGGACATCGAAGGCGTGCGCGACAGCTCGGAAGTTGCGCATCTGCTCGGTGGGGTTGTCGCCGTGGATGGCGATCGAGGCGAAGGCGTGCTCACGGTCCGCGGAGCCGAACACATCCGGGAGTGCCACACCCGTTCTCGTGGGCCAGTACGCGCCGTTCACGCGGTCGAT
Organism: Nocardia sp. AB354; assembly: GCF_049538315.1. Taxonomy (NCBI): domain Bacteria; kingdom Bacillati; phylum Actinomycetota; class Actinomycetes; order Mycobacteriales; family Nocardiaceae; genus Nocardia; species Nocardia sp. AB354. The sequence goes on along the minus strand of NZ_JBMVFU010000005.1, from coordinate 138,451 downwards.
CTGCCGCGGGTGCCGATCGGGCAGCCTGTTCAGGCTCGCCACGATCGGCGCGGCGAAGGCCGGATCGTCGATCGTCGTGCCGGGCGGCGCGTGATACAGCAGCACCACGTCGGCGCTGTGGTCGCGCCCGAAGATCTGCTCGTGGACGCGCGCGGCCCGCACCGATTCCGAGGACGGATCGTCCCAGCCGCTGGAGCTGAGATGCGCGCCGAGGCCGAGCCCGTACCAGCCGAGGGCGAGCAGGCCCGTCACCAGCACACCGATCACCGTGAACCGCCGGCGCGGCACGACATCGGCCCAGTGATTCGATTCGGCGGACAAGTGCCGGCTCCCAACTGTTTGCGCGGATCGGTTCGGCTGTCGTTTCGCGACGCTCGCCGAGAGACCGGACCTGGAGTTTCGGCGGAATTTCCGGAAATTAACCGCCGTATCGCCGTGGGGGCGGCCGACAGCTCCCTGAAGAAAATGAGCGTTCGAGGAAAGATAGGACGGGTTGCGCGCGAATTCGGCCGATGTACAGCAATTTACCGACGGATCATAATCGCGGCCCGTCGCTCTTGTGAGTGGTGAGCAAAGCCCTCCGTGAGGGCCCGGTCGGCCGTCGGAGATTGTACCGAATACTGTTGCGGCACTGTGGGTTCAGTGGCCGGGTAGCCGGCACCGAACATTTCGGTGCAGCCGCTGGGCGGGATCACAAATTCGCCGCGCGCTGTTGGTTGGAGGGTCCAAAACTGCAATGAATCTCTTCCTTCCTCGATCGCGGTCAATAGCGTGGGCGCCATCGGTCAATGCCCAGGACCGCAGAGAGACGAGTGAGTCGCCGAGATCAGCTGGTGGCCTCTGAACGCGAGACCGGAGGATATTCGTGTCGGATATTGCAATTGTGGGTATCGGCTGTCGATTCGCGGGCGGAATCGACTCGCCCGAGACATTCTGGGACTTCGTGGTCGACAAGCGCGACGGCGTGGTCGAGATGCCGGCGGATCGATGGGACTACCGCAGGTACTACGACCCCGAACCCCGCACCCCGGGCCGCAGCTACACCAAGCGCGGCGCCTTCATGACCGTCGACCCGTGGCAGTTCGACCCCGACTTCTTCGGGATCTCCCCGCGTGAGGCGACGGTGCTGGACCCGCAGCAACGCCTGATGCTGGAGGTCACCTGGGAGGCGCTCGACGACGCCGGGATGGCCGGCCGCGCGGCCGGTTCCTCGGTCGGGGTGTACGTCGGCGGATTCGTGGTCGACCAGTCCGTGATCGGCGTGGTCGGGCCGGCCCTGTTCCACACGGATATGCACACTCCGGCGAGCGCGTCCTACACGATGCTGTCGAATCGAATCGCCTACGCGCTCAATCTGGTCGGGCCCGCGCTCACCGTCGACACCGCCTGTTCGTCGTCGCTGGTGGCCTTTCATCTGGCCTGCCAGGCCCTGGACAACGACGACTGCCGGGTGGCCCTGGCCGGCGGCGTGAACGTGATGCTGCAGCCGGAAACCTTCGTGCTGATGTGCAAGGGCGGGTTCCTCGCCGCCGACGGCCGCTGCAAATCCTTCGACGCCTCCGCCGACGGGTACGGCCGCGGCGAGGGCGCCGGCATGGTGGTGCTGAAGAAGCTCGACGACGCCGTGCGCGACGGCGACCGCATCTACGCGGTGGTCAAGGCCACCGGCTCGAATCAGGACGGGCGCACGACCGCCATCACGGTGCCGAATGTCGATTCCCAGGAGGCGCTGGCCCGCACCGTCTGTGAACGCTCGGGTCTGGCGCCGCAGTCGATCACCTACCTCGAGGCGCACGGCACCGGAACCCTCGTCGGCGACCCGGTCGAATTGCGCGCGCTGGGAAAGGTTTTCGGCGCCCCCGCCGGACGCACCGAGTCGGTCGGCGTCGGGTCGGTGAAGGCGACGATCGGTCACACCGAGGCCGCCGCGGGAGTCGCCAGTGTGATCAAGGCGGCGCTGGCCATCACACATCGCACGCTGCCCCCGCAGGGCTGGCTGGACAAGCAGAACCCGGATATCCCGTTCGAGGAACTGGGCCTGCACGTGCAGACCGAAGCGCAGCCGCTGCCCGCCGACGCCGGCCCGATGTCGGTGGCGGTCAACGGTTTCGGCTACGGCGGAACCAACGCGCACGCGATCCTGCAGGAATACGTCGGTACCGCCCCGGCGCCCGCAGTACCGCACCGCCACCTCGGCATTCTGCCCATCTCGGCCCGCAGCACCGCCGCGGCCCGCGCGCTGGCCGGACGATTCGCCGACCTGATCACCGCGGGAGCCGACCCCGATCACCTCGCCGAGGCGGCGTGGACGCGGATGGCGCACCACGCGTTCCGCACCGGCGTACTGGTCGGTGACTCCACCGAGGACCTGGTGCGGGAGCTGCGCAGCTACGCGGCGGGGGAGGGACGCGACGCGTCCCGCACCATCGTGTCGCGCGCGGCCGAACCGGTCTTCGTCTTCTCCGGCATGGGCCCGCAGCACTGGCGGATGGGACGGGAACTGCTCGCGGCCGGTGGTGTGTTCGCCGAGACCGCGGCAGAGATCGATGCCGAGTTCCGCGCCCTGGCGGGCTGGTCGATCATCGACGAACTGCGCAAGCCGGAGGACGAATCGCGCGTCACCCGAACCGACGTCGCGCAGCCGGCCAACTTCCTCGTCCAGGTGGGGCTCGTGCGCGAGCTGGAGCAGTACGGCATCACCCCGGCCGCCATCGTGGGACACAGTGTCGGCGAGGTGTCGGCGGCGTATGTGAGCGGCATGCTGTCGCTGCGTGACGCCGTGCGGGTGGCCTACCATCGCGCCCGGCTGCAGGCGACCACCGCCGGCACCGGCGGCATGCTCGCGGTGGGATTGCCGAAGGACAAGGCCCTCGAACTGATCGGCGACGATCCGGGCATCGATATCGCGGCGGTGAACAGTCCCAGCGCCGTCACCCTCTCCGGCGACGCCGACCGGCTGGATCTGCTGGCCGAAAAGCTCACCGAGGACGGCGTTTTCGCCCGCCGCCTGCGGGTGGAGGTGCCGTATCACAGCCGCCTGATGGAGCCGATCGAGGCCGAATTGCGGTCGGTGCTGGCCGATCTGGAGCCCCGGACGCCGACCGTGCCGCTGTATTCGACGGTGACGGGTATGCGGGTCGCCGAGGCCGACTGGGACGCGTCCTACTGGTGGTCGAACGTGCGGCAACCGGTCCGGTTCTTCGATGCCGTCGGCGCCCTGATCGGCGCGGGTCATCGGATCTTCCTCGAGGTCGGCCCGCATCCGGTGCTGTCGGGCAATATTCGCGAAGCCCTGCTCGGCGCCGATGTGCAGGGGACCACGGTGCCGACGCTGGACCGCGAACAAGCGGATGCCGACAGCCTGCGCCGCACGCTGATCGGCCTGCACGCCGCCGGTGTCCTCGACCGCGATCTGCTGTTCCCGCCCGATCGCCCGGCCACTCCGCATCTGCCGCTGCCTCGTTATCCGTGGCAGCGAACCCGCCTGCACTCGGCGCTGCCGCTGTTCGAACAGGCCCGCCTCGGCACCCCCGGCTCCTACGCGATGCTCGGCGATCCCGATGTCGAAGGCCGTCCGGAATGGCTGCTGCAGGTCGGCACCGAATTGCTGCCGTGGCTCTCGGATCACGTGGTCAACGGCATCAAGATCATGCCCGGGGCCGCGTATCTGGACGCGGCACTGAGCGCCACCACGTCGCGAATCGGCTCGGAACAGGTTGCGCTGGAGGGAGTTCGGTTCGTCGCACCGCTGATCATGGGTGCCCCGGACGTACCGCTGGTGGCACTGAGTATCGAGGAGGCCAGCGGCCGGTTCCTGATCCGCTCGCGCAGTGCCACCGGTACCGCGTGGACCGTGCACGCCTCCGGGCGCACCCTCACCGGCAGCCACGAGCAGACCACGGTCGATGTTCCGGAGATCGAGGTCGGCATCGACGTCGACCCGGCGATGTTCTACACGGGCCTGGCCGCGGCCGGACTGCAATACGGGCCGTCGTTCCGGCGGGTCACCTCGGTGCGGGTCGGCCGCGATGTGGTGGTGGCGACCGTCGACGGCTCGATCGCCGCGGATTCCGGCCATCTGGCGCATCCGGCGGTCGTGGACGCCGCCATGCAGTGCGCGGCCATGCTGTTCGCCGACGAACGCATCGACGAGGGCGTGATGGTTCCGGTCGGCGTGGGTGCGGTGCGCTTGCTGGCGGCGCTGCCCGAGACGGTGACCGTGGTGGCCCGGCGCGATCCGAAGGCGCGGCTGCGTGCCGATGTGGATCTGCTCGACGCCGACCACAAATTGGTGGTCCGGCTGTCCGGCCTGCAGATCGGCGCGCTGCGGCCCGGCGACGATCCACTGCACCGGATGGCCGACTTCTACTACACCGAGACCTTCGAGGAACGCGATCCGATCGACCCGTCCGCACTGGCCGAGGCCGGTTCGGTGACTACCCTGGTGGTCCGCCTCGGCGAGACGGCACGGGCCGGCCGATTGGTGGCCGCGCTTCCGGATTCCCGCCTGCACGTGGTGGATTCGACCGGGCCGGAACTGGAGTCCGAGCTCGCCGAGCAGCTGCGCGCCGCCCGCGGCGAGCCGACTCGGCGGTTGCACATCTGCGTGGTCGCGGGTGCGGTCGCCGACGAGGTGGCGCAGTTGTGGACGCTCAAGCGCATCGCGGTGGCTGTCGCCGAATTCGTCGAACCGCCGAGCGAGAACGGCACTCCGCAAACGATTTTCGGCGATGGTCTCGTGCACTGCACCCTGGTCACCGAATCCGCGTTCGCCCTGCCCGGCAGTTCCGCCGTGCCCGACACCGGGCAGGCCGCAGTGGCCGGCGCGCGGCGCGTCCTGCTCAACGAGCAGACCGCACTGCGGTGGCGACTCGTCGACACCGAACCCGCGACACCGATCGCCGATCTCGTGGCGGAACTGGCGGTGCCCGGCGCCTTCTCCCTCGACAACAGCGACGAGGTGCTGTTGCGCGACGGCAAACGCTGGGCGACGGTGATCACCAAACCGCTGCCCGAACGGCTGGAAGTCCTGGACACCTCGGCGCCGCTGACGGATCCGGAGGCCAACTTCGAACTCGACATGCCGCGCACCCGGCTGCTGTCGGCACTCGCCTGGCGGGAATGCCCGCGCGTGGAACCGGGCCCGGGCGAGATCGAGATCCGGATGCAGGTCATCGGATTGAACTACAAGGATCCGCTGAAGGTCATCGGGTTGCTCGGCGAACGTGAGCTGGCTCCAACGTATTTCGGCACCGTGCCCGGCATGGAGGGGGTCGGCACCGTGGTGCGGGTCGGGCCCGGCGTCGAGGACGTCGAGGAGGGGGATCTGGTCGGTGTGGCCGCCAAGGGCATGATGCGCCGCTTCGCGGTCGTGGACCGGCAGCTCGCGGTCGTCCTGCCCGAGGGCACCGATCCGGGGCACTGCACCAGCATCATCGCCTTCGGCACCGCCGAATACGCCCTGCTGGATCTGGCCCGGCTGGAACCGGGAGAGACGGTGCTGGTGCACGGTGCGGCCGGCGGCGTCGGCACCGCCGCGATCCAGGTCGCCAAGGCCCGCGGCGCCACCATCATCGGCACCGCCAGCACCCCGGAGCGGCGTGCCCACGTGCTCGCGATGGGGGCGGACTACGCGGTGAATTCGCGGTCGCTGAACTTCGTCGACGAGGTCGCCGCGATCACGGGAGGAGCGGGCGCCGATGTGATCGTCAGCAGCGCGCCCGGTGAGATTCTGCGCCAGAACTTCAACGCCGCAGCGGAATTCGGCCGCATCGTCGAGGTCGGCAAGGCCGACATCTACACCGGTGGCCTGCTGGAACTGGCCAATTTCGACAAGAACCTGTCGTACTTCTCGATGGACCTCGACCGCCTGGTCAAGGTGAAGCCGCAGCGGCTCGCGGCTCTGCTGCAACGGGTGTTCGAGAAGGTCACCGAGGGCACCTACCGCCCCCTGCCGTACCACCTGTTCGACACCGCCGAGGTGAGCAAGGCGTTCGAGGAGACGCTGCGCTCGTCGCGGCCGGCCCGGATCGCGCTGCGCATGGACGCGCCGGAACCGCCGGTGCGCCCGTACCTGCCGGATGTCGAGATCAGCGACAGCGCAACGTATTTGGTTACCGGTGGATTCGGTGGGTTCGGTCTGGCGATCGGCCGCTGGCTGACCTTGCGTGGTGCGCGGCGGCTGGTGCTGGCCGGGCGGCGCGGCGCGACCACCGAGGAGGCGCGCCGGCAGCTCGAGGCGTGGCGCGCGATCGGGATCGAGATCGTCGAGGAGCTGCTCGATGTGACCGACGCCGAGGCGGTGGCCGACGCGATCGCACGCATCCACAGCGCCGGCCATCCGCTACGCGGGGTGTTCCACGCCGCGGGTGCGGTCGCGGACAACAATCTGGCCAAGATGGAATTCGGCCAGCTCGAACAGGTCTATCTGCCGAAGGTGCTGGGCGCGCAGATCGTGCACCGGGCGGTCGCCGACGCGGGCATCGACCTCGACATGTTCGTGCTGTGCTCGTCGGGCGGGTCGATGTACGGCATCTACGGCCAATACAGTTACTGCGCGGCCAATGTCGCGGTCGAATCGCTGGCGCTGCGCTGGTCGCAGGCGGGGGAGCGGGCGTTGTGCGTCGGCTGGGGCCACCTGTCCGGCGCCGGCGGCATGGCGGCGAACGAGACCTCCGAGAAATATCTGGACCTGGTCGGATTCGGCCCCATCGATATGGGCGACGCCACCGCCTATCTGGAACAGTGCCTGCGCCTGGGAGCCTCGCGCGTGGCCGTCATCCCGACCGATTGGGCCAAGCTCACCGGTACCTTCCCGCAACTGGCTCGCACCGGTCGCACCGCCGCACTCGCGCGGGCCTCGGCGAAGGACACCTCCGAGCTGGCCCGGTTGCGTGAGGAGCTGGCCGCGATGGAGGAGTCCAAGCGCGGCCCGCACATCGCCCGGCTGATGGCAGGCGAACTGGCCGTCGTCATGGGCGTGGACGTCGACACCATCGATATGACGATTCCGGTGCCGGAGCTGGGTCTGGATTCGCTGATGGCGGTCGAACTCGGCGCACGCGTGACCAAGACGCTCGGCATCGACCTGATGTCGTTGCAGATGGGCCGCTCGTTCAGCCTGGAGCAGGCCGGACCGAAGGTGGCCGAGCTGATCCTGGCGCACGAACCCGGTGGGGCTCAACCGGATCCGGCTGCCCTGGCCGCGGCGGTGGACGGGACCGTCCCGGGCGGATCACAGCCCGCGGCCGAGTCGAGCGGCCCCGACGCGCCGGCTGGTGCGGTCGCGGAGATGGCGGGAGTCGGCTGATGGGCCGCCGTTTCGATGCCCACCGGTGGAAATGAGGTAGTCGTGGTCGACTTCGGACTCATCGACGAATGGTCACCGCCGCCGGGGCGGATGGTCACCTGGGTCGCGTCACCGGAAGCGGTGGCGCGGGCCCGGACCGCCCCGGTGCATCCGGCGCCGCCGTCGCTGCAACAGGAACAGTATCTGCGCCAGGCGAATCGGCACGCCGCCGCCGACTTCCGCTTCTCCGGACTGTGCCTGGCCACCGCGCAGATCCCGACCGGTGGCCTGGACCGGGAGGCGATGACGCGGATCATCAACACCTTCCTGTTGCGGCACGACACCTTCCGGACCTGGTTCGACATCGACGCCGGCGGCACCGTGCGGCGGCATCTGGTGCCCGAGGACGTGGTCGACTTCATTCCGATCGACTACGGGTGGATCGACGATCCGGCCGCGATCCGTCAGCACGTCGAGAAGACGACTCCCGATCCGTTCCAATGGGATTGCTTCACCTTCGGAGCCATCGAACACGGCGACGCGACCACGGTCTACCTCGCCGTCGACCACCTGCACACCGACGGTCTCGGCCAGTATCTGTCCGCCTCCGATTTCGCGCAGCTGTATCTGGCCGAACTCGGCGGCGAGGCGGAGCCGCTGCCCCCGGCGGCGAGTTATCTGAACTACTGCGTCACCGAGCGGGCCTACAGCGAGACCCTGACGCTGTCCTCACCCGGTGTGCAGAAGTGGTTACAGTTGTTGCGCGGCAACGACAATCGGCTACCGTCCTTTCCGCTGGACCTCGGCAAGCGCTCCGACGGCTACAACCGCAGCGCGCATCGCACGGTGCCCCTGCTGGACGAACAGCAGGCGCTGGCCTTCGAGGAGGTCTGCCGGGCCAATGACGCGGAATTCGTGGGCGGGGTCTTCGCGGCGGCGGCCCTGGCCGAACGCGATCTCACCGATTCCGACTACTACTTCGGGATGACTCCGGTGAGCACGAGAACCTCGGCGGCGGAGGGCAATTCGGTCGGATGGTATGTGACGCTGGTGCCGGTGGCCTTTCCGCTCGGCCCCGGCACCCCCGTCACCCGCACGCTGAAATTGGCCCAGCGCGCCTACGAGAACGGGCTGCGACTGGCGCCCACCTCGTTCCACCGGGTGCTCGAACTGCTGCCCGCCGACTCGGAGATCAAGGCCGAACCCGGCTGGGTCACACCGATGATCTCGTTCATCGACGCCCGCGACTTCCTGGGCCACGAATTCTTCGACGAGGTCACCGCCGGCGTCTACGCCAACCGTGCCGCGTCGGAAGAGGCGCTGATCTGGGTCAACCGGCTGCCGTCCGAGACCACGCTGAGCGTCATCTATCCCGACACCGCGGTCGCCCACGACTCGGTGGAGCGCTATATCGCGGCGATGCGCTCGGTTTTCGCGTCGATCATCGACCGCGACGTGGAAACGAACTGAACTACAGGAGGTTTCGTGGTTTCAGGAGGTACGGTGCCCACCCTCTTTCGCGACCCCGGCATACCCGACGGCGAGAAATGCCGGTACACCGTCGAAACCGGCGGGCGCAGTGCGGGTTTCGAGCTGACCAGCGTCGTCACCCACGAGAACGGCGGTTACCGGACGCTGCTCGAGGCATCGAGCGGCGACGGCGAGCTGGAACTGACCGTCGACCAGCGCTTCGGCCGGCTCGACGGATTTCTGCGCGCCGAGGACTACCGCGCCGAAACCCGCTCTCGTGGCGCGGTCGTCTCTCGCGAGGAGGCGCATTTCGTCGACACCGTCCACCTCCCGATAGGCGGCGCACCCACGCCGTTTCCCGCCGACATCATGCCGATCGCCGGCGGCCTGACCCTGTTGCGCGGGCTCGACCTCACCGAGGGCTCGGTGCAGTCGATCGATACGTGGCTGGCCTTCTCGGTGCACTGGCCTTTGGTCGCGCGCGTGGACAAGCGCACGGACTCGGTGGTCGGCACGGGCGAGATCGAATGCCGCCAGGTGCGCCTGCGGCCCAGCTTCGGGCAGGTGAACATGTTGCTGGACAAGATGATCGGCGGGCTCCTGCCACCGTTCGTCGCACAGATCGAGATAGCGCCACCACATCGTGTGGTGCGCTTGAGTTTTCCGACCGAACTGGCGTTGTCCGCCCCGCGCAGCGTGATCGAGCTGGCCGGATGAGGGGAAACACCGTCGGTGAACCGGAAAGCGTTGTCCTGCTTCCTGGCTCGTCACCGTCCGAATCGGCGGCGTGGCTGGCCTTCGCCGGCTGTCTGATCGCGGTGTTCATGCAAATGATCGACGTGACGATCGTGAACACCGCCCTGCCTCGGTTGACCTCCGATCTGGGGGCCTCCCGCTCGGCGGAATTGCTGGTCATCTCGGGCTATTCGCTGGCCTTCGCCTGTACGTTGCTCAGTGCCGCCCGACTCGGGGCCGTGGTCGGCCGCCGCGCGATGTTCCTCACCTCGGTGGTGGCCTTCACCGCTGCCTCGGTGTGGTGCGGATTGTCCACCGGCGCCACCGAATTGGTCGTAGCCCGCGTAGTGCAAGGCGCCGCGGGCGCGGGCATGGCGGCGCAGACCATCGCCATCCTCATCGCCAGTTTCCCGCGCGAACGCCACTCCCTGGTCTTCGCCATGTACGGCGGGGTGGCCGGTTTCGCCGGCATGCTCGGCCCCATCCTCGGCGGCGCGCTACTCACCGTCGACATCGGCGGCTGGGGCTGGCGCACGGTCTTCCTGATCAACCTTCCCATCGGCATGGTCGCGTTCGGCCTGGCCTGGCGCTATCTGCGGATCGGCCGACCGGCGTCACCCGAGCGCCTCGACCTCGGCGGCGCGGCATTGTCGGGCGCCGGGCTCCTGCTGCTCGTCTATGCCCTCGCCCTGGTCCAACAGCACGGCTGGCAATCCCGGCCGATCGCCCTCGCCCTGGCCGGAGTAGTGGTGTGCGCCCTGTTCGTGGCCCACCAGATCAGGCGTTCGTCCCGTGGAGCCGACCCGTTGATGCGGCTGGAACTCTTCTCCGACAGAGGCTTTCGCATCGGCTCGATCCTGATCTGCGTCTTCTTCGGCCTGTTCACCGCCTTCGTCTTCGCCGCCTCCATCACCATGCAGGACGTCCTCGGCTACACGCCGTGGCACACGGCGATCGTCATGACGCTGTTCGCTCTGGGAGCGGGCGCGGGAGCGATTGCCTCCCTGTTCCTGGTCCGGCAGTGGGGAATCCTGATCCTGGCCGGCGGCGTCACCCTCTACGGAGGCTGCATGGCCGGCGGCGCGATCTACCTCCACCTGACCAACGGCATCGCCAACCCTCTCATCGCCACCCCCGCCGTGTGCGCAGCCGGTTTCGGAGTAGGGATCTTCGCGGTCCAAATCCAGCCGATCATGCTGTCCGGTCTGAACGCCGACCACATGTCCGAGACATCGGGAGTCGTCCCGACCATCGAACAGATCGGCAACGCACTGGGTTTGGCAGTGCTGACCACCCTGTTCTTCCGCTCCCACACCCTCGACGGCGCGATCACCATGATGCTGGCCTTGGCCGTGGTGTCGTTCGGTTTGGGAGCGCTGACGTTGGCTCTGCCGCGACAGAGCACCAATGGAGCGTCCTGAACAGAATTCGTTGATAGGCAACGGCCGGGATAGGTCGATTCGTGCGGCGTCGACTCGGCGAGTGGTTGAAACCGCGAGTCGGGCAGGATGCCTTCCTTGCCAGGCGAATGACGGATCAGTCCATCGACCAGGGCAGCGCGTCCGGATTGTGCCACTCCCAAGGCCGGAATTGCACGATAGTGCCGGAGAGCGCGTGTCGGTACGGGAACTATGAGGCTACGACACGCGCTACATGACGCGCCGAATCTGTCTAGCCTAGGTTGACTTGAAATGTCTAGTCTAACTAGACTAAAATCTATGACGAAGCGTAGGGACATCATCAGGGCGATCCGGGATGCTGCCAGTCGACAGGGGCTTGCTGTCGCAGTCACTGAAGGTGGCAATCACACTCTCGTCGTCTTGGATGGGTTGAAGATCCCTGTGCCGCGACACAACGAGGTCCGCGAGCTGACTGCCCGCAGCATCTATAAGCAGGCCGCCGAAAAGCTGGGAGAGGACTGGTGGAAGTGAGCACATACACGGCGCGGGTTACCCGCGACGAGGACGCGTGGATGGTCGAGGTCCCCGAAGTCGATCGGGTTACCCAGGCGCTGAACCTGCGCCAGGTCGAGGAAATGGCGCGGGACCTCATTGCCATCATGACCGACATCGAGCCGGATTCGTTCGATCTCGTCATCGAGTGGCCGGCACACATCGCCGCATCGCTCGACGCGTACCGTGCCGCCGGTGTCGAAGCCGAGCAGGCGGCCGCGCGCGCTGCCCAAGCGCGAATCGATGCCGCGGCAGCCCTCCAGTCCGAAGGCGCAACGGTGCGCGATATCGGCGCATTGATGGGTGTGTCGTTCCAACGCGCGCAACAGATCCTCGAGGCTGGACGGAACTCACACGCCGCGGCGAGCTAAGGGAACGCAGCGCTGCTGCTACACCGCGCGTTGCTCGGTTGGGGCTCGGTTAACGCGTTGTGCGGTTGTGTCGGTTCGCCAGGGCAGTAAAGCCGAGCTGACGAGCACGGCTACGGTCGCGCAGCCGATCGCGACTCGCGTGTTCGTCGCGCCGGCCAGGAGCCCGCCCAGGGCGATGAACGCGGGCTGGACGCTCTTCGAACTGATCGACCACGCGGTGCGGACGCGGCTCATGTGATCGTCGGTGGTGCAGTTCATTCGGTAGGTGGCGAAGATCGGGTTGAACACTCCGGCGCAGAGCAGCAGAAGAGTTTCGGCGGTCAGGATGACGAGAAGGCCCCGAGCACTGGGCCCTGCGATTAGCAGTAGCCCCATCCAGCAGGTTCGCAATGTGCCGGAGCCGAGGAGTACTGCGCGTCGACCGAATCGCGCGACAAGTTTCGGGCTGCACAGTGATCCGAGGAGGCCACCGAGGCAGGGCAGTCCCAGGGCGAGTCCGTACTGCCACGGCGCGAAGTGCAGTTCGCGCAGCATGAGCAGGGCGAGCAAAGGCGTGGTGAGAGTGACTGCTCCGCCGAAGAGCATGCCGTTCCAGAACAGTCGGCACAGTACGGGATGATCGAAGATATAGGTCCATCCGCTGTAAATCTCCCGCCGCCAGTGGTGGCGTACCGATGCGTGCGCGGGTATCGGTTCGATGGTGGCGATCCTCCGGATTCCTGACGCGGACAGCAGGTAGCTGACCGCGTCGAGCGCCACGGTGATCGTCGCACCGAACACCGTGACGAGAACGCCGCCGATCGGCGCGCCGATGGTGGATGCGGTCCAGAAGGTGGCTTCGAACCGGGTGTTGGCTCGTACGCGGTCCTGCTCGGCGACGATGGCTTTGACATACGCCCCATTGGCTGCGTTGAACACCATTCCGCAGAGGGTTTGCAGCGTGAGGACGACGCAGAGTTGCCCGTAGCTGAGCGCACCGAGGCATGCGGCCAGAGGAACACTGGCGAGGGCCGCGAACGAAACGAGGTCGGCGTACATCATGACGGGTCGCTTGCGACGGAACTCGATGAACGATCCCATCGGCAATGCGATTGCCGCACCGGCGAACCCGGCCAGCGCCGCCATCAGCGAGACCTGCAGCGCGGAGGCGTGCACGACGAGGATGGCGACCAGTGGGAACGCACCCGCGCCCAAGGCGCTGCCCATCTGACTGACGGTGGAGGCCCACCACAGGCGGTAGAAGTCGGGTGAGAGTCGATCCGTCTCTGCGGCAGTACCTGTCACAGCCCGACTCCGATCCATCGGTGGTGGCGCCCATTGTGACTGTCCCTGCCGGCCTGGGCGACTGCTCGAGGACACGAGATGGCGTGCCGCCGCAGATCCACCGATTCTCGCTGGTCCGGGGGTATCTTTCGAAGGTCGGTGCGGCGTCGGCCGCCGCCGACGCGCGCCCTTGCGTACCGGATAGCCGGGACTGCTCCACTTCTGCACGACCTTCGGTTCGAGTACCACTCCGACAGGACGGGTGTGTTGTCGTGAAATGTCTACGGGGCATTGCGGTCACGCTGGCGATGGGTTGTGCACTGACGTTGGGGCAAGCTGCCGCGGCCGCCGACCCGTCGTCGCCGACCCCCGCCCCGACCACTGCCGTCCCGACAACTCCGCCGGCATCCGACCACGGAGAGTCGTCCGACCCCGAGCGGGCTGTTCCTTCGGCGTCCGGTCCGGATGTGCCGTCGGCTTCCGACGGTGTCGCGCCGTCGGCGTCCGGTCCGGGCGCGTCGTCGGCGCCCGACGGTGCCGAGCCGTCTGCGTCCGGTCCGGGCGAGTCGACCGCGGATCGTGGTGTGCCGTCGGAGTCCGGTCCCGCGGCGCCGTCGACCACCGACCAGCCTGCGCCGCCAGCCTCGGGTCCGGCTGCACCGCCGGCCTCCACTTCTCCAGCGCCGGCGGCCGGTGAGCCGGACGCTGCGTCCTCGGAGCCGAATCCCGCAGTCACACATAAGGATCCGGGGCCGTCGGCGTTCCAGAAATGGCTCGACGACACCATTCCCGCGCCGTCGTCGGTGCTGCCCGGGATCGGGTCCGCTGCCTCAGATTCCGGCGGGGCGTCGGACCCGCAGGCGCTGTGGAATGCGATTCAATCCAGTCCGACCGGGGATCCGTTCTTCGACCAGGCCCCGGCGAATCTCGCCCAGTACGCACCGGGTGACGTCATCGAATCGCGGGACGTCAGCTGGCCGGGGGTGCCGATGGTCTTCCTGACGGTGCTCACGCCGGTTCAGCGGGCGATACAGCTGAAATTCCGGACCACGAACTCCTCGGGCGCGCCGTCCTTCGGGACCGCGACGCTGCTGTTGCCGTTCGGCCGGTGGACCGGGCCGGGAAGCCGGCCGGTGCTGCTGAACGCCCCGCCGATCAACGCGCTCAACCGGCGCTGCACTCCCGGCTACGTGTTCTCCCACGGATTCGACATCACGACCGGCGGCACCGGCAACGATTTCGTCCCCTCACCGACGATGTGGGCCGCGAGCCGGAACTACGCGGTGGTGATCCCGGATCACGAGGGACCGTTGATGGCGTATGCCGAGCCGACCGTGGCCGGCCACATCATGCTCGACACCGTGCGTGCGGTACGGCATCTGATGCCGGACGAGTTCGGCGAGAGCCGGTTCGCGATGACCGGCTATTCCGGCGGTGCCATCGCCAGCTACGCCGCCGCGATGCTTTCGCGCGAATACGCCCCGGAACTGGCCCCCAACCTGGCCGGTGCCGCGATGGGCGGTCTGCCCGTCGATTACGAATCCTTCGCGAAGACCTTCGACGGCACCTACGCCTCGGGACTGATGATGACCGTGACACTCGCGCTGGCCCGAGAGCATCCCGAAATCCTCAGCCGCATGAATCATCTCGCGCAGTGGGCGGCCATTTCCCCGCTCAAGGACGTGTGCAGTTCGACCATGGCCGATATCGGCGTCTTCGTACCCTTTGCGGCCGTGGCCAATATGGCCGACCCGCTCCACACCGAATTCGCCGACATGATGTTCCGGCGGTTGAGTCTGAAAGGCAAGAAGGCCGGGATGCCGATCTACGTCTACAACGGCGTGCACGATCCCTGGATGCCGGTCGCGAAGGCCGAGGCGTTCTATGCCGAACAGTGTGCTCTGGGAGTCCCGGCCACGAAGAGCATCGTGGGCGGGGAACACATCCTCGGCTACTTCGACGGCTTTCTCGGATCGACGCAGTGGCTGGGTGAGCGGTTGTCGGGTGTCCCGGCGCCGAACGCCTGCGAAGTGGCGCCGCGCGCGGATGGCGCAGCACAGCAGGGCGCCTCGAACAGTGCGCCCAGCGACGTCCCCCGGGCCGAGAAACCCTCCGCAGCGCCCGTGCGGCGAAAGCCGAGTGGAGCCGATCCACGTCGGCACCGCTGACATCCGGCCGTAGCTTGTGATCCACGTCACTCGTTGTCACAGCCGTGAGGGATGCGGCGTCTTATGCCCGAACCCCTCAGCACACGGAGGAAAGACGATGAACAACAACGAAGTCGTGGTGATCGGCGGCGGATACGCCGGCGTGATGGCAGCCAACCGTCTGACCCAGCGAGACGACGTGCGGGTGACCGTGATCAACCCCCGCCGAGTGTTCGTCCCGAGGCTGCGGTTGCACCAGTTGGTGGGCGCGACTCACGAGGCGGTCGTCGATTACCAGGATGTCCTCGCCGAGAAGGCGCGGCTGGTCGTCGACAGCGTGACGCGGATCGACCCAACCGAGCGCACCGTGCACTCGGCCGAGGGCGGCAGCATCCGGTACGACTATCTGATCTACGCCGTGGGGAGTGGAACCCCCGCGCCGCAGGTGCCGGGCGCGGCCGAATTCGCCTATCCCGTAGCGACTCTGGAGGCGGCGCAACGGCTGCGATCGGTGCTGTTCGATACGCCCTCATCGGCCCCGGTGACGGTGATCGGGGGCGGGCCGACCGGGATCGAGACCGCCGCCGAGCTGGCCGAGCAGGGACGCACGGTCACCTTGGTCTGCGGCAGCGTTCTCGGACCGTATCTGCACCCGAAGGCGCGGCGCACCGCCCACAAGTACCTCGCGAAGCTCGGAGTGAAGGTCGTCGAAGGACCTGACGCGACAGTCACCGCGATCCGGCGGGACGTGGTGAAACTCGGTGACGGCCGGACCCTGGTCAGTGCCGTGACCATCTGGGCTGCCGGCTTCGGCGTACCGGATCTGGCCGCTCGCAGCGGATTGAGCGTCGATGCCGCCGGACGGCTGCTCACCGACGAGACACTGACCAGCGTCGACGATGAACGCATCGTCGCGGCGGGTGATTCGTCGGCACCCTCGGATCTGCCGTTCCGCATGAGCGCCTACACGGCGTACTGCCTGGGAGCACACGCCGCCGATACGGTGCTGCACCGCATGGCGGGTGAACAGCCCGCACCCGTCGACCTCGCCTTCCCCGCGATGTGCCTCAGCTTCGGCCGGGACGCCGGGATCTACCAGCTCGGTCACAAGAACGAGACCGCCATGCGGCTGTACTTCGGCGGATTCGCCGGCAAGAAACTCAAGGAAATCGCGTGTGAGGCAGGAATCAAGCACCTGGCGACCGAGGCGCGCACACCCGGCTCGCATCACTGGTTCTCCGACGGCAAGCACCGGCCGGCCCAGCTGGAGGCCCGCCGCGAGGGCAGGGTCGTGCCGGTTGCCTAGGTGACCGGCCGTGCTTCATCCCCCTGCTCGCCATCGGCCGAGACGCGAATTGCGTTCGGGCTGAGCGCAAGTCTGTGCCCGGGCTGCGGCATCCGCTTACATCGAGACATGGAAACTCAGGCCCCCTCGCCCGCCGATGCGGACACTTTCACCACCGAGTGGCAGGAATGGCATCGGCGGCAGGAGGCGCACCTGTCCGATCGGCACGGGTTCCTCGCCATCACGAGCCTGCACTGGCTCACCGAGACGCCGCAGCGCTTCGACGATGCGCCCGGCGCCTGGTCGACGGGGGCCGACGGCGTGGTGGTCGTCCTCGACGAGGGGGAAGAGGTGGTCGTCGACGACGCGCGGGTGCGTGGCCGCTACGGGTTCGGCATCGTTCCCGAGCGTGGTGGCGTGAACGCGGTGTGGGGTGACGCGGTGATCGAGGTCGCCAAACGGGGCGGCCACGATATCGTGCGGCCGCGACACCCGAACAACCCGCTGCGCACCGCATTTCGCGGCACCCCCGCCTTCGCGCCGGAGCCGAAATGGGTGGTGCGCGGACGCTATGTGGCCTTCCAGGAGCCGCGTCCGACGACGGTCGGTGCCGCCGTGGAAGGGCTCGAGCACGTCTACGACGCGCCGGGACGGATCGAATTCGAGATCGACGGTAAGCCGTTGCGGCTGACCGCTTTTCCCGGCAAGAACCCAGGCGACCTGTCGGTGCTGTTCACCGACGCGACCTCCGGAGTGACCACCTACGCGGCGAATCGGGTGGTACAGGTGCCGGCGCCCGATGCCGACGCAACGGTGGTGCTCGACTTCAACCGCGCGGTGAATCTGCCGTGCGCGTACACCGATCTGGCGACCTGCCCGCTGCCGCCGGCGGAGAACCGGCTGCCGATCGCGATCGAGGCGGGGGAGAAGATCCCCTACGAGCGTCAGGGATGAGCTCTCCGCGGATCGGTTCGCTGGCGTTTCTGACCCCGGGAAATTATCTCGACGACGATCCGTACACCGGCCTCGAGGACACGCTGCAGCTGTTCGAATACGGCGAGCGGCTCGGGTTCGACGGCGCGTGGGTCCGGCAGCGGCATCTCGAGCACGGTGTCGGTTCGGCGGCGGTCTTCCTGGCCGCGGCCGCCCAGCGCACGAATCGGGTCGAGTTGGGCGCGGCGGTGATTCCGATCGGTTACGAGAGCCCGTTCCGGCTGGCCGAGGACCTGTCGCTGGCCGATGTGTTGTCCCAGGGCCGGTTGCAGCCGGGGTTCAGCGCGGGGACGCCGCCGCACGCCGAGCTGATCGGCGATCTGGTCTTCGATGGTGACTGGCGCGGCTTCGACCTGTCCTACGGCCGGATAGCCCGGCTCGTCGAGAATCTGCGCGGCCATTATCTCGGTGATGCCGACACCGTCATCCACTCGCCGGGTAACACCCAGCGCCCTCGGCTGCAGCCGCACAGCCCCGGCCTGGCCGACCGAATCTGGTACGGCGGCGGCAGCACCCGGTCGGTGCGCTGGGCGGCGGAGAGCGGACTGAATCTGCTGAGCGGAAATATCGTATTCGGTGATCGCAGTGACGATTTCACGACCGCGCAACTGGGACTGATCAGCGATTATCGCGAGCGGATCGATCCGGCGCGACCTGCGCGCGTCGCGATCGGCCGGGTGATCGTCCCGTTCGACAGCGCCGACCGCGTAACCCGGGAGCGGTACGGCGCCTACGCCGCGAGCCGGCACGAGCGCACGCTCGGCCCGCAGGGCGAGCGGCGGGTGTTGTTCGCCCCGGATGTCGTCGGCACCGCCGAGCAAATCCTCGAACAGCTGCATGCCGATCCGGTTCTCGCGCAAACCAGCGAACTACGTCTCGAGCTGCCCTACGAGTTCCATCGCGCGGACTACGAGCAGATCCTGCACGACACGGTGGAGTTGATCGCTCCGCAGCTGGGATGGAAACCCGCGTTCGCCTAGCTGAATGATTCGACGGGGGTCGGAAATTCGCTCGCCGACCGAGTCGTTCGGCGTCACGCTCTACAACATGAAAGAACCACAACACGGGATCCGCGCGCTCCATACGGCATCCACCGTCACGGTCTACCAGGCATACTCCCCGGACATCGGCAGGCCCGCCATCCGCGACGGCGCCTTCCCCGCGGCATGGAACCGGGACCGGATGACGTGGATCAAGCCGTCGTTCCTGTGGATGATGTACCGCTGCGGATGGGGCACGAAGCCGGATCAAGAGACCATCCTTGCCGTGGAGATCTCACGCAGCGGTTTCGAATGGGCACTGCGCCATGCGTGCCTGTCGAGCTACAAGCCCGGGCTGCATTCCGACCGCAGCACCTGGCAACGCCGGCTCGAGCGCGCGCCCGCCCGCGTCCAGTGGGATCCCGAGCGGGATCTGCATCTGCGGCCCCTCCCGTACCGCTCGCTGCAACTCGGGCTCTGCGGTGAAGCCGTACGGCGCTACGCGGACGAGTGGACAGTCGCCATCAGCGACATGACTCCACTGGCCCACGAGATTCACGAGCTGGTCAGAGATGGCGACCTCGACTCTGCTGCCCGACTACTGCCCCATGAGGACCCGTACCCGGCCGCGGACGAACTGCTGGCACACCTTCGTTCGTGACCGCGGACTCGCATCCGCAGGTGGTCCCACGCCTCGAGCGTCGGTGGACACGACTCTGTGGAGCGAGTTTGAAGCTGTGCTTCCGGGTATCCACACCACGGCTCGATACTGGTGTCGGCGGGTACGTGCGGGCCTGTCATCGCGTCCGCCGGCCCGCGAGAGGTCCGACACCGGCGTTCCAACGATTCGGTATCACCGTTCGTACGACAAGCCAGGAGGACGAGATCGATGATGACCGGCCGGAACTACCGGAGCTCAGCTCTTTTCGTCAGCGCCCTGGCAGCGATGGGGTGGGCCGCTGTCTCGACGGCCGCTCCGGCGCTCGCCGCCAATACGATCGACATCAAAGGTGTGGGACCTGCGAACGTGGGGGTCGACTACACCTGTGATGCCAACTCCGGCGCATCCGCCGTCAAGGTCATGGTGGGTGATCCCAACGCCGACGCACCGTCCGCGATGGGTACGCAACCGCAGGTCACGTGCGACGGGCAAGCGCAGAGCACCGTCGTCGTGCTGACCGGGCCCGACGGGTCGCCCGCGCAATTGCAGCAGGGCCAGACGGTGCAGGTCCGGGTGGCGTTGGTGGATCCGCAGGACACCGTGGTCTCCGGAAAGGCGAATGTCTTCAAGCTGGGGTAGTGCCCGCTCCTGCGCGCCGGCGCCGGTGTGTGGCCGCGGCCCGAGCGATCCAGCCGGCCACGATCCCGAGGTAGACACCGGTGAGCCCCCAGTGCAGCACGGCGGCCGATATCCACACGGCGGGCAGGGTGACGCAGACGACCGAGAACACGGACGCGGACATCACCGCTTTCGTGTTCCCGGCCGCGCGTAGCTGAGCGGCGTAGACCATGCCGATCGACATGATCGGCGCCAGTACCGGCAACGACCACACCACCCCGCGAGCGGTCGCACTGACCGCGGCGTCGCCTGAGACGAGCCGGAACAACACGGGCGACAGCGCGGTGACCAGCAGCGCGACCGCACTCGAGGCGCCGACCATCAGCGCCGCGCCGGCCCGCACGACGGCGTGGCGCTCCCGATCGTCACCGGCGCCGAGGCACTGTCCCGCCAAAACCGCTGTCGCCACGCCGATTCCGAACACGAGCATCCACACCGTCGAGATCGCCAGGCTCATCACCCGGTGCGCGGCCAGGCTCACCGTCCCCGCTTCGGCCACCACCGCCGCGATGACTGCATCGCTCCCGTAGCCGACTACTCCGAATACGACATCCGGCACGGCGAGCGCGGTCACCGCGTGCCATACCGTGCGATCTGCCCGGGCCCAGACGACCGCGAGCCCGGTGGCCCGGCGAACGCGCGGGAGCAGAGCGGCTGTGCCGGCCGCGACGGCGAGGGTGGAACCGATCGCGGAACCCGCCGGTCCCCACCCCGCGGCGAAGATCAGGATCGCCGACACCATCACGTTCAGCACGGCCACCGCCACCGCCACCTGGGCGCCGCTTCTCGTATCACCGATTCCGGCGAGCACACCGCGCACATGTGCGGTGACGGCCGTGAACGGCAACCCGCACAACAGAATCCACAACATGACCGTTGCTTCGCGGCGATCCAGGGCCGCCGTCGCGGTCACCGCCACGATCACCGGCGCGGCCGCCGCCGCGACCATCGCGACCGCCACGCCGACCGCGGCTGCGCCGGACAACCCGGTCGACGTCACGTTCCGGATCGCATCGAAGTCACCGGCGCCGTGCCGGCGGGCGACGAGTATCTGCGTCGCCGATCCCCACGGCACCACCACCGCGGTGCAGAAGATCCATATCGGCAGCACCGATGCGGCGACACCGAGCGCTTCGATCGAATGGTGGCTCAGGAGCGCGGTATCGGTCACGCCCAGCACCAGCGTCGTCGCGGAAGTCAGCACGACGGGCCCCGCCAGTTCGGCTACCTGACCGAATCGCGCAACTCGCGCGTGCCGCCCCATGGAGCGACTCTAATAGGTTCTCGCGCAGAGCTTTCCGCTGGTACAGGCGAATCGGCCCGCGCCGGGCTACCCGAGTGGAATCCGGTGTAAGCATCGTGTCAGCGCGGCGTCAGTCCGGTGACAGCGGCGTGGAAGACAGTCTTCTCATGAACAGCGGAGCAGTTGCCACCTGCGGAGCGCGGAATGCCGTGTGGGACACCACCCTCGCCGGGCGTTTCGATACGCCCCTCGGTGGCGGACTCCCGCAGTGGCTCGATCGCGGCCGGCGATACCTGCGAGGTGATCACGCCGTCGCCCAGTTGATCCGCTTCGCCCTGGTCGGTGGCGCCGCCAATATCGCCTACGCCGTGCTGTTCCTGGTCATGAGCGGGCTCGGCCCGCTGGTCGCGAATATCGCGGGCTCGCTGGTCAGTACGGCGATCGCGAACGAAATGCACCGCCGGCTCACCTTCCGGGCGACGGGACGCGTCGGCTGGTTCACCGCACAGTGGGAAGGCGGCGGCCTCGCGCTCGTCGGCGTGCTTATCAGCACGGCAGCGCTCGCCGGCCTCCGGTTCTGGGCCCCCGGCCTCGGCGACCTCGCCCAGGCGAGCGCCGTCCTGGTAGTCACCGGTGCGGTCGGCGGTATGCGGTTCCTGGCACTGCGTGGCTTCGTGTTCTGAGAGGCGGTATCATGGGCCGTGATGATGACTCATTTCGACACAGGATTGGGGGTCTCGTTCGCGCCAGGTGAGTGCTGATGCACCCTGTGACCGTGAACGGGAACGATTCCCGAATTCCCTTGTGGCTGCGGATACGCGAGTTCGCCGTGCCGCCCTCCATGATCGAGACCGCGACCACCCGGCGCCGTGCCGGGGACTGGGCCGGAGCGTGTGCCGCGGCCGGGGTCGACGTCGACGTCGACCCGCGCGCACTGGCACATACTCACGGCAGCGAACTCGCCGCCCGGGTACTGGGCGATCTGCGGCATCTGGCGCCGGATCTACTGCGCTGGCATATGCCGAGGGTCGCTTCCGACGGCGTGTTACGGCCGGGCCTCACGACGACTCTGGCTCGATACGACACCGGACAGCACAGAAAGCGATGTCGTAGAGCCAGTTTCGTGCATCTCGTCGTCCGCACGCCGCCGGCCTGGGCGGACTCCGGACAACGCATGAGCCTGGCGCTGTGGGACGAATCCGGTCCGGACCGCGGGATCGGCTCGCATCCGCATCCCCGACCCAACCGCCGTTTCCGATTCGACCTGCACCGTCACCTCTGGGACGCGCGCCGCACCGACGAACTCGGAACACGGTGCGGCACAGGGAAAACAGCCGAGGTCAGCCGCACGGAGAGTGGGGTCGCGGAGCACGCCCCGCCCGGGAGTGCTGTCGACCTGTGGGCGGCCGAGGCGGAGTTACTGCTGTGCGCCGACGGATATCGGCGCGGACCGGTGCTGGTGCGATTCGGCGCACGACATCGGGTGATCCTCGAGTACGAAGGGGATCCTCCCGCGCTGCGGGTCGCGCAGGGATACGCGCAGGGCGCGGTACCCACGCTTCCGATCCTGCCGTACGCGGCGACCTGGGTGCTTCCCGATCTGGCATTGCTGCGCGCCGGTGCGATCACGGCCGATCGCCTGCATCCGCTGGTCGCTTCGGCAATCGTGCCTGAGTTCTGCTCGGCCGCAACGTCGTTCGAGGCAGAACGGCACGATTATCCGCATCTGGTGCAGTGCCGGGGAGAGCAGCACCGCATCGCACTGGTGGACGGCGAACTGACCGCGCTCGATCACGGCCCCGCCGAGATCCGCCGCGAAGAACTGCTCGTCGCACTGTCCGGCACACCGCTGCCCTGCCTGCAAGCGATCGATCTGGCGCACCGCCGGCCGGATTGCCTTGCCGGTGTCCGGGATCGGTTGCGTCACGGAGATATCGCCGGAGCGTTGGCCGTCGTCGAAAACCTGCTCGGAACCGCGGCGCTGATGCGTCCGGGAGCGTTGCGAGACGAACTGGAGGCGGCCGCACAGCGGGAAAGCACGTACCGGCAATTCCGCACCGGGCTGTCCGATTCCTCTGAGGCCTTCCCGCCGGCGAAACGACGCACGCCCTCCCACCGCACACATCCCCGCCATGCGACGTCGCGCTGACCGCGCACCGCGCATGTGCCCGATTCTTCTGAAACCGAGGGTGATTCACGATGACCACACCTGTTCCGACCACGGCACGAGCCGCCGCCCGGCTCGACGCCGCCGGAGAACTGCTGACTCTGCTGAACGAGGCGACCACCGAGCCGCGCTCCGATATCCAACTGGAGGCCCTGACCGTGGCCGTGGCCGCCGACCTTCCGGTGCTCCTGTGGGGCGAACCCGGAATCGGGAAGACCGCGGCCCTGACCCAACTCTCCGAAACCTTGGACCTTCCGCTGACCACCGTGATCGCGAGTGTGCACGAACCGTCCGATTTTTCGGGCCTGCCCGTTGTCGGAGAGGATCCCGCGGCACACGGTGTGCCGCTGGCTCCGCCGGATTGGGCGGTACGGCTCGTGCGCGCCGGTCGGGGTTTGCTGTTCCTGGACGAACTGTCGACCGCACCGCCCGCGGTGCAGGCGGCGCTGTTGCGGCTCGTCCTGGAACGCCGGATCGGTGCGTTGCGGCTGCCGGCCGGTGTCCGCGTCGTCGCTGCCGCCAACCCGCGCTCGTCGGCCGCGGACGGCTGGGAATTGAGCCCGCCGCTGGCCAACCGATTCGTCCACCTCACCTGGACTCACGACCCCGATGTCGTGGTGCGCGGCTTGGGCGGAGTCTGGCCCCGCGCGGATCTGCCCACGCTGGACCCCGAAAAGTTCCCGGAGGCAGTGGCTTTCGCTCGACGCGCGGTGTGCGGGCTGCTCGCTGCCCGGCCCGCGTTGGTGCATCGCATGCCCAGCGGTGAAGCACGACGGGGCGGCGCCTGGCCGTCGCCGCGCAGCTGGGATATGACCCTGCGACTGATCGCCTTCGCGACCGCGGCCGGCGTCGGCCGGGATGTGGTGTCCATGCTGGTCCGGGGCACCGTCGGTGACGGCCCCGGATTCGAACTGCTGACCAGCATCGACCGGATGGAACTTCCCGACCCGGAGCAGTTACTCGCCTGTCCGGACACCGCTGACCTGCCGGAACGCGGTGATCTGCGCCAAGCCGTGCTCGACGCCGTGGTGGCGGCGGTCCGCCGGCAGCCGGAGAAGTCGCGCTGGGACGCGGCCTGGGCGCTGTTGGCGAAGGCCGTCGAGACCGGAGCGCCGGATCTGGTGGTCGTTCCCGCAACCACCCTTGCCACACTGCGCCGCGAGCAGTGGGAGGTCCCGGCATCGATCGAGCACCTTGCCGGAACGGTGTCGGTGTCCCGACAGGCGGACCGTGCCGCGGAACGCGTTGCCGCGCAGGCGAGACGATGACCGCGGGGGCCACGACGGTGGATTTCGAGAAGCTCGGCGCCGCCCGCCTGCTGGCCGCGCGGGCCCGCCCCTATCTGGCCACCGCCCTGTACGCGTTGCACATCGTCGAGTCGCCCGCGGTGCCGACGATGGGTGTGGACCGGTACTGGCGGTGCTACGTATCGCCGGTGTTCGTCGGCCGCACGGCCGTGGAGGAGCTGGCTTCGATTCTGGTACACGAGGTTTCGCATCTGCTGCGCGACCATCACGGGCGCAGTGACCGATTCGCTCGTGAGCACGATCTGACCGGTCCGGCGGAACGGCTGCGAATGAATATCGCAGCGGACGCCGAGATCAACGACGATGCCTTCGGTGACGGGTTGATCGAGCCGGAAGGCGCTGTCGTACCGGCAAGTCTGGGACTGCGCAGCGGTGAACTCATGGAGGACTATCTGCGTCAATTCCGCTTGGGACCACACACCCAGGACATGGCGTGGCTGGATTGCGGCAGCGGTGCCGACGGACTGGACCGCGCATGGGAGTACGGGCCGGACGGTGCGAACGGCCTCAGCGATCAGGAACGCGAGGCGGTCCGGTTCCGCGTGGCCCAGGGTATCGACGGTCATCCGGGTCACGCGCCCCGGGGGTGGCGGCGCTGGGCGGAGGAGGCGTTGCATCCACCGCAGCCGTGGCGGGACCTGCTGCGCGGCGCCATCCGCTCCGCGGTCTCCGCGTCCGGTGCCGGCGACGACTACACCTATGGCCGGCCGGCTCGGCGATCAACCGCAGTGCCCGGCGTGGTGCTACCGAGCCTGCGGCACACCCCGCCGCGGGCCAGCGTGGTGATCGACACCTCGGGGTCGGTGAGCGACGCGGAACTGGGTAGCGCCCTGGTGGAAACGCTGGCGATCTTCCGTGCCGTGGGCGGTCGCCGCGATCTCGTCCGGGTCCTGTCCTGCGACGCCGCGGCTCGGATCGCGCAACCCCTGTGCCGAGCGGACGGCATCGAGCTGGTCGGTGGCGGCGGCACGGATCTGCGCGCGGGTTTCGCCGAAGCGCTACGCGCGCAAGTCCGTCCGGACGTGATCGTTGTCCTGACCGACGGTCACACACCGTGGCCGGCGGCCCGGCCAGCGTGCCGGACGGTCGTGGGCTTGCTGGGACGACAGCGGTCGTGGAACGAGGCCGATCCGGATTACGTTCCGGCGCGGCCGCCCGGCTGGGCACGGGTCGTTCGAATCGGGTGACAGCGGCATCGGCCGGTGTCGCCGTCGTCAACCGCGGTGGCAGCGACATCCCGACGTCAGCCGGCTTCCGTCGCCTCCCGCAGGGTGCGGAATTCGGCTGCCAGGGCGTCGAGGGTGTAGTGGGCGTTGAGGCCGCTCGGGTTGGGTAGCACCCAGATCGCGGTGGTGCCGAGGGTTTCGGGTTGGCGTCCGACGGTGGTTCGCGGCCGGCCGAATGCGGTGCGGTAGGCGCCCAGGCCGAGGACGGCCAGGACGCGTGGGCGGTAGTGCCGGACTCGCTCGGCGAGCGCGCGACCGCCCTCGCGCAGCTCCTCCGCTGTGAGTTCGTCGGCCTTCGCCGTCGTTCGTGCGGCGACATTGGTGATGCCCAGCCCCAGTGCGAGCAGTTCTTCCTGCTCGTCGGGGCGGAACAGGCGTGGTGTGAAGCCGGAGCGGAACAGCGCGGGCCAGAAGCGGTTTCCGGGGCGAGCGAAATGGTGGCCGGTCGCGCCCGACCACAGTCCCGGATTGATACCGCAGAACAGCACCCGCAGGCCGGGTGCCACCAGATCGGGAATGGTCCGGTCCTTCGCGGCGGCGAGGTCCGCCGGCGTGGGGCGGTACGCGGCGGAATGTGCCATCTGCCCAGTCTGCCGGAACGGGTGCGGCACCCGGACACGGTGGTCGCGGGCTCGCTCCACCGGCATGGCCGCCGCCGCGCTCCGGGAGATCGACACGTGGGTCGCGGACCGACTGCGGGAGAAAACGATCTGACCAGGCCGGCGTTGGGCGGCTGACCGTCCTCCGATGCGGTGCGGCCGCGAGCCGTCGCGATGCTCGCGGGTCGCTGGTGCGCCGGCGGAACCCATTGTGACGGTGACGTAGTGGTGACCGATCACCAGCGCGGACGGACTGTATTCGTTACCCTGGCTTGATGCGATCCCGGTTTCTGCGCAATGTCTCGGCCGTGTTCGTCGCTGTTGCGTCGGTGTTGCTGAGCGGCACTCCGGCCCTCGCCGGCCCACCGATGCGGGCGGCGGCGCTGTCGTCGCTCGACCCCGGTTTCCTGTGGGGCGTGTCGAGTTCCGGTTTCCAGTCCGAAGGACATGCGCCGGACAGCAACTGGACTCGCTATATCGCTCGCAATCCCGGCTACGAACCACTGCAGGATTCGGTCGACTTCGTCGATCGCTACGACTCCGACATCCGCCTGGCCGCCGATATGGGCATGCGCGTGTTCCGGGTCGGGATCGAATGGGCGCGGTTGCAGCCCACGCCCGGGAAGTGGGACGACAACGCGTTTCGCTTCTACGATTCGGTCGTCGACAGCATCGTGCGCGCCGGGATGCGGCCGATGATCACCCTCGACCACTGGGTGTATCCGGGCTGGGAGGCGGACCGGGGCGGCTGGCGCAATCCGGGCATGGTGGGGGACTGGCTGGCCAACATGCGCGCCGTCGTCGATCGCTACTCCTCGCGGAACCCGTTGTGGGTCACCGTGAACGAACCGGTCGCCTACATTCAGAACGAGGTGCGCGAGGGCGGCGCCGATGCCAACACGATGCTGACCGGGGTCGTGGACGTGCACAACGCCAGCTACGACTACATCCATCAGAAGCAGCCCGGAGCTCAGGTCACCGCCAACGTCGGATATGTCGCGGGTGCGGAGGATCAGGTCAACGGCGAGTTGGTCGACCGGATCGGCGCCCGGCTCGACTACGTGGGCGTCGACTACTACTTCGGATTCGACCCGGCGCAGTCGCTGTACAGCGCGATCGGACGGGCCACCGGTTCCGCGATGCCGCCCCTGCCCGGCCCGCGCATCTGGGAGATGCCGCTGCGCACCGAGGGTATCTACTATGCGCTGCAACACTATTCGCGCCGTTTTCCGGGCAAGCCGCTGTATATCGTCGAGAACGGCATGCCCACCGAGAACGGCCTGCCCCGCGGCGACGGCTACACCCGCAGCGACCACCTCCGCGACACCGTCTACTGGCTGCAGCGCGCCAAGGCCGACGGTATGAACGTGATGGGCTACAACTACTGGAGCCTCACCGACAACTACGAATGGGGCAGCTACACGCCCCGTTTCGGCCTGTACACCGTCGACGTCCGCACCGACCCGTCGCTCACTCGCCGCCCGACCGACGCCGTCGGCACCTACGCGCAGATCGTCGCCGCGGGCGGCGTCCCCGCCGACTACCGCCCCACCCGAGCCCCGGCCCTCTGCATCTTCGTCGACCCCCCGGCCAGCTGCCTCAGCCCGGTCGCGGGGCCGTAGCCATTCCGGAAGTCATCCGGGCCGCTCCAGTGATGTCATCGATGCCGTGGTGTGACGGTGGCACGCAGTGGTTAACTCCTCTGCGACAACACAAGTGGAGAGGAGCGGGCCGTGGCCGACGACGGCGGTGTGGTGGATCTCGGACAGGATCGGGCGCACAGTGCCCGCATATACGACTACTACCTCGGCGGACGTGACAACTACGAAGCCGACCGGGTAGCGGCGGCAGCGATCGAGCAGGCCATCCCGTCGGTGCGGGCGGTGGCGCGGGGTAACAGGGCGTTCATGGCGCGCGCGGTCCGGCACCTGAGTGCCGACCTCGGCGTTCGCCAGTTTCTCGACATCGGCACCGGAATCCCGACCGAGCCGAACCTGCACCAGGTCGCGCAGGAGGCCGCACCCGATGCGCGCGTGGTGTACGTCGACAACGACCCGATCGTGCTGGCCCACGCGCGGGCACTGCTGACCGGGACTCCGGAGGGGGTCACCCGATACGTCGAGGCGGATGTGCACGATCCGGGAAGGATTCTGTCCGCACCCGAAGTGGAGGCGACACTGGACTTTTCGAAGCCGGTGGCGCTGAGCCTGATAGCGCTGTGTCACTTCGTGCCGGGAGACGAGGTGTACGACATCATCGACACCCTGCTGGCACCGCTGGCCCCTGGATCGTTTCTGGTGATGACACACCTGAGCCCCGATTTCGCCCCGGACATGGTCGAGGGGACGGTCGCGGCCTATCGACAGAGCGGGATCGAGATGGAAGCTCGGTCCTACGACGGGGTCGCGCGCTTCTTTCGCGACATGGATGTGATCGAGCCCGGCATCGTGGCGATCGACGACTGGCACGCCGGCGGGGTGGCTCCCGCACTGCCCGACGATGTGAGCACGCTCGACACCGGTGCGACCGCGCCTCCGGCCGCCGGATATGCCGCGGTCGGCCGCAAGCGGTAAAGATTTTTTCCGATGATGTCGATTCCAGGGGTGTCCCGTTCGAGGGGTAGGTGAGGGGCTGAGAGGCAGCCCACCCCTGGAAGGACACAAGTATGCGCACAGTGGTGGCTTTCGAGCACATGACGCTGGACGGTTACGCCTCCTCCGGCGAGAACCTGGGATTCGAGTTCACCTTCCGCGCCTACGACGACGAATTGCGGGCGTATGCCGAACACATTCAGGCGGACTTCGACACCGCGGTCTACGGGCGGGAGACCTATCTGGGGATGTTCGGATACTGGTCGCAGCATCCGAATGCCGAGAGTTCGCCGGCCGAACGCAGGCACGCCGAATGGGTCAACGCCGTGGACAAGATCGTCTGCTCCACCACGCTGGAGTCGGCCGAATGGAACAACACCCGGCTGATCAGCAGCGACCTCGCCGCGCAGATCGAGGCGCTGAAGCGTGAGGACGGCGGCGTGATCGCGATCTACGCCAGTCCCAAGCTGGTGCATTCGTTCATCGATATGGGTCTGGTCGACGAGTTCCGCATCGTCGTCCATCCGGTCACGCTCGGTTCCGGCACGCCGGTGTTTCACGACAAGGCGAAACTGGATCTCGACCTGCTGGAGTCGAAGGCTTTCGGTTCGGGCGCGGTGTATCTGCGCTACCAGGTGCGATGAGGAAGGATGCGGACATGCGCTATCTGATGCTGATCCGTCTCGATCCCACGGCCGCGCCGACGCAGGGGCCGGATCCCGCGATGGCCGAGAATATGGGCAAACTGCTCGAGGAGATGACCAAGGCCGGCGTCCTGCTCGACACGGCCGGACTGCGACCGGTCGAGGAGGGCGTGCGGGTTCGCCAGACCGGTGGCAAGCAGAGCGTGCTCGACGGCCCGTTCAGCGAGTCCAAGGAGGTCATCGGCGGATACTGCCTCGTGCAGACCCGCTCGCAGGACGAAGCCGTGGAGTGGGGTTCGCGGTTCCTGCGGTTGCACGGGCCGGAATGGGATATCGAACTGGAGATCCGTCAGCTCGACGACCAGGCTTGACGTTATGTCCTTACCCGAGGTGAGTGGCCGCCCGCACGATGGTGCCGACGGCCGCTCACCGGCGGCTCGGGCCGTCGAGGCGGCGTGGCGCATCGAATGGCCGAAACTCGTGGCCGGACTCACCCGGCTGGTCGGTGATATCGCCACCGCCGAGGAATTCGCCCAGGACGCACATCTGGCGGCCCTGGAACAGTGGCCGCGCGAGGGGGTTCCGCCGAACCCGGGCGGCTGGCTGATGCTCACCGCGAAACACCGCGCCATCGACCGGATCCGGCGTGACGCCACCTTCGCCCGCAAACTGCCGATGCTCGGACACGAGCTGCTCACCGAACAGGAACAGACCGGCGAGCAACCGAACGACATCGATGACGACCTGCTGCGCATGGTGTTCACCGCATGTCATCCCGCGTTGTCGCAGCCGGCTCGGGTGGCATTGACGCTGCGCATGGTCGGCGGCCTGACCACCGAGGAGATCGCCCGCGCGTATCTCGTGCCGGAAACGACGGTGGCACAACGGATCGTACGAGCCAAACGCACCATCGCCGAGAAGAAGCTGCCCTACGAGGTTCCGGCGGGTCCGCAGCTGGCCGACCGGCTGGAATCCGTGCTCGAGGTCATCTATCTGATCTTCAACGAGGGGTACGCCGCCACCTCCGGCGACAACTGGGTGCGCGCCGAACTGTGCGACGACGCATTGCGATTGGCGCGCATCCTCACCGGGCTGATGCCCCGGGAGCCGGAAGCATTCGGCCTCGCCGCACTCGTGGAATTGCAGGCCTCCCGGACCGGCGCGCGCAGCGACGCGACGAAACAGCTTGTGCTGCTGCCCGATCAGGACCGCAGCCGCTGGGATCAGCTCTCCATCCGCCGCGGTTTCGCCGCCCTCGGCCGGGCCCACAACCTGGCCGTGCGTCGTGGTGTTCCGCCCGGCCGCTACGCCCTGCAGGGCGCCATCGCCGCCGCGCACGCCATGGCCGCCACCTCCGAGGACACCGACTGGCGGCGCATCGCCGGCCTGTATGCCGTTCTCGCCGAACGCTTTCCGTCGCCGGTCGTCGAGGTGAACCGCGCCGTCGCGGTGGCCATGGTGCACGGCCCCGCCGCGGGTCTCGACCTCGTCGACGCGGTGGCCGCGACCGGCACACTCGACTCCTACCATCTGCTCCACGCCGTGCGCGCCCACTTCCTCTCGCAGCTGGACCGCCCGGCCGATGCTCGCGCCGCCTATTTGCGCGCCGCCGCACTCACCGCCAACGCCGCCGAACAGGCGTTGTTGCGCGACCGTGCCGCCCGCCTGAATTAGGCGACGCCGGGTCAGGTCTGGGGCTGGCGTTCGGCGTTCTGGGCCGTCGCGGTGCTCAGTGCGGCGGTGCTCGTGCCGGTGTGGACGATGCTCGGCCGGCGAACACACGCCGAGGGTGATGTGCCGAGCGGGACCGTCCCTCCGATGCGGCGTGAATGGTCCGTGCTGACGCAGCGCCCAGTTGTGCTCGCCGTCATCGCCGGAGCCCTGGTCAACGCCGCGACCTTCGCCGCATTCACCTATCTGGGCACCCTCGGGCCGGTCGCCGCCGGTTCGACCGTCGATCACACCGGTCGCCCGGCCACCGCGTTGTGGTGCGGTGCCGCCTTCACCGCTGCCGCGCTGGGTGTCGTCCTGCCGGAACGGCGCGAGGCGAGCCGATCGAGCAGCGATATCGCCCATCGCTGCCCGTCGCGGCGTGGCGGGTGACGGAGCGGTTGCCGGGTCCCGAATTTGCCCGCAACCTGTTCCAACTACCCGAACAGCGATAATGAGCGCGAAAGTGTTCGAAACCGAGATGGTGGGAGAGACGACTGTGAAGCTGATCGGTGTGATCGGTGGCGGAACCATGGGTGCGGGAATCGCCGAGGTATGCGCGAAGGCCGGGAGCGAGGTTCTCGTCCTGGAGACGACTCCGGACTTCGCCGAGGCGGCGCACAAGCGCATCGAATCGTCGATCTCGCGGGGAGTGACGAAGGGCAAGATCACCCAGGACGAGGCCGACGCCGTGCTCGCCCGGGTGCGGGTGACCCTCGACATCGAGGAGTTCGCCGATCGCGACCTGGTCATCGAGGCCGCTCCGGAGATCGAGTCGCTGAAGTACGAGATCTTCGGCAAGCTGGACAAGATCGTGAAGCCCGCCGGCATCCTCGCCACCAACACCTCCTCGATCCCGGTGATCAAGGTGGCCGGAGCCACGCAGCGTCCCGAGCAGGTCGTCGGCCTGCACTTCTTCAACCCGGTGCCGGTGATGCCGCTGGTGGAGGTGATCTCGACGCTGGTCACCTCGCCGGAGACGGCCGCCGCTGTCACCGACTACGCGAAGAACACCCTGCACAAGACCACCGTGCAGGCCGGTGACCGCTCCGGATTCATCGTCAACGCGCTGCTGATCCCGTACCTGTGCCAGGCGGTGCGGATGCTGGAGTCGGGCTACGCCAGCGCCGAGGACATCGACGCCGCGATGAAGGGCGGCTGCGGCTACCCGATGGGTCCGCTCACCCTCCTCGACACCGTCGGCCTCGACATCGCGCTCGCGGCCGCCGAATCACTGTACGGCGAATTCGCCGAGCCGCACTACGCACCGCCGGCGCTGCTGCGCCGCATGGTCGACGCCGGCCGCTTGGGCCGCAAGGCCGGTCGCGGGTTCTACGAGTACAACTAGCGGCGTTGGCCCGCGTTCCCGGTGATATCCGACCGGGAACGCGGGCTCGAGCCGAATCAGGTGTCGGGATCTTCGTTCTGGTCGCGGGCGGGTCCGGGCCCGGCCAGTTTGCCGGAGTGCTCCGGCGGCGTATCGACTGTGCGCTTGCCCTGGGTTTCCTGATCGTCCTGCTCGGCGTCGGCGCCTGCGTCGGTGTTCTCGGGGTGACTCATGCCGTGCGCGTACCCGTTCGGCGGCTGTCGAATCGCGAGCCCGCGCCGACGCCCCGGACTGGGCTCGACGGAACAAGACGGAACCGCCCGCAAGCAAGGTACGGGCCAGAAGTTATTACTCGTTCTTACCGGAGCTGCTCGCGGGCGCGAGATTGCCTTCTCGTCGTGCATGACGGAAGGTGAGATGTCGATGTGGCGCACTCGTCGACCGACAGTCAATGTCACTGTCGTGGAACTCTTCTGAACTTTCGGACGCCGGATCTCGACGTGGGCGAATTCGCGCGAATCCGGCGACACTCGGCCGGTGGGAGTGATAAGTTATTTATCATTCTCTCAACAACGACACCGCGCCCCCGGGCGCGGAGGTCGCGGCAAAGCTGCCGAGTGATTCGGAGGTGTCACCTTGTCTCCGTTTGCACGCTGGAAGTCCCTCGCGGCCGCCGGGCTGGTGGCGGCGACGTGTGGCCTGGCGCACTTCGGCGGTGGCGCCCCCGCGCACGCGTCGCCGAGTTGTCCCGGCCTGTATGTGCTGGCCGTGCCCGGCACGTGGGAAACCTCCGACGCCGATCCGCGCAAGGGAATGCTCGCGGCGAGTGTGGATGCGCTGCCGGGCGACGTCGGGGTCGGCTATATCGCATACACCGCGACCGCCTTCCCCTGGGAGGGTGAGGTCTACGGCCGCTCCAAGCGCGAAGCCGTCGACAAAGCCCGTGCCGCGGTCGCCGCGGTGGCAGGGTCGTGCACCGCGACCCGCATCGCGATCGTCGGCTACAGCCAAGGCGCCGACGCCGCGGGCGATCTCGCGGCCGAGATCGGCACCGGCCACGGTGTGGTGGCGCCCGACCGAATCGCATTGGTGGGCTTGATCTCCGATCCTCGCCGCGCACCCACCGACACCCTGATCGGTCCGCCTGTCGTCGGGGCCGGCGCGGGCGGCCCGCGCCCTGGCGGATTCGGTCTGCTCGGTCCGCGGACCTACACGTTCTGTGCGGCCGGGGATCTGTACTGTGCGATGCCCGACGGCGATTTCGCCGGCCGTATCGCCGGATTCTTCGTGGAGATCTCGAATCCCGATCCCGCGATGTTCGACCGGTACTCCCGGGATGCGGGGGATCTTCTCGATTCGGCGCTGGCCGCGGGAGGTCTCGGCTTGCTGGCCGGCGAGCTCGACGCGAACGCCGTGGACGAGCGCAAGGCCCAGATCGCGGAGTTCGTGAATTCCGGTGTCCACCAGAGCTATCCGTTCTACGTCGTCGGGCCCGACGGTGAGACTGCGCTGTCCTGGCTGCGCCGGCAACTGGTGGATCTGATAGGCAGGTGAGGTGGGTATGCGGGAAACGGCCGATCGTGGTCCGGTGGCGATCGTCGGTGCGGACGGGCCGCTGGGAAGTGTGATCGATCGCGTCTGTGGGCAGCAGTCGGTGGCGGTGGTCGGCCGGGTCACTCGCAGAGGCTGGGTGATCGACGGGCCGCCCACGGTGGTCATCGACGTCGGCTCTGCCGAAAACCTGTGGGACAGTGCCGAATTCTGCCAGCGGTGGGGCAGCGCCCTGCTGTATTGCGCGGCGAACCCGGATCCCGGCGGATTCACCCGGCTGCGTGAATTGAGCGCAACCGTACCGGTCGGACTCGCCACGACCCTGGCCCGACGCGATACCGGGCTCGAGTTGCTGGCCGCGCAATTGCTCGGTGTCGCCGGGGAACTCGCGTCGGCGGTCCCCGGCTGGTATCCGATGGCGGATCGGTTCTTCGCGGCGAACTAGTCGGCGGGTGCGACGCGTTCGGATTCCAGCTGCCGCCGCAATAATTTCCCGGTCGCGTTGCGCGGCAGTTCGTCGACGAAGACGATATCGCGCGGAACCTTGTGGCGGGCCAGATTCGCCTTGACGTAGTCGCGGATCTGCTCGGCGTCCACGTCGGCTCCGCCGGCGCGAACGACGAAGGCGCGCAGCCGCTTTCCGAAGTCGCGGTCGTCCACGCCGACCACCGCGGCCTCCGCGACGTCGGCCCGGCTCACCAGCAGGTTCTCGACCTCGAGAGGGTAGACGTTCTCACCGCCGGAGACGATCATGTCGTCGTCGCGGCCGTCGACGAACAGCCGGCCGTCGGCGTCGAAATGCCCGACGTCGCCGCTGCACAACAACCCGTCGACGATCTCCTTGTGCTGCCCGTCGGTATATCCGGTGAAGCTGAGGCCGCTGGAGACAAAAATCGTGCCCACCACACCGGGGGTGGTCACCGGATTGCGGTCGGAGTCGTAGATCGCGACCCGGCATCCGACCGGCGGCCGGCCGACCGTTCCCGGCGCCTCGCGCATATCCCGCGGTGTCGCCACCGCCGCCACCGCGACCTCGGTAGAGGCGTACAGGTTGTAGAGCACGTCGCCGAAGACGTCCGCGGTGCGGCGGCTCAGATCCGGTGAGATGGACGAACCGGCGGCGAAGATCACCTCGAGCGACGACGTGTCGTACTGCCGCAACACCGACTCGTCGAGATCGACGATGCGCTGCAACATCGTCGGCACCAGCACGAGGGTCGCGGCGCCGTATTCGGCCACCGCGGCGAGCGTGCGAACCGGATCGAACTTGCGCTGTCGGAAGACGATTCGATTACCCAGCGCCCAGCCCAGTGTGCACTGGGACAGCCCGGTCCCGTGAAAGATCGGCGCGGCCATCACCATCGTGGCATCGCGCGGCAGCGGTATCCGGTCGAGGAATTGGGCCGACTGCAGCGGGGAAACCTTGTCTCGCGGAGCGCCTTTCGGTGTTCCGGTGGTCCCGCTGGTGAGAATCACGAGTCCACCGGGGCGCGGCGGCGCCGGTACCGGGTCGGTGGAATGCGGCCCGGCCTGCGCATAGATGGTGGTGAGGGCGGAGGTCTCGTCGTCGTCCCAGGTGAGCAGCCGGGGGATGCCGGCCGGAACGGCGCGGGCGCGCTCGACGAATTCGCTGTCCAGGAGCAGAGCCTCGATCTTCTCGCGGGCGACGACCTCGGCGAGTTGCGGGCCCGCGGACCCGGTGTTCAGCAGCACCACCCGGGCGCCCAGCTTGCCCGCGGCCAGCAGGCTCAGAACCATGCCGCGGTGATCGCGGCACAGCACGGCGAGCACGGATCCCGGCCCGAAACCGCGCGCGGCGAGCCCGCGGGTGAGTGCGTTGGATTCTCGGTCGAGGTCGTCGAAGGTGAGGGTGCCCCGTTCGTCGACCAATGCCGGCGCCGTCGGATCGCGGCGCGCGGCGTGGGCGAGCACGGTGACGAAGGGGCCGTAGGTTCCGGCGTCGCGCGCGGTGCGCACGATATCGAGCGGATGCCACGGGTCGAACATGCCGCGCCGCCGCAACACCGACGCGGCGGCGAACGCGTCACCGACGGACCGGACCAGCTCGCTCGCAGAACTCGACAGCACCACACAGACCTCGATCCCAGCTCGGCCGGCGAGCCCTTCCATATCGTGTCGCCGGATAGACTCAGAATATACATTCACATATTGCGGGCTGCCCCGGTTCCGGGGGCATTGCCGTCGACCTTCGGATGGTGAGAAGATGAGACGTCTTATGTCTCAGTGATCCACGGAGTGATACGTATGAATCGAGCCGCCCGAACCGCCGCCGCGGCCCCGACGCCGGATGCCGGACTCGCCCACCGGCGGCAGTACATGGCCGGTCCCGCGGCATTGCTGGGCGGCCCGGCGAATGTCGTGATGCAACTCGGTTTGCCGCCGGTCGGCCGCGGAGTTGTCGAAAGTACCGTGGAGAGCGGCCAATACGCGCGGCATCCGCGCAAGCGCGGTCGCACCACGCTGACCTATCTGGCGGTGGCCATGCTCGGGACCGAAGACGACCGTGCCGCCTACCGTGCCGCTGTGGACACCTCGCATCGGCAGGTGCGTTCGCGTCCCGGCAGCCCGGTCCGCTACAACGCCTTCGACCCGCAACTCCAGCTCTGGGTGGCCGCCTGCATCTATCGTGGCGTCGACGATTCGACCCGGTTCTTCTACGGAAGAATCGACGATAACTTGGCGGAGGAGTTCTACCGTGAGTCCGCACGCTTCGGTACCACCTTGCAGATGCCGGAACGGCTGTGGCCGCCGGACCGGGCGGCCTTCGAGGAGTACTGGAACGCCAAGCTCGGCGAGATCTCGTTCGACGACGAGGTTCGCCGCTATCTGCTGGATCAGGTCATCGGCCTGGGGCCGTACAGCCGTGTCGAGCGAGTCGCCTTCGCGCGGTTCAATCGCTTCTTCACCACCGGCTTCCTTCCTCAGCAGTTCCGCGACGCGCTGGGGCTCGGATGGGGTCCGCGGCGGCAGCGCGCCTTCGAGATCGCGATGCGAACCATCGGAACGGTGCTGAAGCGCCTGCCCGAACACTGGCGCAGCTACCCGTTCGACGGGTACCTCGAGGATATGCGGCGGCGGCAGGCGCTCGGAAAATCGTTGGTGTAGAAGACGGTCAGGTCGGTCCGCCGTCCCCGCGAGAGGGATACCGTGGTTGTCATGCCTTTCCGCGTATACACGACAGCGAGTGGGCCGGACCGAGAACAGTCTTTCCCCGACCCGGAGGACAATTTCAAGTTCCTCGAGGGGGGAGTGCTGGCGGTTTACACGGCGGCGAAGTACACGTATTTCGCCCCCGGCTACTGGACGCACCTCGAAGAACACAAGCCCTGAACGTTCCCGGTCGGCGGACTCGGGTGCGTAGTCGAGGGCGGCCGGGCTGCTACCGCGCCGACAGCGCGGTGCGCAGTTTGGTGAGGAACCGGCTCAGGTGGGGGTCGGATTCAGGGATGGCGTCGTCATCGATGTCCCACCATCGCCCATCGGCGAATTCTCGTGGGTCTAGTGCGAAGGGACGTTCGCGGTCGCCGCGCACCACGTACCACAGCGAGACGTCGCGGTGTGGATGCGCTCCGACGGTCCGGGTGATGGTCAGAAACAGGGGGCGTTCGCCGACAACGGTGAACTCGGCCTGCGTTCCGAGTTCCTCGGCGGCCTCGCGTCGCGCTGTGTGCAAGGGGTTTTCGGCGGGGTCCACGTGACCGCCCATCGGCAGGTGCAGTCCGGACTTGCGATGCGCGCCGAGCAATACCGCGCGGGCATCCGGATCGACGACCACCACATACGAAACGAGGTGCTGCGGCGGTGTGGCGGGAGGTTCTCGCCGGAAGATGTCGTCGGTGTCGTCCAGCCAGGACAGCGTCTGGTCGAGGTGCTCCTGCTCCACCGGGTCCAGCGGCGTGATCGCCGCGACGATGTCCGCGACGACTGCGGTGGCCGGATGCATATGCCGACGATAGCGGCGGGTACCGACAACCGGCCGGAGTCGATCGGGGCTAGTGCGGGCGGAGGCGCAGTTGTGCGATGAGCGCCTTGTGATCGGCGCCGGGCAGGCGGAACGTGTCGACGGTGTCCGCGCGGCCGTCGGCGACCAGGATGTGGTCGATGCCGACCAGTGGTGGCCAGCGCTTGTCGGTGGGATAGGTGACGAGGTGGCCGGCGCCCTCCTGTTCGGCCGCGTCGTGGAACCGGCCCGAGAGCATCGCGCGGAATTGGGCATGGTCGAAGGTGGCGTTGAAATCGCCGCCGACGATCACCGGCCGATCCGCGGGCGAGCGGTCGAGAATGGTTCGCAGCCGGGACAATTCGTCGGCCCACAGGTGCGTTCCGGAGATCGGGGGCACCGGATGGAAGGCATAGACGGTGACCGGTCCGGCTCCCGGGACGGTCGCGGTCGCGGAGAGCTGGTTCAGGACGAATCCGTCGTATTCCACCGTGTCCGAGAGGGGATGGGCGCTCCAGATCCCGGTACCGGTGGCGGTCCGCCCGGGTGACAGATACCGATGCGGCAGCAACCGGTCCAGGCCCACGCCCTCGAGTGCGCGCACCGCGGCCGGAGTCAGTTCCTCCACGGTGAGGATGTCGACCTTGCGTTCGCGCACCTGCTCGATCAGCGCCTGCGGATCGGCGCCGTCGAACAGCAGATTGGCCTGCATCACCGTCACCGGCGTGCCGTGATCGCCGGGAGAGTGGCCGACATACAGCGGAGCTTGCGTCCAGATCGCCACGCCCGCAACGGCAATGGCGACCGCGACCCCGGCCCACCGCTTCGCGGCAGCGAACAGCGCCACTCCGGCCAGTGCGGCACACATCAGATACGGCGCGCCCGACGCCGCCAGAACCAGCCACCGGGACTCGGTTCGATTGAAATGCAGAGCCACACCGGCGGCGCCCACCACGGTCGCGACTGCGGCAAGCGATTCGAGCGCGATCCGCCCCCACGCCGCCCTCACGCGCCCGACCTCCGCACCCCGGATCCGGCGATCGCCCGCCGCGCGGCCTCGATCGTCGCCGGCGCATACCGCAGGCGGAACGCGGAGAGGTGAGGCCGTTCGGCCGTCGCCCGCGGAAGATCGTCGTGCTCGTCGCCGACTGTGGGCGTCCCGTGCGCGTACGGCTCGGGCGGGGGGAACGGCACGGCACTCCCATCGATCGATCGGCTCGCGGACGTGGTGAGTGTATTCATGCCTCGCGGACCGGTTTTCGGCCGTCGGCCGACGTAGCCGTGCCGTGCAGGACGTTGGCGACCAGGGTGGTGGCGAAGTGCTCGCCGAGGGGCAGGTTCGGCAGCAGCAGGCGGTGGTAGCAGGCGCCCCACAGCTGGTCCACGAGGATCTCCGAGTCGACATCGGCACGCAGTTGCCCGCGCTCCTGTGCGCGGCGCATGGCCTCCACGGCCAGCCGGCGGCGCGGTCCGGAATAGCGTTCCAGCAGGGCGGCGGACAGGTCCGGATCGGTTTGGGCCTGGCCGATGAGTTCGGCGATCACCCGCCCGGCGCGGGTGCGCGTGAGGACGTGGACGAACGAGCAGAGCTGCGCGGTCAGATCGGCCTCGATATCGCCGGTGTCGGGAAAGGTCAGGGCGGATTCGACGGCGTGGAAGTATCCGTCGAGTGCGAGCGCGCCCTTCGACGGCCACCACTTGTACAGCGTCGTCTTACTGACGCCGGCCTTCTCCGCGACCGCCTCGATGGTGAACGCGCCCATCCCCGACTCGAGCAGCAGCGCGCCGGCGGCGTCGAGCGCCTCGGCGCGCACTTCGGCGGCCGGACGGCGGCCACGGCCTCGTCGCGGGCGTGCCACGTCGTCTTGTTCCGGCATCCTCACCCTCCTTTTCCGAACGTTCTCAGCGTGACATATGGACGCAGCGTCCACAATCTGTTTATATGGACGCGGAGTTCATAAGTTTCGAGGAGGCATCATGGCCGAACACACGCGCGTCGCACTGGTGACGGGAGCCTCGGGCGGCATCGGTCGCGCCGTCGCCCGGCGCCTCGCCGCCGACGCGATGGCCGTCGGCGTGCACTACGCCGGCAACAAGGCCACGGCCGACGAGCTCGTGACCGAACTCGAAGGGCGCGGCGGCCAAGCCCTCGCGGTGGGCGGCGACGTGGCCGACGAACACGCGATGGCCGCCGTGTTCGACGCCGTCGAGGCCGCCTTCGGCGGGATCGATGTGGTCGTCGACACGGCCGGGATCATGACGCTGGGGCCGGTCGCAGACTTCGATCTCGACGCCCTGGATCGCATGCACCGCATCAACATTCGCGGCACCTTCGTGGTCGCCCAGCAGGCCGCGCGGCGCGTGCGCGCGGGTGGCGCCGTCATCACCTTCTCCACCTCGGTGACCCGCCTGGCGCCTCCCGGGTACGCCGCCTACGCCGCGAGCAAGGGGGCGGTCGAGGCGATGACCCTGATCCTGGCCCGCGAACTGCGAGGCCGCGACATCACCGTGAACGCGGTCGCCCCGGGCCCGACCGCCACGCCCCTGTTCCTCGACGGAAAGGATCAGGAG
The DNA here is from genome assembly GCF_049538315.1 of Nocardia sp. AB354. Lineage (NCBI taxonomy): Bacteria > Bacillati > Actinomycetota > Actinomycetes > Mycobacteriales > Nocardiaceae > Nocardia > Nocardia sp. AB354. The sequence goes on along the minus strand of NZ_JBMVFU010000005.1, from coordinate 97,731 downwards.
GCCGTCGACCGCCTCGCCGCGCAGTCTCCGCTGGAACGACTCGGCACGCCCGAGGACATCGCCGAAGCGGTCGCCTTCCTCGCGGGCCCCGGCCGCTGGATCAACGGCCAGGTTCTCTTCGCCAACGGCGCCATCGCCTGAGGCCCACCCAGCGGGAGGATTCGCCGGAAGGACCCGGCGTGCCGCCACACTCTTGCCATTCTGAGCGGCGGACTCGCCGGAGTGGAGGTGGGCGAATGGACGAGCCGGGTGCCGAGGCGCCGAGACTGCGCGAACTCGGTGCGGACCCGGACGCCGTGCTGCGGCTGATCCGATACTTCGACGGTTTCGACGAATCCGACGCCAACGCGGATGCGGTGGTCCGCGCCGCGGCGCTACTGGCCGAATGTCCGGCGGGGGCGAGGTGGCCGTCCGGCACCACGATTCGCTACGACGCGGCGGGGCGTCCGCTGCCGGCGGTGATGCCGCCGCCGGAGGTGATCGGCGAGCCGGCGGTGTGGCTGGAGCGGGCCGGCGCCGCGCACGCCCTCGACGCGGTCCTGGTGGATCGGCTGCGGCACTGTCTACGGGTGGTGGCGGTGCGCGGTTCGGTGGCGGGGCCGACGGGTCTGGACGATCCCGCGCTGCTGGAGCTGGTGTTGTCGGAGAAGCAGCGGCGCGAGGATCGCGTGCGGGCCATGCGCCTGCTCGGCATCGACCCGGCGCAGCCGATGCGGGTGCTCGCGGTATCGGGACCCGGTGCGGTGGAAGCGGTCCGGATCATCGGCGCCCGGGTGCGGCTGGTGCGTTCGGCGCCGATCGGCGCGACCACCGCGGTGCTGATCCAGGACCGGGAAGGCTGCCGGGAGCTGTCGGATGTGTTGAATTCGGCTGTGGTGCACAAATTTCCGGCGTCGCGCCGGGGTGCGTGCGGGCCGTGGGTGGGGATGGGGGAGCGGTTGCCGGCCTACGCGGCCGCCACGTCGTGGGAGCAGGCGCGGCGGGCGTTGCGTTTCGCCTCCTCGACCTGGCACGGGCGCCGGGTGGTCGCGTACGAACGGCTCGGGTCGCTGGTCCTGCTCGGTGAGCTTCCGGTGCAGCGACTGCTGGGCATCTCGGATGTGTTGCGGGTCAACGAGTTCGCTGCCACCGAGGCCGGTGCGCTCGCCGTCGACACGCTCGAGGCGTTCTGTGTCTTCGGATCGCTGCGCCGCACCGCCGCGGAACTGCATCTGCATCACAGCACCGTGGCCGCGCGCATCGCGCAGGTCGAGGCGGTGATGGGCTGGGATGTCGACGAGGCGCTCGACCGCTTCATGGCCGCGCTGGCGCTGATGGTGCGACGCATCGCCTTGTCCTCGGCCGAACTCGCCGCGGATCCGGAAGCGGCCGGGCGTACCGATCCGACGCGTGTCGGATGAATGCGGCCCATCCAGCGACGGGCGGCGGGTGATCCGGATCACTCGGTTCGGCCATGATCGGCAGCGACAGAAGGAGTTTCGACATGGCAGTCACCGGGCGCGTACGCCCCGCAGATCGGCATCCCCGTCGACGACACCGCGGCCGACTATCCGGTCGTATTCCGGCAGCTACTGCTGTGGCCCGTCGACGCGGAAGGACGGATCGTCGGTGAGGACTCGTATCACTCGGGTCCGGTCGAGATCCGCAAACTGAGTGTCGACGAATTGCCGGGCGAATACATCGAACTCGTGCACTCGAAGGCGTGAAACGGCCAGACTCGGCTGATGGAAGGCGATACGGAAATGACTGAACTCTCCCATGCGACCGCGGACGTGCGCCGCACGGATATCGCGACCATGCTGCTCGACCGGCTCGGAGACGAGCGGCTCGGACTGCGCACCCGTGATCGGGATTGGACCTGGGACGCGGTGGTCCGGGAATCGGCCGCCCGTGCGGAGCTGGCGCGCTCCCTGCGCCGCGACGGGCCCTTCCATATCGGGGTGCTGCTGGACAATGTTCCCGACTTCGTGTTCTGGCTGGGTGCGGCGGCGTTGGCGGGCGCCACGGTCGCCGGCCTGAATCCCACCCGCGGAGACGCTCAGCTGGCCTCGGATATCCGATACGTCGATTGCCAGTTGATCGTTACCGACGCGGCCGGGATGGCGCGACTGCACGAACTGGATCTCGACCTTCCCGGCGACCGGTATCTGCAGGTCGACGACCCCGGTTATGCCGCGCTCGTCCACGCCCATCGCGGCGAACCGGTGGCCGCGGGCGGCCCGGACGCGCTGATGCTGTTGCTGTTCACCTCCGGCACCACCGGAACCTCGAAAGCGGTGAAATGCAGTCAGCGCCGCCTGGCCATGATCGCGTACGCGGCGCGGGACAAATTCGGTCACGTGCGCGACGATGTCGACTACTGCTGTATGCCGCTGTTCCACGGCAATGCCATCATGGCGTTGTGGGCGCCCGCGCTGACGGTCGGCGCGACGGTATGTCTCACACCGAAATTCTCTGCCTCCCAATTCCTTCCCGATGTTCGATATTTCGGCGCGACCTTCTTCACCTACGTCGGCAAGGCGCTCGGATATCTGCTCGTCACGCCCGAATCACCGCAGGACGGCGACAACAGTCTGGTGCGCGGTTTCGGTACCGAGGCGTCGGTGGCCGATCAGGCCGAATTCCGGCGCCGGTTCGGCGCCGAATTGTTCGAGGGCTACGGTTCCAGTGAGGGCGCGACGCTGGCGGCGCTGGATCCGAATGCCCCGCCCGCCGCCCTCGGCCGTCCCGCGCATGCCGGTGTCGCGGTGGTGAATCCGGATACGCTGCGCGAATGTGTGCGTGCGGAACTCGACGAATACGGCCGGGTCCGCAATCCCGACGAGGCGATCGGCGAGATGATCGACAAAGCCGGCGCAGTGGCCTTCGAGGGCTATTACAAGAACGACGCCGCCGATGCCGAACGCATTCGCAACGGCTGGTACTGGACCGGAGATCTCGGCTACATCGATACCGAGGGATTCCTGTATTTCGCGGGCCGCAAGGGCGATTGGATTCGCGTCGACGGTGAAAATACCTCCGCCCTGATGATCGAACAGGTCCTGCGCCGCCATCCCGCGATCGTCGCGGCCGCCGTGTTCGGCGTCCCCGACCCGCGATCCGGTGACCAGGTCATGGCCGCCGTGGAGGTCGCCGACCCGGATTCGTTCGATGTGCGCGAATTCGCCGAATTCCTTACCGAGCAAAGGGATCTCGGCACGAAGGGTACCCCGCGACTGCTTCGGGTGTCGGCGAATTTGCCGGTCACCGGGTCCAACAAGGTTCTCAAGCGCCGACTGCAGGAGCAGGCGTGGCGCACCGACGATGCCGTCTATCGCTGGATCGGCCGCGGCGAACCCGCGTACGACCGCATGACGCCGGCGGACAAGCAGGCGTGGGAGGCCGAATTCGCGATCTACGGCCGGGAGCGCATGCTGTAGCGGCACGAGGCCCAGCAGCGGGCCCGCGGGTGCCGGAATTCCCTCGCACGTTCCCCGTGCTCGCCGGTAACTGGGCGGTTACTGTGAAGCTGCGGCATCGTCGCGCACGCGGTTCACGGTCGAAAGGGGTCGTGATGAACGGCATCGTGGTTGCGCTCGTCGGGGCTCTGCTCTGCTTCTACGGCATCAGATCGGTGCATCTGGGGATCCTGGCGATCGGATTCGGCATCGGGTGGCTGGTCGCGGATCTGTTCAATCCGTCGTTTCTGTGGTTGCTGCTGTTCGGAGCGATCGGCGCGCTCTCCTCGTGGGTGGTGACCTCGCTGGTCTTCCGTTTCGCGTCGTATGTCATCGGCGGGCTGACCGGCGCGATGGTCGGCGCCAAACTGGCGTCGGTGCTGCAACCGGGAGACAAGAACTGGGCGCTGAGCATGATCGTGATCCTGGCGGTCGGCGTGGCCGGCGGTTTCCTCGCCGACCGATTCCGGGCCCGGGCACTGCTGTGGCTGACCTCGATCGGTGGCGCGAGCATGGTGCTGAGCGGGATCGGTCGCACGAACGATCATCTGTCGTTCCTGCGGGCGCCGGATTCCACCTGGGAACAGATCTTCTCGGCGCTGGCCTGGATCGCGCTCTCGGCGGCGGGCTGGATCGTGCAGCGCCATCTGTTCGCCGAGAAACTCGGTATCGACCATCTCGCCGGTCGGCACAAGAACGACGGCGGCGCGGTCGCCACCGGGAAGTAGCTCGCACTTCATCCGATTCGGGTGAGGTGAGCCGGGTTCACCTGCGCGACAGTCATCGGCAACCCTGCTCGGAAGGAGTCGGAGATGACAACCTCGTCGCAGCACCGGGCGCCGGCCCACAGCCACCCCGTGCGGCAGGGCTTCGCCGCCGGGACCTCGATCGGCGCCGCGATCCTGCTCGTCACGGTCGGCATTCTGTCGATCCTGCAAGGGATTTCGGCCGTGGCCGACGACACCCTGTTCGTGGCCGGGCCCGATTACGTCTACAAGGTCGACCTCACCACGTGGGGCTGGGTCCACATCGGACTCGGGATCGTGCTCGTGGTGTGTGCGCTGGGCCTGATGACCGGAACCGCGTGGGGCCGCGGTGCGGCGATCGGCATCGCGGCCCTGTCGATCATCGCGAATTTCCTGTGGTTGCCCTGGTATCCGTGGTGGTCGCTGACCGTGATCGCCCTCGACATCGTCGTCATCTGGGCCGTCGCCACCTGGCGCCCGCAGATGTGATGCGCAGATGGGCGCTGTCATCGGCGATCTGCTGCCCCTGGCGGTCGGTGTCGCGATCTCGCCGATCCCGATCGTGGCCGCCATCCTGATCATTCTCTCGGCGAATGCCGCGCGGACCGGGACCGGCTTCGCGATCGGCTGGCTCCTCGGGATCGTCGTCGTCACCACGATCTTCGTGTTGTTGTCGGGAACGATGGCGGATTCGGAACACGAGCATCCGTCGACGGTGACCGCGTGGATCAAGATCGTGCTGGGCATCGTGCTGCTGGGTCTGGCCGCGAGGCAGTGGCGGTCTCGCTCGGAAACCGACGTTCCCGGGTGGATGCGTGCGATCGACACGTTGAGCGCGATGGGCGCGTTCGGTCTGGGCGCGATGCTCTCGGCGGTGAATCCGAAGAATCTGCTGTTGTGCATCTCGGCCGGGGTGGCCATCGGCACGAGTGGGATCGGCGGTGGCCGGCAGGTGATCGCGGTGGTGGTGTTCACGGTGATCGCGGCGGCCAGTGTGCTGGCGGTGGTGATCGGATATCTGGTGGCCGCCGATCGGCTGCGGGAACCGCTCGACAGCGCCCGGCGATGGTTGCAGGCCGACAACCACCTCGTGATGGCGATCGTGCTGCTGGTGATGGGTGCCGTCGTCCTGGGAAAAGGAATCGGCGGACTCTGACCGGTCAGCGCCGGCTGCGCCGGGTGAGCAGGCCCGCGACCCAGCCGACGAGGAACATGATCAGCAGCACCAGCCACATCGGCGACCGGATGGTGACGGTGAGGATGTTGATGTCGACGCGATGATGGTTCTGCGCGACGAAGATGACGGTCAGCACCGCCAGCACGATCGCCACCCACTGCCGCGCCGAAATGCGTGACAGCAGGGAAGGTTTCGCGGCTCGATCCATAGCGTCCTCCTGGTACTCGTCGGTGACACGATTGCCGAGGCGGCAGCGCCACATGCCGTCGAGCCGATGATCTCGGGTGCGAGGCGTGCGGGCTTCACCCGTAGGAGGTGATCTCCGCTCGGACCGGTGCGTGCATCGGGCGATGCGGCGGCGGCAGTCATGCTCACCCGTCTCGGGTGAGGTGATTTCCCGACGCCGCTGGCAGGGTCGCAGGCGAGTCGACACAACCACAGCCTTCGTGCGGATTGGGGTGCGTGCCATGAGCGGCCAGGGCGACGTTTCCGGCAGTGTGCGGACACAGAACGAGGAGGCGACCCGGGCGCTGCCCTTCGGGGACGAGCAGGATTTCGCGGACGCGCGGCGCGGGTTCATCGCGGCGCTGGAACCCGGAGTGGTCGAGAATGCGGCGGGCGATGTGGTGTGGGACAGCGACGGATACTCCTTTCTCGACGCGGAATGCTCGCCCACCGTGCATCCCAGCCTGTGGCGGCAGTCGAAATTGTGTGCCATTCAGGGTTTGTTCGAGGTGACCGAGGGGATCTATCAGATTCGCGGGCTCGATCTGTCGAATATGACCGTGGTCGAGGGCGATACCGGTGTCATCGTGATCGATCCGCTGATCTCGCTGGAAACCGCCGCCGCGGGACTCGCGCTCTATCGCACTCATCGCGGTGACCGGCCGGTGACGGGGGTGATCTATTCGCATTCGCATATCGATCACTTCGGCGGCGTCAAAGGCGTGACCACGGCGGACGATGTCGCCGCGGGTCGCTGCCCGATTCTGGCGCCGGCGGGATTCGTGGAACATGCGGTCGAGGAGAACGTCTACGCCGGCACCGCCATGGGCCGGCGCGCCGCCTATATGTACGGCGCGGCCCTGGCGCGCGGCCCGAAGGGCGCGGTCGGCGCCGGTTTGGGGCCGACGACCTCGACCGGAACCCCGACCCTGATCCCACCCACGATCGACATCACCCACACCGGGCAGACCGAGGTCGTCGACGGTGTGCGCATCGAATTCCAGATGACTCCGGGCACCGAGGCGCCGTCGGAGATGAATTTCTATTTTCCCGACCGGCGTGCATTGTGTATGGCGGAGAACGCGACACACACCTTGCACAATCTGCTGACGTTGCGCGGAGCTCTGGTGCGCGATCCGCATGTGTGGTCGAAATACTTGACCGAGTCGATCAATCGTTATGCCGCGCGGGCGGATGTGCTGTTCGCCTCGCACCATTGGCCGACGTGGGGCACCGAGAACCTCACGGAATTCCTTGCGCTGCAACGTGATCTGTACGGATATCTGCACGACCAGACATTGCGCGCGTTGAACAAGGGCGCCATCGGTATCGAAATCGCCGAAACCATCGAATTGCCCCCGGCCGTCGCCGCGGCCTGGCATGCGCGCGGATACTACGGTTCGGTCAGCCACAACGTGAAGGCGATATACCAGCGCTACATGGGATGGTTCGAAGGTAATCCGGCCACCCTGTGGGAGCATCCGCCGACCGAATCGGCGAAGCGGCACGTCGACTACATGGGCGGTGTCGAGCAGGTGCTGAACAAGGCGCGCGACTCGTTCGCTGCCGGCGATTTCCGTTGGGTCGCACAGGTTCTGAACTACGTGGTCTTCGCCGAACCGGACAACCGCGAGGCGCGGGAGCTGCAGGCCGACACGTTCGAACAACTCGGCTACGGCGCGGAGAACGGTACCTGGCGCAACTTCTTCCTGATGGGCGCCTACGAATTGCGCCACGGATCGGTCGGTACACCGACCGCCTCGGACGCACCCGACATCGCGGCCGCGCTCACGGTGGAACAGCTTTTCGACGCCATCGCGCTGCGGATCGACGGTCCCAAGGCCTGGTCGGCCGCCATCACCATCGACTGGAACGTCTCCGACCGGAATCTCGTGCACCGCACCCAGCTGCGCAACGGCGTCCTCGTCCACTTCGACGCGAGCACGGATATGCCCACCCCGGACGCCGCATTCACCCTGTCCGACGCCGATCTGCACGCGGCCCTGCTCGGTGCGAAGGATATGCGGCAGCTGATCGCCGACGGCGCGGTCACCGTCGAGGGCGACGTGTCGAAGCTGATCGAACTGGTCGGATATCTCGACGCGCCCGATCCCGACTTCGCCATCGTGACGCCCTAGGCCGGTGAGGGGTCCGGCGTAGCCGGACCGTCACAGCTGATCGAGATCGCGAGTTGCCGGTCCCTCCAGCAGTTTTCCGTCGTGGGTGAATCGCGAGCCGTGCAGCGGGCAATCCCACGAACGCTCGGCGTCGTTCCAGTTGAGGATGCCGTGCAGATGTGGGCAGATCGGTGAGACGGCCGAAGTGGTGCCGTCGACGGTGCAGACTCCGGCGGGCCGGATTCCGCGGCGCTCCACTCTGCCCTCGCCCTCGGCGGGGGTATCGCCACCGCCGAAGGCCGCGCTCAGCCAGCCGGTCGTCAGATGCCGTGCGACTTGGAGATTCATCGACGCGGCCTTCACCAGCCCGGTCACTTCGCTGCCGCGCCAGGTGCGATACGCCTGCGCCCACGGCTGATGGCCGCCGAGCACGGTGCCGGCCAGCGCGAGGGCCGCCGCCACCGCATTGGTCATTCCCCATTTCGCGTAGCCGCTGGCGACGAGGATGTGATCGCTGCCCGGCAGCAGCGGTCCGGCGTAGGGCAGTTCGTCGATGGCCGAATAGTCCTGGGCCGACCAGCGGTGGGTCAGCTCGGCGTCGGGGAAGTGGGTGCGCGTCCAGGTATACATGTCGGCGACGTGCGCCTTCTCCGAGCGGGTGCGGCCGACGACGTGCCCGCTGCCGCCGACGAGCAGCAGATCCTCCCCGTCGTGCGGGGCGTACCGCAGCGACCGCGTGGGCTGGTCGGCGGACAGGTACATGTCGTGCGGGAATACGCCGGGCACCCGGAACGCGGCCGCGTAGGAGCGGTGCGGCTCCAGTCGCGCGAAGTACCCGCCGCGATCGAGAATCGGTGTGCCCGTGGCCAGCACGACGGTTCCGGCGCGGATATCGCCGCGGTCGGTCGACACCGTATCGCCGTGGACGGCGTGCACGCGGGTGTGTTCGAAGATCGTCGCACCGTGCCGGCAGGCCTGCAGGGTCAGTCCCTCGAGGACGTCCATCGGATCGAACTGCGCCTGGTCCGCCAGTCGCACGGCGCCGTAGGTGGGGAACGGCAGGGCGGTGTCGTCGGACCACGCGACGTCGAGACCGGCTCGCTCACAGGCGCGAAATTCCTTGCGCACCGAGTCGGTTCCCGCTTCGGTACCGGCGTAGGTGATCGCGTCGGCGCGCTGGGTGGCGATGTCGTTCTCGGCGCAGAACCGCAGCAGCCATTGCTGGCCCTCCAGATTCGCGTCGACGTATTTGCGCACCGTGGCCGTCGAATGCTTCGCGGTGATCGCCGAGAGGTGGGTGCCCTGCAGCAAGCTGAGCTTGCCGGTGGTGTTGCCGGTCGCGGCCGCGCCGATCGTGCGGCCCTCGAGGACCGCGACCGTGCGCCCGGCGCGCGCGAAGAGCAATGCGGTCACCAGACCGGTGAGCCCGGCGCCGACGACCACAACGTCGTACTCCCTGCCGGGATCCGGAGTCACCGGGACCGAGACGGGCGTTCGATCGAGCCACAGAGATGTCACCGAACCAGCCTCCTGTCGTTCCGCGCGCCTCGTCACCGCAGGTTGCCCTCTTTGTCCGGCGGCTCCGTCGGACCCGACCGGTGATTGTGGATCGTGCGGTACAGCACCACCGCCGCGACCAGGACGACCAAACCGGCGATCACCAGTAATTCCATACCGAGCCCTTACCCGGGATGGTCGTCTTCAACCCGGGTCATCGGATCCGCCGCAGCTCACCCGATCCGCCGCAGCGACAGGGCCAGGCGCGGGCACAGGCTCACCGCGTCGCGGGCCGCGGCGGCCGAACCGCTGTCGAGGACCGGATCGCGGTGGTCGCGGGTGAGCGGAAAGCCCCAGTCGTCGCGGGCGATGGCATGGGGCAGCAGTTCGCTGCACAGGCCGCGGCCGTCGCAGCGAGTCCAATCGATGTGCAGGCGCCAGGTGGGCCGATCGGGTGCGGTCACAGCGCGGCTCCCCGGGAACGGGCACGGCAGGAACCGAGCCGGTGGCGGTCGATTTCCTCGGCGAAGACGGCCAGGGCCGAACGTGCCAGGCGTGCGGTCCCGTCGGGGTGGTGGCAGGCGCCGCGACCGTCGACCAGATCGGCGACGCGGGCGACCTCCTGGGGCCGGGTGCGGCCGCGGGCCGCCAGATCGCCGACGGTGCGGGCCAGCTGCGGTAATCCGTTCCGGCACGGCCCGCACTGTCCGGCGCTCTGGGCGGCGAGGTACGCGATGATGTCCGCGGTGACCCGCAGCCCGCATTCGTCGTGGCGGAGTACGCGTACAACCCCGGCGCCGGGCGATGCGTGCCGGTGTCGCAGGGCTTTGCGGGACATCGCCGCGCCGGCCAGTGCGCTGCCCGGCAGCCAGGTGCCGTGGTACCCGCCGATCAGGACCGCCTGGACCTGTGCCGGATCGGTGCGCCCGAACCGCTGGATCAATTCGATCAGGCCGGTGCCGATCGGGATCTCCACGACGCCGGATGCGGTGGTGCCGGACAGGGTGACCAGCATGGTGCCGGGTTCGTCGGGGGTTCCGGCAGCACGGAACCAGGCCGGGCCGAATCGGGCCAGCAGTGCCAGATGCGCGAGCGTCTCCACGTTCTGCACCAGCGTCGGGCGGCCGTTCAGCCCGGATCGAGAGGTGCTCACCGGCTTGTCCCGCGGTATCGGTGCGCGACCGGCCAGCCGCTCCAGAACCGCGCTCTTCTCCCCGGCCAGGAAGCCGTCGGCGGCCGGGGTGAGATCCACGCGCCGCGTGTCGTAGCCGGTGGACTGCCGCTCGGCGAGGGCGTGCCGAATCGGGTCGAGCAGCCGCTCCGGTGCGTACAGGTGGCATCGCCGCGCCCCCACGGCGGCGGCCGCCACGGACAGTCCGTCGAGCACCAGATGCGGTGCGCGCCAAAGCAATACCGCGTCCTTGTCGCTGGCCGGCTCGCCCTCGGCGCCGTTGGCGACCACGACGGCGCCCCGGCCGTCGGCCACCGCCGCGAGTTTGCGCGCCACCGGGAAGCCCGCGCCCCCGCGACCGGTGAGTCCGGCAGCAGCCACGACGTCGATGAACTCGCCGCCGACCGCACGGGCGGGGCCATAGGAGGCCGCATGCGCGGAAAGGCTGGAATCGCCGGCCGCCAGCAATCGGTCGGTGCCGGCCGGGGCGGGTGGAGTCGCGGGATTTCCGCTCAGTGTCGCCGTCATCGCCGGCTCCTTTCGGGGACTGTGGTGAATTCGGTGAAACCGCGGCTGAACCGCCAGACGCCGGCGGTGGCGACGGCGAGAACGCACGCGCCGACGAGGACGAGCATCCAGATCCGGTCGACGTCACTTCCCGATCCGAGCGTGTGGATCAGGGCCACCGGCCACAGTGGGTACACCGACCAGTGCACCAGGCGGAAGACGGTGGGGCCCAGCCGATGTCGCAGCAGCGCGGTGATCACGACGACGGCCAGCAGGTCGACGGCCAGGGTGCCGAAACCCACCCACAGCGGCCGATAGCCGCCGGTGAACGGCACCACCACGGTCAGCAGCCGCAACTGGGCGTACGGATCGAGGAGCATCGCCAGCACGTGCAGCGCGACGAATGCCGTCGCCGACAGTGCCGCGCCGCGGTGGAATTCGGCGAGGCCGGCGCGGGGAAGCAGGACGGCCCGCCCGGAGCGCGCGGCGATCCCGGCGACGGCCGCGACGGTCAGCAGAATCAGTGCCGTGATCCCGCCGACCCGGCCGAACGCCCACAATGCCTGGTCGAACGCAGAGGTATTCATCGAATTCCGTCCGGCTCGTCGGGCCAGCCGCCGAGGGGGAGGACTCGCCCGTGCCGGTCCACCAGCCGGGCCGGCAGCCCGGCGGAACGCAGCCACGGCAGTGCCGCACGCCCGCGCACGACCGCGGCGGTGGCGGCCGCATTGGCCGCGAGGCAGGAGTCGGCGGCCACCGACACCGTGCGCCAGACCGGCTCCGCGGCACACCCGGTGCGGGGATCGAGGATGTGGTGCAGCGGCCGTCCCCCGCGAATCCAGCGCCGCCGCACCGTACTCGAGGTGGCGATCGCCGCACCCGCGGGCAGTCGGACGAGGGCGGCGGGCTGGGTCGCATCGTCCTGGACGAGCACCTGCCAGTGCCCGTCGGGAGCGGGCCCGGCGGTGGCGATGTCGCCGCCCAGGCTCACCAGTACGCCGCAGTCGAGTTCGTCGGCGACCGTGCGCGCACACCGGTCGGCGGCCAGGGCCTTCGCCGTCGCGCCGAAGTCGAGCCGCACGCCGGCCGGCAGCGTCACCGACCGCGGCGACCGGATCACCTGCGACCAGTCGGGTCGCCGGGTGACGCTCAGCGGGACGACCGCCGGCCCGGCGGTGATCTGCGTGAAATCGCGGTCGTAGCCGAGGTTGTCGAGGTCGGCGCCGACCGTCGGATCGACGGCGCCGTCGGTGTCGCGAGCGACGGTCAGGGCGGCGTCGAGATATTCGTCGAACAACGCGCTGACGGTGACCGGGCGGCCGGGCGTCAGCATGCCGATTTCGGAATCTGCGCGAAAACGGTTGCAGGCGTTGTCGACTCGATTCAGGTGAGCGTCGACGAGGCGGCGCGCCCCGGCCAGGGCGGCCGGATCGGTGACGACGAGGCGAGCGGTGGTGCTCCACAGCTCCCATTCGGCTGCGGCGGTCTCCGCCGCGTGTGTCGAGGTCATGAGCCGCTCGAACGCGCGTGCGCGGTGCCCTGGCCAGGGCTCAGCTGGGGCACGGTGCCCGCAGTGCCGGAGGACTGATCGGTGCTCGCGCTGCCGGTGTTGTCGGTGATGCTGGTGTTGGTGGTCGCGGCGGACTGGTTGTCGGCGTATGCGACGACCGCCGCCGTCGTGGTGCCGACGGCGCCGACGGCCAGGAGTACCCCGGCCGCTGTCCGGCCGACGCGGCGGTTCGGATGTGACGTTCCCATATCGGTCACCTGCTCGTTCCGTGCTGTGCCGACGCGCGTCGGCCCTCTCTGAAAGGCCAGCATGCGGACCGAGGCTGGGTGTGAGCTGTGCGTGAGCAATGAGTTGCCGGGGCGGCGACCGTGAGTTGAAGATCAGCTGAAGCTGCGGCGATAGCTGTGCGGACTGACTCCGGTGGTGCGTTTGAACCGCTCGCGGAAGGCGGTGGGCGAACCGAATCCGACCTGGGCGCCGATGCGTTCGACCGAGTGGGTGGTGGATTCCAGCAGATGCTGGGCGCGGCGGATGCGGGCGCGATGCAGCCACTGCAGGGGCGTGGTGCCGGTGTGCTCGCGGAAGCGGCGAAGGAGGGTGCGGGTGCTGACTCCGGCGCGCGCGGCGATCTCGTCGAGGGTCATGTCGGCCGCGAGGTTGGTCTCGAGCCAGTTCAGCAGCGGCTCGAGGTCGCAGCCGCGCGGCGTGGGCGCGAAGCCGTGGACGATGAATTGGGCTTGTCCGCCTTCGCGTTCCAACGGCATCACCGAGAGCCGGGCGGTGTCCGCGGCCACCGCCGAACCGTAGTCGCGGCGGATCATGTGCAGGCACAGGTCCAGGGCCGCGGCGGCCCCGGCCGAGGTGAGGATCTGGCCGTTGTCGACGTAGAGCACATCCGGGTCCACCTCGATCGCCGGATACGCGGCCGCCAGCTCGGCGGCGGCGATCCAGTGCGTGGTGGCGCGCAGCCCGTCGAGCAGTCTGGTGGCGGCGAGCGGGAAGGTGCCCGAGCAGATCGAGGCGATGCGCGTGCCGTGCGCGGCCGCGGTGCGCAGCGCATCCCGGACGGCGGGCGAAATCGGTGCGGCCGGGTTCGCGGTGCCGGGCACCATGATGGTGTCGGCGTCCTCTAGTCCGGCCAGCCCCCAGGGAGCGCGCAAGGTGAAGGCGCCGGCGTCGACCTCGGGTTGTTCGGCGCAGACCCGGACCTGATAGCCGGGGCGGCCGTCGGGCAGCCGGGTCCGGGTGAAGGCCTCGATCGGGGCGGCGAGGTCGAACGAGACGACCCCTTCCAGGGCGAGGACGGCGACGGTGTGCATGGCCGGAACATACCTCGTCGCCACCTGTGCTGTTCGCCATGATGCTCCGGACATCGCCCTCTTCTCCCAGGTGATAGCGACTTTTTCGAGGTATGTCGTTTTCCCGTCGAAACCTGTCGAAAACGCCACTGGGAACCGCGTACCCGCCCGAATACCGTCAGGCCGTGCCCGGGCGGCCGGGCGGATTCGAAGGGATTCCCATGCATGCTCAGATCGTCCTGTTCGACGGGTTCGATCCGCTGGACGTCATCGCCCCCTACGAGGTGCTCTATGCCGGCGGGACCGCATCCGACGGTGCCGTGAGCGTCGAACTGGTCTCGGCGGAAGGGCCGCGGGAGGTGGTGAGCGGCACCGGCGGCCTGACCTTGCGCGCTACCGCGGCGCTCGATCCGGCGCGACCCGGTGTGGTGCTGGTCCCCGGCGCCTCGGGCCGCATCGGCGAGCCGGGGGAGATGCCGGATCAGGATGCCGGGGCCGCCGGCGAGTGGCGTCGCGACGAATCGATCCCGGTTCTGCTCGGCCGCACGCTGACCACCGGACTGCCCGAGCTGCTCCGCGCGGTGATGGCGAATCCGCGGATCACGGTTGCCGCCGTCTGCGGCGGGTCGCTGATACTCGCCATGGCCGGGCTGGTGGAGGGCGTCCGGCGACCACCCATCATCTGGGACTGGATCTGCTCGAGGCCACAGGCGTGCAAGCCGTGGACGCGCGCGTGGTCGACGACGGCGATCTCGTCACCGGCGCCGGCGTCACCTCCGGGCTCGACCTCGGGCTCCATCTGCTCGAACGCGAGGTCGGGCCGCGCGTCGCGCACGCGGTCGAGCGGCTGTTCGCCTACGAACGCCGCGGCATCGTCTGGCGTCGCCAGGGCCCCGTTCCCGTCACCGTCTGATCCGACCTGCTCACCCACGACACATCCGAGGAACAACTGCGTCATGTCCGCCGAAGGCATTTGGGACCTGTCCATCTCCACCCCGATCGGCAGGATTGCCGTCGAACTCGATATCCATCGCGAGAACGGCACCCTCGCCGGCACGGCAAGCGGTGCGGGCGAACGGGTTTCGCTGCACGACATCGTGCTCGACGGTGATCGGCTCACCTGGAATCAGGCCGTCAGGAAACCGATGCGCCTGAATCTCGCCTTCGCGGTGACCGTCGAGGGCGACGCGCTCACCGGCACCGCCAAGGCGGGACGCCTGCCCGCGTCGAAGGTCACCGGCGTGCGCCGCGGTGGAGCGGAGCACATCCGGTGACGAAAGTGCTGCTGTCGCTGCATGTTCTGGCCGCGGTGATCGCGATCGGCCCGGTTGCCGTCGCTGCCAGTATGTTTCCCCCAGCCCTGCGCCGGGCCGCCGGATCGGTCGACATGAACGCGAATCTTCAAGTACTGCACCGCATTTGCCGGGTATACGCGGCCGTCGGGCTCGCGGTTCCGATCTTCGGGCTGGCCACCGGCGCCGCCCTGGGTGTACTCGGCACGGGATGGCTGATCACGTCGATCGCCCTCACCGCTGCCGCCGCCGCGATCCTGGGCACGATGATCCTGCCCGACCAACGCGCCGCGCTCACGACCGTGGCAGCCGGCCGCGTCGATGCCACGGCCGCGCGCCTGGCCATGTCGGCCGGAATCTTCAACCTGCTGTGGGCGATCGTCGCGGTGCTGATGGTCGTACGCCCGGGATCGACCACCGGCGTCTGAATTGTCGGCGTGTCCGGTCGCGACACGACGACGATCGCGCCGGGTCGGTGCATTGCGAGGCCGGCCGGAATACCGTGGACGTATGCGCGCTGTCGTCCATCTGGTGCTGTTCGCCTGTGGGGTCGTGATGGCGGTCGGAGCGTTCGGGCCGTTCGTCGGAGTTGTGCAGGCCCGCCACATCCGGCTCGCCGATATCCGCGACGGCTTCGCGACCGGAATCCCGCTGGACGGGGTGCAGGCCCAGGCGACGCAGCTGCGCGCGTCCTACACGGTGGTGTTGCTGCTCGTCGCTCTGGTGATGCTGTTGGCGGGGCTGTTCGGCTCGCGCGTCCTGGGATGGCTGGCGGTGCTGGCCGGAATCGCGGCGATCGCGGTACCGGCTTGGCGATTGGATCAGCGGTTCGACAGACAGTTGCGCGACGACTACCAGCATCTGCTCACCGGCACGTGGGGGTTGTACCTGTTCGGCGGTGCGGTGGTGGTCGCCGTCCTCGCGCTGCTCGTGCCCGGTGAGCGTCCCCGGCGCCGGGCGGTCGCGGCCGCGGGGCAGAAGCCGGCCCGCTAGGCGTTCATCGCAACCTCACTGCTCGCTCACAGGTAGCTGTGGAGCTGCGCGGGCTGAATAGGCGCCGTGACTACATCACTCCTCGAGAATTCGCCCGTGGTACCGCCCGAGCCCGCGAAACCCGGCGCCGCTCCCGGATTCGGCGGCAGAGCCGTCGAGCGGGCCGGTCTGGCGGTGCTCCTGATCGCGACGGCGGTGATGTACCTGTGGAACATCACCGTCAACGGGATGGGCAACCAGTTCTACGCCGGCGCCGCCTGGGCCGGATCGAAGAACTGGGAGGCGATGCTGTTCGGCTCCCTGGATCCGGCGAATTTCATCACCGTCGACAAGCCACCCGTCTCGCAGTGGGTGATGGGGTTGTCCGGTCGCATCTTCGGCTTCTCCAGCGCGAGCATGCTCGTTCCGCAGGCGTTGATGGCGGTGGCCGCGGTCGCCCTGCTCTACGGCGCGGTCCGGCGGATCACGAACAACCACTGGACGGCGGTGCTCGCGGGCGCGGCGCTGGCGCTGACACCGGTGGCGGCGTTGATGTTCCGATTCGACAATCCGGACGCGGTCATGGTGCTGCTCATGACGGCCGCCGCCTATGCCACGGTGCGGGCACTCGAGCGCGCCTCCACGACGTGGTTGCTGCTGGCCGCGCCGACGTCGCTGCGCACCCGCCTGCTCGCAATCAAGGTCCGGCGGATGCGCGGGAGCAGGCCGCGACCGGCGACCGGAATCCGGGGACGACCGGGCGCGCCGAGGGTGCGACCACGAGCCGGGGCCGGGAGCAGACGACACCGGGAAGCACGCCGGGGCAGCCGCAGCCGGACACCACCGAGAACAGCGGCGGCCCGGGCGGTTTCGGCCGCAATCAGCATGCCGACATCACCGCCTGGGTCACCGCCACCTTCCCGGCTCAGCACATCGGCAACGCCACGGTGTACAACCTGAGCGGATACCGGGGGTAGGAGTGCGACAGCGGCTCGGCGGGCGAATCCGATTGCCGCACACGGTTCACGGCCGGGTGACGGTCGCCAGATTGATCAGTGACTGCTGGCGGCCGTCGGCGCCCGCCGGGGTGTGGCCGAGGCTGCGAATGTAGTCGGGAAGGTAGACGCGCTCACCGCTCCATCCGCGGTCGGTGAACCAGGCGGTGGCCTCGCTGCGCGGCTCGTTGTAGATCAACTTCACCCATTCCGAGCCGGATGCTCCGTCTGCTGCCAGGGCTTCGGCGGCCTCGGCGGGCAGGGGATCCATCTGTTCGACGGCGGCCCGGCTGCCGGGTGCGCTGAGCGAGTGGACCGTATCGAACAGCCGGTCCTGGGCGGCGGGTGTCAGGTAGATCAGCAGCCCCTCGATCAACCACGCGGTCGGCCGGTCGGAGTCGAAGCCGCTGTCGCGCAGGGCTTTCGGCCAATCGCCACGCAGATCGACCGCCACCTCCCGGCGATCCGCGATCGGTTCGCGCCGGGCCTGCGCGAGGGTCGCGCGCTTGTACTCGAGTACCCGCGGCCGGTCCAGTTCGTAGACTGTGCAGCCCGCCAGCCACGGCAGTCGGTAGGCGCGTGCGTCCAGGCCCGCCGCGAGCACCACCACCTGCCGGATTCCCGACGACACCGCGGCCTCCAGGTAGTCGTCGAAATAGCGGGTGCGGAAGAGCTGATGCTGCTGGAACGGGATGCCGAAATCGGTTGTCAGCAAGGGATGTTCAGGCAGTCGTCCCGCCATCAGATCCGCCCACTCGCCGCCCGCGGCCGAGACGAACAGCTCGGCGAGCGGGTCCCGAGCCGGAGCGTCGTCCGCGCGGCCGCCCAGGGCGCGAGCGGCCGCGACGAACAATGCCGTGGATCCGACACCGGTGTTGATATCCCAGGAATCCTCGTCGGTACGCATGACGGCCAACCTACCGACCGGGGTGCGGCCCGGCAGGTACCCGCGCCGCGCCCGTGTGAATCCGCCATGAAACCCCTGCCACCACGTGTTTCCCGCCATCGAGCGGGGATTGCCGCCTATGTCCGCACGCGCTCGAGCAGCTCGATGGTCGCCTCCCACAGGCGGCGCTCGCGGTCACGGTCGTGGGCGACCGGCTGCACCTCGGTGAGCGCGGTCTTCACCACGAAGGCGCCGTCGCGCAGGTGTGCCCACTTCTCGTCGAGGGCCATCGAGGCCAGGAGCGGTCCCGAGCTTTGCGGGGTCGAGACGCCGGGGAGCCGGCCGATAGCGCGGCCGATCGCTTGCACCGGCGCGGGAGCGCCGCGGCCGAGCGCGGTACCCGGCATCCAGCCCGGTTCGAAGACCGAGACGTTGATCCCGGGGCCGGCGTGGCGCTGCAGTTCGTGGGCGTAGTACAGAATCGCCAGCTTGGCGTTGGAGTACGCGACCCCCGATGCGGTCATGCCCGGCGCCCGCTCGCCGGTGGCCGGGCGAGCGAGATCGAGCGGATCGGCCCATTCGGCCTCGGCGACATGGAGCAGCCTGCGCCAGAAGTTGGCGTGATAGGTGTTCGAACCGAGCAGAACGATCCGCGCCGGGGCGGTGAACACGTCGAGCAGATCGCCGATGAGCTGGGCGTGGGCGAGGTAGTTGACGGCGAAGGTCGTCTCGTAACCGTCGGGCGTGGCTTGCCGGGTGTCGGCGGACATGATGCCGGCATTGGCGATCAGTGCGCGCAGTGGTCGCACGGCACCGGAGGAGAGAAGTTCGCGCACGGTCGTCGCGGCGGCGCGGACATCGGTGAGATCGGCCAGATCGCAACCGATTTCGCGGACCCCGGCGCCGCGCGCACGGGCCTCGTCGGCGATCGCGGTCAGATCCGGCCCGGCGCGGCCGACCAGAAGGAGGTCGGGACGCTGTCCGACCGGGCGGCCGGCCATCGCCAGCGTGGTGGCGCGGCCCAGGTTGCGGGTCGGGCCGGTGATGAGAACAGTTCCGGTTTCGGTCATGTCCCCAGCGTGCCGACCGGGCCGGGCCGTAGGCAGTCGTCCGGTTGTCGTAGGACTGCCAGGGCCAGGACAAGCCGGCGCGCGCTCGCGCAGACTGGAGTACGTGGAAGCGTGGGAATTCGGCCGGACGGTGCGCCGCTGGCGCGACCGAGTGGCGCCCGAGGCCGTCGGCGTGCCGGTGGGGTCCCGGCGCCGGGCCGCCGGATTGCGCCGGGAGGAACTGGCCGCGCTCGCCGGCATCTCCGCCGACTACCTCACCCGCCTGGAACAGGGACGCGCGACCGCGCCGTCGGCGCAGGTGGTGGAGGCACTGGCCCGGGCGCTGCGCCTGACGGATGCCGAACGTGACCTGCTCTACCGGTTGGCCGGGCATGCCGCACCGGGCCCGGACGTCGTGCCCTCGCGGATCACCGCGAGCGTGCAACGACTGCTCGACCGGTTGTCGCACACGCCGGTCGTCGTCTACGACGCGAGCTGGACGCTGGTGATGGCCAACGCGCCGTACAACGCGCTGATGGGCGACACCACCTCGTGGCGCGGCGTGGAGCGCAATGCGGTGTGGCGCAACATCACTCGCATGCCGACCCGGGTCGTGCACTCCGAGCGGGAGCAGGCGGAGCACGAAGCCCGGCTCGTGGCCGACCTGCGCCTGACCGCCTCCCGCTATCCCGCCGACCGCACCCTGCGGCGCCTCATCACCGACCTCGGCGCGGCGGGTTCGACGTTCACCGACCTCTGGAACTCCGAGACGCCACCGCCTGCGCCGGACCCGTCGAGGCGGAAGACGATCGACCACCCGGCGGTCGGCCTGATCACCCTCGACTGCGACACCCTGCTCGTGACTCTCGACGATCTGCGCATTTCCGTCTACACCGCCGAGCCCGGTACCGAGGACGCCGCCCGTCTCGACCTGGCGATCGTGCTGGGCACGCAATCGCTGGCACCGTGAGCCCCCCGCGGAGCCGGCCTTCGCGTGCTCGCCGTTCCCGCCCTCGACATCGGAGCGAAAATTATGTGGCCGTGCCGATCCTAATATGCTTAGGTTACATCCTAAGTAGATTAGTTTAGGAGTGGTACATGTCCCCCCGTGCGGGATTGTCCAGGCAGCGAATCGCCCACGCCGCAGCGGAACTCGCCGACGAAGTCGGATTCGCCCACGTCACCCTGTCCGCGGTAGCCCGCAGGTTCGGGGTGAAGGATCCCAGCCTCTACACCCACGTCCGGAACCTGCGGGATCTGCAGGTGCAGGTGGGATTGCTGGCCGGGGCGGAGATGAACGAGCGGATCGGCGCGGCGGTGGCGGGGCGCTCCGGGCGCGAGGCGTTGTTCGCCTTCGCCGACGCCTACCGCTCCTACGCCCTCGACCATCCGGGCCGGTACGCGGCAACGCAGATCCGCATGAATCCCGAGGAGGTCGCCGGAGAGCCGGCCCTGCTGCGCGGTATCGAGCTCACCGCGGCGCTGTTGCGCGGATACGGATTGAGCGAACCCGGGTCGACCGACGCGGGACGCTTGCTGCGCAGCACATTTCACGGTTTCGCCACCCTGGAGGCGGCGGGCGGATTCGCGCACTCCCGGGCGATCGACGCCAGCTGGCACCGCATTCTCGAGGCCCTGCATCGCACCCTGTCGCAGTGGCCGTCCGGCACCGAAGAGGAAGTAGCGCAATGAGATCCGACACACTGACCGTCCCCGGCGCCACGCTGTACTACGAACTGCGCGGCGACGGGCCGCTGCTGTTGCTGATCCCCGGTGGCGGCGGCGACGCGGGCGTCTTCGACGAGATGGCCGAGGTGCTCGGGCGCCGTTTCACCGTCGTGGCGCTGGATCCACGCGGCTGTTCGCGCAGCGTGCTCGCCCACGGGCCCGAGGATCAGCAGGTGGCGGTGCAGGCGGACGACGTGGCCCGGCTGCTCGCACATCTGTCCGATGAGCCGGCGTTCGTCTGCGGAACCAGCAACGGCGCGATCGTCGGACTCGACGTGCTGGCGAGACATCCCGACCGGGTGCGCCGACTGGTCGCGCACGAACCACCCTGCTTCGCCGTCCTGCCGGACGCCGACCGGCACCTCGCGATGGTCGAGGAGGTCTATGCCCTGCTCCACACCGAGGGCGTCGCCGCGGCCGGCGCGAGATTCCTCGCGGGCATCGGTCCCGCGATGAAACCGGCGCCGCAGGTTTCGCAGTTGTCGGAGCGTGCCGCGCAGATGTGGGCCCGCCTCGCCGCCAACGGCCCGCTCATGATCGAACACGAGTTGCGTGAATTCACCTCGTACACACCGGATTACAGTGCGCTGGCCGCGGTGTCGGACCGTCTGGTGCTCGCGGTCGGCCGCGAAACGCGCGGGTGCCTGCCCTATCGGCCCGCGGTCGAGATCGCGGCCCGGCTCGGACTCGAGGTGGTCGAGTTCCCCGGGGCACACAACGCAGTGCGCACCGAGGCCGAAGAGTTCGCGAACCAGCTGATGGAGGTCATGGAGATTACGTCACCGCAGCGTCATCCGACGGATTCGTAGCGGCACCGGTAGCGGCGATGCTCGATGAGTGTCCGGCACCGCGAACCCGCGGCCGGCGGCCCTACCGGTTTCGAGGAGTTTCCATGACCACGGTCCGTTTTCATCTCATCTCCACGCTGAGCCCCGCCGAGGTCGTGGGCGTGCTCACCGACTTCGGCCCGTCCCGGCCGCAGGTGTGGCCGACGATCGATGCCGAGCACTTCGTCGTGCACGAGCAGGGCGAGGGGTGGGCCGAGGTCACCGAGGGGACGGAGGCGGCCTGGGAGCGCGCCCGCTACGAGTGGGACCCGGCGGGCGACACGGTGACCGTGACCACCCTGGATTCCAAACTCTTCGGCGCCGGTGGTGGGTGGGTCTTCCATGCCACACCTGCCCCGGAGGGCAGCCGTGTCGAGGTCGAACTGACCCGGACGCCACGGGCGCTCGAGGGGAAGCTCCTGGCCGTGCTGCTTCCCCTGGTCGGCCCGTCGTCGCTGCGCAAATCGTTGCGAGTTCCGTTGCGGGCGGCCTGATTCCGGCCGGGCCACCCGGCTCAGGCCTCGACCTCCCACACGAATCCGTCGGGATCGGTGAAGGAACCGAGGGGGCCGGTGACGGCGATGCGATGCGACCCGGAGCCCTCCGCCGGGACACCCGCGTCCTTGGCGGCGGCCTTGCGGCCGTAGAGCGCGAGCTTGACCGACCCGGCCGGCGACTCGAACTCCGCGTACTTACCGCCGAAGCTCTTGGCCACGGTCAAGCCGCGCTCGACGTAGAACTGTTTGGTCGCCTTCACACTCTCGACCCCGAGCAGCAGAACGAAATCGTCGATCTCGCGGGTGGCCGGGCCGGTGTCCTTCTTCGCCGAGGTGGCGATCTTCCAGACCGCGCCGTCGGGGGCCTGCACGACGCCGCCGTACCCCCAGAAACTCTTCTTGGCCGGCTTGACCGTCGTGGCGCCCGCCGCGACCGCGGAGCTGATGAGGCTGTCGACGGTGCTCGGCTGGGACACCACGAGGGAGAGGATGTATCCGCGGAAGCCGGTGGTCTCCGCGTCCGACTTGCGGACCCGCAGCCGGTCGCCGAGTCCGAACGCGGCCTCGTAGAAGGCCGCGGCGGCAGCCGGGTCCGGGGTCTCCAGGATGACCGATGCGATGGTGCTCTGAGCAGTGGTGATGTTCATGTCGAAGACGTTATCGGCGATCGCACGACCGTCGCTTCTCGATTCCTGATCACTCTGGGAGCGTCTGCACCACATCGTGTCCCGGCTCCGTGGCGGGCGTGATCGAGCGCCTCGGAAGGCGGCGCCGGCAATGCTGGACCCGGTCCAGCCGGCGGCCGAATACGCGGCGGTTGTGGCGGCCGCGCCGAACGCCGAACCGACGGAGTAGAAGAGCATGTATGTGCCGATGACGCTGCTGGTCCGGTCCTGTGCGGCCGTGAGCAGGTGCTGATTGCCGACATGCACGGCCTGCACGGCGAAATCGAGGACGACCACGCCCGCGACGAGCAGCCCCAGCGACCACGATCCTTGTGCCGAGGGAGGCGAACAGGAGGAATGCGATCAGTCCGCGAGAGCAGAAGCCGGTCACCGAACAGGGACCGCGAGCCGCGCAGCACCTGCCGATAGCCGGGGCGGCCCGCGCGGGCCTCGGCCGGCAGAAGCATCAGGACCAGGCCCGCCGGCGCGACGAGGAGGACCGCCGTCACGGCGTACACTCCGCGCCAGCCCCAGACGGTGGCCAGCAGGCCCGCGACGATGCGTGCGCCGAGGATGCCGACGACGAGCGGTCGGGTGGACTCGGAATCGACCTCCGTGCGCAAGGCCGGATGAGGCGAGACCCGCGCCGTCGTCCCCAGTGTCGAGCCCGGATTCTCATGCCCATCGGGTCGTCCATGGCCGGTGGGCAATTTCTGATGATCTCATCATTTACTCTTGACAGCGCGGTCGATCTTATCTGATGATTTGATCAATACCTGCCGGTGGCGTTGACGGCCTTTCTCGGAAGGACACCGCGGAACGCTTCTCGGACAGGGTCTTTCGCAGTGCGTCGAGCGCGAAGTCGCCCACGCTCGACCCGCGACCGATCAGAGTCGATTCGGAAAGTGAGAATCCATGAACGCCACTCGCCTCATCTCCGCGATGAGCCGTCGTCGCGCACTGGGTACGGCCGTCGCCGGCACTCTCGGCGTGGCCGCGGCCGCGGCGGCGGTGTTGCCCGCCGCGCAGGCGGCACCGGTGCGCGACCAGCGGCCCGCGCCCTCCGGCACCTACCGCATCGATCTGCACGCACATTTCCTGCCCCCGGACTACCGTGCCGCCCTGATCGAACACGGCCACCTCACCATCGGCGGTTACCCGACACCGGAGTGGTCGCCGGAGCAGGCGCTGGCCTTCATGGACTACTACGGCATTCAGGCACAAGCACTTTCGGTGTCCGACCCGGGTGTGTCCTTCCTGAGCGGGAAGGAGGCCAACGATATGGCGCGCTACTGCAACACCTATGCCGCCGGCCTGTTCCGATCGAATCCGACGCGGTTCGGCGCCTTCGCGGTCCTGCCGATGCCCGATATCCCCGCCTCGATCGCGGAGGCGATCTACGCCCTCGACGAACTGTATCTCGACGGGGTGATCCTGCTGTCCGCCTACAACGGCGTGTACCTGGGGGATCCGCGGTTCGAGCCGTTGATGGCCGCGCTGAACCAGCGCAACGCCTACGTTTTCGTCCACCCCGCGGCGATTCCCGACGACGCCAAACCAACACTGCCGCTACCGGATTTCCTGGAAGAGTTCACCTTCGACACCACCCGCGCGGCGACCATGATGATGGTCACCGGTGTCACCCAGCGATATCCGAACATTCGCTTCCAGTTGGCCCACGCGGGCGGCACGGTACCGTTCTTGTCGCACCGGATCAGCGTGGCCTCTCAGACCGTGCTGGGGCAGTTGTGGCCGCAGGACCTACCGAAACCCTCCGTGCTCGATATCCAGCGACAGATCTCGACCTTCTACGTCGACACCGCGCTGAGCGGCTCGGCCGCCGCGATGGCGAGTGCCACCGCGGTGATGGGCCGTGAGCACATCGTCTTCGGTTCGGATTGGCCGTTCAGCGCGTTGACTCTGCCACAGTCGGGCAGCCACGATCCGGCGCCCGGTCTCGGCGACATTTTCGACGCCGACCAGCGGATGGAGGTCGAGCACCACAACCCGCTGCGGCAGTTGCCCCGCCTGGCCCGAGCCGTGAGCGGGTAATCGTCCGATTGAGCGCCGCTGCGCTGGGTAGGTCGTTGCATGTCAGGAAATTGCGACGGAAGGGGACTCCGTGTCCGACCACAACAGTGGCCCGCGTGAAGGAATCAAGGGCGTCGTCGAGGATGTGAAGGGGAAGGCCAAGGAGGCGGCGGGCATCGTCACCGGCAACAACGACCTCGAGTCGGAGGGCCGGGCCCAGCAGGACAAGGCCGAATCGCAGCGCGAGGCGGCCGAGAAGGAAGCTCAGGCCGAGAAGGCCCGGGCCGAGGCCAACGTCGACGAGGCGCGTCAGCGGTCTCACCAGCAGGGCAGCTAGCTTCCCGACCGTTCACCCGTTCCGTGCCGGAGGAGGTTCCCGTGGTTTCACACGACGTCATCGCCCAGCTTCGCCAGGACATCACCACTGCGTCCGATGCCGGAGACGAGGCGGAAGTGCAACGGCTGCAACGCGAACTCGACACCGCGCTGCAGGCGTACCGCGAGAGCGGCGACGACGGCACGGAACGGGGAGCGGAATGAGGGAGGACACCGTGGCCGCCCGGGAGGCGGGGCGATGACCGAGGGTGCCGCCGAGCGGATCGCCGAGCTGGCCGCGGCGGCCGGTTCGACGATCGCGGTGGCGGAATCGCTCACCTCGGGCAAGATCGCCTCCGCCCTCGGCGCGGCACCGGATGCGGGACAGTGGTTCCGCGGCGGGGTCGTCGCCTACAGCCCGGAGGTCAAACGCACTGTCCTGGATATGCCCGATGTCCCCGTGGTGTCGCGGCCGGCGGCCGAAGCGTTGGCGGCCAGCGTGCGCAAGCTGCTCGGCGCGAGCTATTCGGCGGCGGTCACCGGTGTCGGTGGGCCCGAACCGAGTGACGGCGAACCGCCCGGCACGGTCTGGTTCGCCACCGCCTCCGAGACCGCCGTCACCGCCTGCCGGGCCGAATTCGACGGTGAGCCGGAAGAGGTGCTCGAGCAGACGGTGCGGTTCGCGCTGAGCTGTCTGCTGGACCGTTTGACCGCCGATCGGTGAACGGTTCGCGGACGAGCGCATTGTCCGCAATATTCGCAACTTCGCCGGATCGATAACGCATAACTAGGCAGTTGCAACGTATTTCGACGGGTACCCGTCCTGAGTAGCGTCCGAATCATGCGATTCACCGACGTTCCCGGAAGGTCCCGACTGTGAAGAATCACCTCGTTCGCACGCACCGCTCCGCCGAGGTGTTCCCGCGGGCCGAACACCTGGCGTGGCGCATCGCCGAGGTCGCCACGGATCCGGTCGCGGTGGCGCCGGAGACCGAAGAGATGATCGTCAACCGGATCATCGACAACGCCGCCGTCGCCGCCGCATCGATCACCCGGCGTGCGGTGGCCAACGCCCGCGCGCAGGCGCTGGCGCACCCGTATCGGCCCGGTGCCCCGGTATTCGGCGTTCCCGGCACGTATTCCCCGGAGTGGGCCGCGTGGGCCAACGGCGTCGCGGTGCGCGAACTCGACTTCCACGACACCTTTCTCGCCGCCGAATATTCTCATCCGGGCGACAACATTCCGCCGATTCTGGCCGCCGCCCACCAGGCCGGACGCAGCGGCCGTGATCTGATCCGCGGCCTGGCCACCGGCTACGAGATCCAGATCGATCTGGCGCGGGCGATGTGCCTGCACGAACACAAGATCGACCACGTCGCGCATCTGGGCCCTTCGGCCGCCGCCGGAATCGGTACGGCGCTCGGCCTCGATACCGAGACGATCTATCAGGCCATCGGTCAGGCGCTGCACACCACCACCGCGACCCGGCAGTCCCGCAAGGGTGAGATCTCCAGCTGGAAGGCCTACGCGCCGGCCTTCGCGGGCAAGATGGCGATCGAAGCCGTCGACCGGGCGATGCGCGGCGAGGGTGCGCCCGCGCCCATCTGGGAGGGCGAGGACGGGGTGATCGCCCGGTTGCTGGCCGGGCCCGACGCCGAGTATTCGGTACCGCTGCCGGGTCCGGGCGAGCCCAAACGAGCGATCCTCGACTCCTACACCAAGGAGCATTCGGCCGAATATCAGAGCCAGGCGCCGATCGATCTGGCCCGGCGGATGCGCGACCGCATCGGGGACGTCGGCCGGGTGGCCTCGATCGTGCTGCACACCAGCCACCACACCCACGTGGTGATCGGCACCGGTTCCCACGATCCGCAGAAATTCGATCCCGAGGCGTCGCGGGAGACCCTCGACCACTCGGTCATGTACATCTTCGCGGTCGCTCTGCAGGACGGGACCTGGCATCACGAGCGTTCCTACACGCCCGACCGTGCCCGCCGGCCCGACACGATCGAGCTGTGGCGCAAGATCTCCACCGCCGAGGACCCGGAATGGACCCGCCGCTACCACTCCACCGATGCCGCCGAGAAGGCCTTCGGCGCCCGCGCCGAGGTCACGCTGACCAGCGGTGAGGTGATCGTCGACGAACTCGCGGTCGCCGACGCCCACCCGCTCGGCGTGAGGCCGTTCGCCCGCGAGCAGTACATCGCCAAATTCCGCACGCTCGCCGAGGGCATCGTCGACGCGGCCGAACAGGATCGATTCCTCGACGTCGCGCAGCGGGCGGGCTCGCTGTCGGCGGACGAACTGCCGCAACTGACGTTCACGGTCTCCGACGAGGTGCTCGCCCGCGCCCCGAAACTGTCGAAGGGATTGTTCCGATGACCGGATTGCTCGCCGCCGCCACCTCCGCCGCCGACAAACGCGTCGCTTTCCGCGCCGGACTCGCGTCGGGGTCGATCCAGCGATTCCCCGGCGCCTTCAATCCCTTGGTGGCCAAGCTGATTCAGGACATCGGGTTCGAAGGTGTCTATGTCTCCGGGGCGGTGGTGTCGGCGGAACTGGGGCTGCCCGATATCGGGCTGACCACACTGACCGAGGTCGCGAGCCGCGGCGCTCAGGTGGCCCGGGTGACCGATCTGCCGGTGCTCGTCGACGCCGATACCGGCTTCGGGGAACCGATGAACGCCGCCCGCACGGTGGCGCTGCTCGAGGAGGCCGGCCTCGCGGGCTGTCACCTGGAAGACCAGGTGAATCCCAAGCGTTGCGGCCACCTCGACGGCAAGGCGGTAGTGCCCACCGACGAGATGGTGCGCCGCGTGCGTGCGGCGGTCTCGGCGCGGCGTGATCCGAATTTCGTCATCTGCGCGCGTACCGACGCCGCCGGGATCGAGGGCGTCGACGCGGCGATCGAACGGGCCCGCGCCTACGCCGACGCCGGGGCCGACCTGATTTTCACCGAGGCATTGAGCGGCGCGGCCGATTTCGAGAAATTCCGGGCCGCGGTGTCGATTCCGCTGCTGGCCAATATGACCGAGTTCGGAAAATCCGAACTGTTGCCGGCGCGGACCCTGGAATCGATCGGCTACAACGCGGTGATCTATCCGGTGTCCACTTTGCGCCTGGCGATGTGGGCGGCCGAGACCGGATTGCGCGAAATCCACGAGACCGGCACCCAGGCGGGACTGCTGGATCGGATGCAACATCGCAGCCGCCTCTACGAACTGCTGCGATACGAGCGCTACAACGAATTCGATTCCGACATATTCACTTTCACTCTCGGAAGGAACCAGTGATGACGAAGTCCGCGACTCCGGCGATCAACAAGGGCCTGGCGGGCGTCGTCGTCGACACCACCGCGATTTCCAAGGTGGTGCCGGAAACGAATTCGCTGACCTACCGCGGATATGCCGTCCAGGATCTAACGGCGCACTGCACTTTCGAACAGGTCGCCTATCTGCTGTGGTACGGCGAACTGCCGAACGACGCTCAGCTGGAACGGTTCTGCCAGCAGGAACGCGCGGCGCGACGGGCCGATCGATCGCTGCTCTCGCTGGTGACGAAATTGCCCGACACCTGCCATCCGATGGATGTGGTGCGCACCGCGATCAGCTACGTCGGCGCCGAGGATCCGCTCGAGGACGACAATTCGCCGAAAGCCAACCGCGCCAAAGCGTTACGCATGCTGGCGGTGCTGCCGACCATCGTGGCCGCCGACCATCGCCGTCGGCACGGACTCGATCCGATCACGCCGCATTCGCATCTGGGATACGCGCAGAATTTCCTGAACATGTGTTTCGGGACCGTGCCGGCGCCGGAGCTGGTGAAAGCGTTCGAAGTCTCGCTGATTCTCTACGCGGAGCACAGTTTCAACGCCTCGACGTTCGCCGCGCGCGTGGTGACCTCGACGCAGTCGGATATCTACAGCGCGGTCACCGCCGCTATCGGCGCGCTGAAGGGGCCGCTGCACGGCGGGGCGAACGAGGCCGTCATGCGCGACATGCTCGAGATCGGCGAGCCCGAGCGAGCCGAAGCATGGTTGCGGAAGAAGCTGGCGGACAAGGACAGGGTGATGGGATTCGGCCACCGGGTCTACAAGCACGGCGATTCCCGGGTGCCGACGATGAAGCGGGCATTGCTCGATATCGCCGCTGCCACCGACGGCGGCCGGTGGGTGCGCATATACGAGATACTCGAACGCACGATGGCCGAGGCCACCGGGATCGCGCCGAATCTCGACTTTCCCACCGGCCCGGCGTATTACCTGCTCGGATTCGACATCGAGACCTTCACCCCGATCTTCGTGATGAGCCGGATCACCGGCTGGGCCGCGCACATCATCGAACAGGGCGCCTCGAACGCGTTGATCCGCCCACTGGGCGAATACGTCGGGGTCGGGCAGCGCTCCGTTCTGACCTGATCGGCGTCCGGGACGACTCACCCGTGCCGGATCCGCGGGGAGGCGAGGGCGGTGGGCGGCACGTAGTCGCCGACCGCGTCGCGGTGCCACCACACATGGTCGCGGCGCAGCTCTTCCCGGGTGCTGAATCGGTAGAGGTACTGGCGCACTCGCACATGGGCGGGCGGCAAGTCCGGGAAAGGGTTGTGCCGCAACAGGTGCAGGGTGGCCGGGTCGTTGATCAGCAGCCGCCGCAGGAACGGGCCCAGCCAGGAGCGGGCGTAGATCGGGGAGATGGCGGCGAACCACATCAGCCAGTCCAGGCGCAGATGGTAGGGCGCCCATTGGCGGGGCAGCCGATGCGGATCGCCGGGCTTACCCTTGAAATCGTATTCCTCCCAACGGGTTTGCTCGGTGATGTGCCGGTCGTGGGTGCCCTCGACCACCAGTTCCCATCGCCGGCGCTCGATCCGCCCGAACGCGCCGTAGGTGTTGACCAGGTGGTACCGATTGAAGCTGGCGTTCATTCGCTGGTGCCCGGACAACAGATTGCGTATCGGCCAATAGCTGAGAACGGCCACCGCGGCCGTGAAGGCGCAGACCACCGCGACGAACCATATCGGCGGATCCGCGAAGGCGGGCTGAGCGGGTAGCGGCAGCACGGTCGCGGCCGAGCGGGCGTCGATCGCGGTACAGGCCAGCAGGATCGTCAACCAGTTGAGCCAGGCGAAATTGCCCGAGGCGACCAGCCACAGCTGGGTGATCACGACGACGGCCGCGGCGACACTCGCGATCGGCTGCGGGGTGAACAGCGCGAACGGCACGGCCAGTTGGGCGATGTGGTTCGCGGCCACCTCCACGCGGTGCAGCGGTTTGGGCAGGTGGTGGAACAGCCAGCTCAGCGGGCCGGGCATGGGCTGGGTTTCGTGGTGGTAGTACAGGCAGGTCAGATCGCGCCAGCAGGGGTCGCCGCGCAGTTTGATCAACCCCGCGCCGAACTCCACCCGGAACAGCAGCCAGCGCGCCAGCCACAGCACGAGAATGGGTGGCGCGGTGTGACCGTTGCCGAGAAAGACCGCCAGAAATCCCGTCTCCAGCAGCAGCGATTCCCAGCCGAACGAATACCAGGCCTGGCCCACGTTGACGATCGACAGATACAAAACCCACGCCGCCAGCCACAGCAGCATCGCCGCCCACAGCGGCACCTGATCGCCCGCCCCCGCCGCCAGTGCCACCGCCAGCGCCGCACCGGCCCAGGAGACACCGGCGAAGAACCGGTCCGAATAGTGCAGATGGAAGATGCTCGGCGATCCCCGGAACGACGACCGGGCCAGGAAGGCGGGCACCGGCAGCATGCCCCCGGCGCCGATGAGCGCCCGGAACTGCCGCGCGGCGCCCACGAACGCGATCAGATAGACGACCGCGAGGCCGCGTTGGAACACCTCGCGCGCGAACCAGTACTCGGGCGCCGTGAACCACTGCATGCTCGGGGCATACCCGCTGCGGCCGGTCGCGATGCCGGTTCAGTCCTTGAAGTAGACCAGCTGATGCGTGGTGGCCAGCGGCCTGCCGTCGGCGCCCCACAGTTGTGCGGACTGATCGAAATAGCCGCCGCCGAAATGCTGTCCCCGCGCGGTGGCGAGTACCGGACGGTCGCCGTGGGCGGCGAGAGCGGCCGCATCGGCGTGGAAGTAGACGGTGAGCGAGACGGTACTGGCGGCGATCATCCGGCCCTGTCGCACCATCACCCGCGGGATGAAGACATCGGCCAGGGCCGTCACCGCGGGAAAGTCCACCGGACGAGCCGGGAGGTCTCGCACCCAGAGCGTGGTCGTGGAGGTCGGCTGTTCCCGCGGATCCGACGCGATCGGCCCGCCGCCTTCGACGAATCGCATCTCGTAGTTGCGCATCCACACCGGGAACTCCGGCGGTTGCGCCACGGCCACCGATTCGGCGGGCGGCGCGGCGGGCGGTTCGATCTCGGTATCGGACCAGGTGGGCCGCCGGGCGCCGCAGACGACGGTCGCGGTGGTGGTCACCGCGTCGTCCTGGGTCAGCGTCAGCAGCCAGTGCTGGGTGCTGCGGTTGGTCCGGACCGGCGTGCTCTCGATCGTGAACGGGCCGTCGGCGATGGCGCCCGCGTAATTGACGGTGATCGACACCGGTTCGGCCGCGCACCGCGGATCGTCGAGGACCGCGCGCAAGGCGGTGGCCGCGGTGACTCCGCCGAAGGGGCCGACCATATTCGAGTACTCCGCCGTGGTGCGGCCCAGATAGCGGCCCGCACCGGCGGGCGCGGGCGCGGTGGCGAGATCGAACGGGTGGGTGCCGATATCGGTCGGATTCACGAGCGGGTACTCCTTGTCTCATGCGTGCGGCCTCGGCGGCCTCGGCCCACCGACTATAACGATCGTCATAGGCGCGGTGGCCGTCCGGGTCCGAGCGGAGCCGGGACGAGTCTGGTTCGATGGACGATGTGACCCTGTTCGTCGGGACTTCCGGCTGGCAGTACCGCGACTGGCGCGGAGTGCTCTACCCGCCGGGCGTGCCGCAGCGGCTGTGGCTGGAACGGTATGCGGCCGCCTTCGCGACCGTCGAGAGCAACAACGCCTTCTATCGGTTGCCCAGTCGTGAGGTCTTCGCGGCCTGGCGGGAACGCACACCCGAGGATTTCGTCGTGGCCGTGAAGGCCAGCCGCTTCCTCACCCACGTCAAACGCCTCCGCGAGCCGGCCGAGCCGGTGCAGCGGCTCCTCGATCACGCCGCGGGACTGGGCGACCGGCTGGGGCCGATCCTGGTGCAACTGCCGCCGACCCTGCGGGCGGACGCGGGCCTGCTCGACGACTGTCTGCGACAGTTCCCCGCGACCGTGCGCGTGGCCGTCGAACCGCGCCACGAGTCGTGGTGGACACCGCGCATCCGCACCGTACTGGAGGAACGCGGCGCGGCACTGTGCTGGGCGGATGCGCGCTCGCGCCCGGTGACGCCGCTGTGGCGCACCACCGACTGGTCGTATCTGCGTCTGCACTCCGGATTGGCGCGGCCGCAACCCCGGTACGGCCGGCGCGCCCTGACCGCATGGGCGCATCGGCTGGCGGACACCTTCGGTCCCGCCGACGGTTACGTGTACTTCAACAACGATCCGGGCGGCGCGGCCGTCCACGACGCCGTGGTGTTCGCCGGGCTGGCGCGGGCAGCGGGACTGACCGTGACTCGCACCGACGTGCCTTCCTGACCGGTCACCGATTCACCCGAGGTGGTCGAGGACGGCCCGCGGGAGCGCTATCGCGTTCTGTCCCAAAGTATTTCGCGCCGTGCCGGTGGAGAGTCGCCGGACGACGGCGAGCAGTGCCGGGCCCTCGTCGAGCAGCGGGCGCACCAGCCCCACTTCGACGCAGCGGCGCAGGGCCGGCGCGAGAACCGCCTCCGCCTCCTCCGACCGGCCCACCGTCTCGAGACAATTCGCGGACAACAGTGTGGCGCACAGGGCGGCGCGCGGGCGCGCGGCGGCGTCGATCGACTGTCGCAGGGCATCGGCGCGGTGCGGCGCCCGTTCGGGATCGACCCGCAGCAGCCACCGGACGGCCGCTTCCTCGGTGAGTTCACGAATCGTCGTGGCCACGCCGTCCTCCGCTGCGCGGGCGCCGGCCGGCTCGCCGGGCACGATTTCACCGATCCCCAGCCGAATCCGCTCGAGTTCGATCCGTGCCGACAGTCGCGGGAGGGCGTGTGCGGTGGCGACCTCGGCGCCGGAGGCGAGCAGTCGCTCCGCGGCCGCGCGATCCCCGCGCAGCGCCTCGATCCGCGCGCCGGTGCCGTAGACCCCGGTCAGGAAATCTACTGTGCCGCCCTCGAATCCGAATTCCACCGCGACGTCGAGCAGCTGGTGCGCCTCCGCGATCTCGCCGCGGTCGTAGAGGAAATCGCCGAGTGCGGCCGAGGCCAGACGGGCGGTGAAGGAGCTCTCCCCGGTCGTGGTGCGCGCCAGATACAGCGCCGTGCGGAAATGCTCCTCGGCCGCCTCCTCGGCGAGTTGCTCACGCGCCGCCATCCCCGCGAAGCAGTGGCTGTACATGATGCTCAGCGCTCCGGTGATGTCGCGGAAATAGATCCGGCCCCACCGGTGCCATTCGTGGACACGGTCGAAGTCGAATCGGTGCAGCGCGGCGAAGGCGCCCAGGTTGGCCGCCGCCGCCAATACGAACGGCGGCAGCGAATCGGCGCGGGCGCGACTCTGCTCGACGGTGTCCTCGAGGCCGTCGAGGTGATCGGCGAGCGCCGCCTCCACTCCGCACAGAATCGACGCCTCGACCGCCAGATCGGATTTCCGATGTCCCGGAGGCTGTTTCGCCGAATCGGCGGCCAGCGCCAACTGCAGTGCGGTGTGCATGCGGCTCGACCGGCGCAACAACACCGCCGCCCAGGCCAGCGCGATCTGCAGGGTCGGGTCGGCCGCCGCGTCGGTGACGGGCAGTTTCGCCGCCAGTGCCGCCAAGGTGGCCAGATGCGAATGCTGCACGAGTTCGCGAGCGTGGGCGGAGACCAGCGCCACCGCCCGCTCGGGTTCCCCGGCTGCCATCGCATGGTCGATCGCCTCGCTGAGCATGTCGTTGGCGGCGAACCATTCGGCGGCGCGACGGTGCAGCCGTGGCACGCGTTCGGGATGGTCGCGCTCCAGCCGCTGCCGCAGGAAATCGGAGAACAACGTGTGATAGCGGAACCATTCGCCGTCGTCGTCGAGGCGGCGCAGGAATAGGTCCCGGCGCTCGATGTCCTCGAGCAGCGCCCGTCCCTGCGGCCGTCCGGTCAGCGCCGCGGCGAGCGGTCCGCAGATCTTCTCGGTGACAGCGGTTTCCAGCAGTGCGGTCAGCAATCCGGGCTCGAGTGCGTCGAGCACGTTGTCGGTCAGATATTCGCTGATCGCCTGGTGCCGTCCGGACATGGTGGCGATCGCGGAACCGGGGTCCGCGCGGCCGCGCAGCGAGATCGACGCCAGTTGCAGCCCGGCGACCCAGCCGTCGGTGCCGGTCCGCAGCCGGTCGATATCGGCGTCCTCCAGTGCGAGCCCGCCCACCCGGGTCAGGAAGTCCGCCGTCTCGGACTCGTCGAAACGCAGGGCGGCGGAGTCGATTTCGATCAGCTCGTCGCGCACCCGGATGGCCGAGAGCGGTAGTCCGATCATCTCGCGGCTGGTGATCAGCAGTTGCAGATGGTGGCAGGCGTTGTCGAGCAGGAAACGCAGCGCGGCGGTGGTATCGGCATCGGTGACGCGATGCCAGTCCTCGATGATCATCACGAGCCGCTCGCCGTCGGCGTGGATGCGGTTGATCAGCGTGGTCAGCACGTAGCGCATCACATCGTTGCCGTGTTCCTCGACCACGCGCAGCAGTTCGGTGGTCAGGGCGGGTCGCGCCCGGCCGACGGCTTCGATCAGATGCAGCAGGAACCAGACCGCGTTGTTGTCGTCGTCGTCGATGTTGAGCCAGCATGCGGCGACCCCGCGATTCACCATCCGCTGCGCCCACTGCGCGGCGAGCGTGCTCTTGCCGAAACCGGCAGGCGCGTGCACGACGATCAGGCGCGGCCAGCGCTCGGGATCCATCGAGTCCAGCAGGCGGGGACGGCGCACCAGCGGGCGGGGGGAGAGCGCGGGATGGAATTTGGTTTCGGCGGTCGGCGGTGTCGTCACCAGGTCGGCCGGGGGAAGCAGGCCGAGTCGGGTCGGTTCTCCGACGCGATCGGCGGGCGCGGGTTCGGCCGCCGGAATCTCCGGTGTCGGGATCGCCATCTCGTCCACGCGCAGTCCGCGGTGACGTTGCAGCTGCTGGGCTCGCTCACCGAATTCCATCGCGGAGACCGGGCGCCCGCCCGGGTCGGCGGCCATACTCTCCTCGATGAGTTCGCAGATGTCGTCGGGGATGCCGCCGGGGCGCAGGTCGGGAATCGGTTCCTCGGTGATGCGCAGGAACTGGGCGACCAGTCGTTCACCGGAGCGGCGCTGGTAGGCGGCGTGGCCGGTGAGCATGCAGAACAGCGTGGCGCCCAGACTGTAGATGTCGGAGGCGACCGACGGGGTGCCGTCGCGCAGGACCTCGGGAGCGGTGAACGCCGGTGACGCCGTGACCACTCCGGTGGTGGTGCGGAAGCCGCCCTCCACCCGGGCGATGCCGAAATCGGTCAACTGTGGTTCGCCGTAGTCGGTGAGAAGAACGTTGCCCGGCTTGATGTCTCGATGCAGGATCCCCGCCCGGTGCACGGTCTCCAGCGCACCGGACAGCTTCACCGAAATGCGCAGCGCGGTCGTGATATCCAGCGGCCCGCCGTGCTGGATCCGCTGTTCCAGCGAGCCCCTCGGGTGATACGGCATCACCAGATAGGGCCGTCCGTCGCCGGTCGTGCCGACCTGCAGGATCGCGACGATATTGGGATGTTCCGGCAGCCCGCCCATGGCCCGCTGCTCGCGGAGGAATCGTTCGACACTCTCGTCGCCGAAATCGGCTGCGGCGCTGAGCACCTTCACCGCGACGATGCGGCCCAGTGCGAGTTCGCGGCAGCGATACACCACGCCGAATCCGCCCCGTCCGATGATGTGGGCATCGGCGAACCCGGCCGCTCGCAGACCGTCGTCGATCACCAGGGAGCGGTCGCGCTGGGTCGCCATGGAATCCTTGTCGGCCATCGGAACCGTTTCCGTCTGTACTGCTTGTCGCGGAGCCCGTCGCGCTGGCATGTCAAGTATAGGCTCGGCCTGCGCGGATGCCGGTGGCCGAGACCGCTCGCCCGCGCGGTCGGCAGGCGCTGTTCGGGCCGTGCGGCGCGCGCGTCGAAGGGGCAGGCGGCGCAACGGGATTCGCGCGCGGTGCCGGGCGGGGCCCGGTGACGGGGATGGTCACCGCCCGGGGGCTGCTGGCATGCTGTCCGATATGGCCGACATCCGCTGGGAAATCTCCGACTCCATCGCCACGATCACGCTCGATCGCCCGCAACAGCTCAACGCCTTCACCACCGCGATGGGCGAGGAACTGATCGCCGCCTTCGACGACTTCGACCGCGACGACCGGGTGCGCGCGATCATCGTGACCGGGGCGGGACGCGCGTTCTGCGCGGGTGCGGATCTGTCGGCCGGAGCCGAAACCTTCGCCGCCGAGGCGACCGACACCTTCCGTGACGGCGGTGGTGAGGTGGCGCTGCGGATGTTCGAATCGCAGAAGCCGATCATCGCCGCGGTCAACGGACCCGCCGTCGGCGTGGGCATCACGATGACCCTGGCCGCGGACTTCCGGCTCGCCGCCGACACCGCGCGGATCGGATTCGTCTTCAATCGGCGCGGCATCGTGCCGGAATCCTGTTCGAGCTGGTTCCTGCCCCGCCTGGTGCCCATGCAGACCGCGTTGGACTGGGTGTACTCCGGCCGGCTGGTCGAGGCCGACGAGGCCTTGGACGCGGGTCTGTTCTACGCTCTGCATCCGGTTGCCGATCTGCTGGACCAGGCCCGGGCACTGGCGCGACGGCTCACCGAGCATTCGGCGCCGGTGTCGGTGGCGCTGTCGCGGCAGATGCTGTGGCGCGGCCTCGGCGCCGAACATCCGATGATCTCGCATCGCGTCGAATCTCGCGGTATCAACCAGCGCGGTGCCAGTGCCGATGCCCGCGAGGGCGTCTCGGCGTTCCTCGAGAAGCGGCCCGCGCAGTTCCCCGACAGCGTCGAGCGTGATCTGCCCGATGTGTTCGCCGGTGAGCTCGCGACCCCGCCCTTCCGTCCCGCCTGATCCGTCCGACGAGCCTGGAGGAGCGCATGATTCGCTGGAGCTGGATGTACATCGACCGGCCCGCCGCACGTTTCGACGAGGCGTTCGCCTTCTGGTCGGCGGTCACCGGCACCCGGTTGTCGGCTCGCCAGGGTGAACACGCCGAGTTCGCGACCCTCGACCCGGCGACCGGCGACGCCTACCAGGCGGCGCAGGCGGTCGGCGGGGACGGGGGCGCCCATCTCGACATCGATGTCGTCGATCTCGACCGGGCCCGCCGCGCGGCGCGCGATCTCGGCGCGACCCTGGTGGCCGATCACGACACCTGGTCGCTCGTGCGTTCACCGCACGGCCTGCCGTTCTGCCTGACCACCGGTGACGGGCGGCATATCCCGGCGCCGGTGGCCGGGCCGGACGGCACCCTCAGCCGCGTCGATCAGCTCTGTTTCGACATTCCGCCGTCGGGCTACGACGGCGAGGCCGCCTTCTGGTCCGCGCTCACCGGCTGGCCCGTGCAGCGCACCGGCCGGTCCGAGTTCGCCCGGCTGCTCGTGCCGGCGCGATTGCCGATCCGAATCCTGCTGCAGCGCTTGGACGCCGACCGGGAGCCGGGCGCCCATATCGATATCGCCTGCGCCGATGCCGAGGCGGTGGCGGCCTGGCACGAATTCCTCGGCGCCCGGCGCGTGCGGCGCGGCGCGCAGTGGCTGGTGATGAACGACCCGGTGGGCGGGGTGTACTGCCTCACCGAACGAGACCCGTTGACCGGCAAGGTGTTCCGGCGCGGGCGCGGCTGAACGGATTGCTGCAGGACGTTCCCGCGCACCGCTCGCCGGCGTCGGGGCATCGCGGTCACCGCGCTCCACGGGCGCGCCGGGTTTCGGGGCGGGCGAGGAAATGGCGGCGAGCCGGCGGGGATCGGCGCATCCTGGAAGGGACATCGCACCAACGACCGCGCCCGAATCCGGCGATCCCGCCAGTACCGGCGCAGAGGAGGGCAGATGACCGATCAGGAGATCCGCGGGGACGGCCCCCGCAACGTCGCGCAGAAATTGATCGGCTCCCACCTGGTGTCGGGGCGAATGCGTCCGGGGGAGGAGATCGCGCTGCGTATCGACCAGACCCTCACCCAGGACGCCACCGGCACCCTGGTGATGCAGGAACTCGAGGCACTCGGCCTCGACCGGGTGCGCACCGAGCTCAGCGCCCAGTACGTCGACCACAATCTGTTGCAGACCGACGACAAGAACGCCCAGGATCACGAATTTCTGCTGTCGGCCTGCCGCCGCTACGGGCTGTGGTTCTCGAAGCCGGGCAACGGGGTTTCGCATCCCACCCATATGCAGCGTTTCGGCAGACCCGGCGCGACGATGGTCGGCTCGGATTCCCATACGCCGGCCGGCGGATCGCTGGGCATGCTCGCGATCGGCGTCGGCGGTCTCGAGGTCGCGCTCGCCATGGCCGGTGAGCCGCTCTACATCACCATGCCGCAGATCTGGGGCGTCGAACTGACCGGTGAGCTGCCGCCCTGGTGTTCGGCCAAGGACGTGATCCTGGAAATGTTGCGCCGCCACGGTGTCAAGGGCGGGCTGAACCGGATCGTGGAATATCACGGCCCCGGTCTGGCGACCCTCACGGCGATGGACCGGCACGTGATCGCGAATATGGGCGCCGAACTCGGCGCCACCACCACGGTCTTTCCCGCCGACGACGCGGTGCGCGACTTCCTGCGCGCCGAGGACCGCGCCGGCGACTTCACCGAACTGCGGGCCGACGAGGGCGCGACCTACGACGTCGACGAGCACATCGACCTGTCCACGATCGAGCCGCTGATCGCCAGGCCGTCCTCCCCCGGGGATGTGGTGCCGGTGCGCGAGGTCGCCGGCGAGCCGGTGGCACAGGTGGTGATCGGATCCTCGGCCAACCCCGGGCTGCGTGATTTCGCGATGGCCGCCGCCATCGTCTCCGGCCGCCAGACCCACAGCGACGTCAGCTTCGACGTCAACCCGTCCTCGCGCGAGATCTTCGAGGACCTGACCAAGATGGGCGCCACCTTCGAGCTGATCCGCGCCGGGGCGCGCATCCATCAGTCCGGATGTATGGGGTGCATCGGCATGGGGCAGGCGCCGGCCGTGGGCCGCAATTCGTTGCGCACCATGCCGCGCAACTTTCCGGGACGCTCGGGCACCGATGAGGACGCGGTGTGGTTGTGCTCTCCGGAGACCGCCGCCGCATCGGCGCTGACCGGTGTGATCACCGATCCGCGCGATCTCGCCGACGAGCTGGGCCTCGACTATCCGGTGCTGAATCTGCCCGCACAGGCGTCGGTCAACACCGCGATGCTGGTGCCGCCGCTGCCGGTGGCGCAGGCGCGCACGGTGGAATTGGTGAAGGGCCCCAACATCTCCGCGCTGCCGGATTTCGATCCGCTGCCCGACGTGATCGAGGCGCCGGTACTGCTCGTGGTCGGCGACAACATCTCCACCGACGACATCTCCCCGGCCGGAGCGCGGGCGCTGCCGTTCCGCTCGAATATTCCGAAACTCGCCGAATTCGCTTTCACCCGCATCGATCCGCACTATCCGCGGCATGCGGCCGATATCTCCGCCACCACCGGGCATGTCATCGTGGGCGGCGACAACTACGGGCAGGGCTCGTCCCGGGAACACGCCGCGATCGCGCCGAGGTATCTCGGGTTGCGGGCGGTGATCGCGAAATCGTATGCGCGCATCCACTGGCAGAATCTGGCGAATTTCGGCATCGTCGCGCTCGAATTCGCCGATCCCGCCGATTACGACCGCATCGGAGTGGGCGACGTGCTGCGCATCGAGGGGCTGCGTTCGGCACTCACCGCCGGTTCCGCGATCACCGCCCACGATGTCACCGCGAATGTGGATATCCCGCTGCGGCACCGGCTTTCGGACCGGCAGGTGGAAACGGTCCTGGCCGGCGGCATCATTCCGCGGCTGGCGGCCGCACAGGCGGCGCGGGAGATGTCGACCCCATGAGCTACTCGATGAGCTTTTCGCTCTTCAACCAGTCGTAGGCGACGTCGGCGGGATCCTCGCCGTCGATATCGACGCGGCCGTTGAGTTCCTGCATCAGATCATTGGTCAGGCGTTCGGAGATCGTACCCAGCAGCTGTCGCAACTGCGGATAGCGGTCCAGGATCTCACCGCGCACGACGGCGGCGCCGCTGTAGGGCAGGAAGAATTTCTTGTCGTCGTCGAGCACGACGAGATTCAGATTCTTCACCCGGCCGTCGGTGGTGTAGATCATGCCGAAATTGCACGGTGAGCTCTTGGCCGTGGCGGTGTAGACGACGCCGGCGTCCATCCGGGTGACGTTGCCGGTGGGCACGCCGTTCGGATCGTTGTAGGGGATGCCGTATTTCTGCAACATCGGAATGAAACCGTCGGCGCGACTGAAGAATTCGTCGTCGACACAGAACGTGCGCTCGCGCACCGGCAAGGCCGCCACATCCGACAGCGACCTCACCCCCAGCCGTTGCGCGGTCGGCGTGGACACACCGAACGCGTAGGTGTCGTTGAAATTCGCCGGTGGCAGCCACTCCAGATTGTGCTCGCGCTTCTCGACGTCGTGCACGCGCTGCCAGAGTTCCTGCGGATCGGAGATCGTCTCGGTTTCGTTGTGGTAGTTGACCCAACCGGTGCCGGTGTACTCCCACAGAATGTCGGCGTCGCCGTTGAGCTGAGCCTGCCGCGACGACGCCGAACCCGGTGCGCCGGTCAGGTCGGTGACCTTCGCGCCGGCCGCGGCCAGATAGGTCGCGGTGATCTTGCCCAGCAGCACGCCCTCGGTGAAACTCTTCGACGTCACCACGAGTTTCGCGCCGTCGAGCGGTCGCTGCCCGCCGGGCAGGCTCGCGTCGTGGAAGGTTCCCGACGAGCTCACCAGACCGCATCCGCCGAGTATCGACACCGCGAGGACGGTCGCGCACACTGCCAGGGCCCGTGCCGATCTCATGACACACCTCGCGGGGTCGCCGCCAGTTCGACGAGTCTGCCCAGCCAGTCGATGATCAACGCCAGCAGTCCGACCAGGATCGCTCCGGACACGAGCAGTTTCGGCAGGAACAGCGTGACGCCCGTGGTGATCAGCGTGCCGAGGCTGGTGGCGCCGATGAAGGTGCTCAGGGTCGCGGTGCCGACCAGGATCACCAGGGCGGTGCGCACCCCGTTGAGGATCACCGGCACCGCGAGCGGTAACTCGACTCGGACCAGGGTGCGGGTGGCGGAGAACCCGATCCCGCGCGAGGCCTCGATGGTGCGCTGATCCACCTGCCGCAGGCCGATGATGGTGTTCTGCAGGATCGGCAGAATCGCGTACACCACCAAACCGACGACCGCCGTACGGAATCCGGTGCCCAGCCAGAAGGTGAACAACACCAGCAGCCCGACCGCCGGCGCCGCCTGGCCGATATTGGCGATGTTGACCGCGATCGGCTCCAGGCGTTTCAGCGCGGGCCGGGTCAGCGCGATACCCAGCGGAATCGCGACGACGACCACGATCACCGTGGCCACCACGGTCAGCTCGATATGCGACCAGATCGTGGTCTGCAGGTTGGACCAGGCCAGCGAGGCCTGTTCGGTCGGGGTGAATGTGGTCGACCGATACCAGACGATGTAGCCGATTCCGATGACGAGGATGATCAGCGGCTCGAACCAGACGTCCATCGGCAGCCGGCGCAGGCGGGTCATGATTGCCCGGCCGATTCGTGTTCGTCGTCGTCGGCGGCGACCACCGGCGTGGGCGCGGGATCGGTTCCGTCGACGTAGGTTTCGTACGAGGTGTCGTGTTCCTCGGAGCGCACATCGGCGAGTGCGGCCTGGATGGTCTCGGTCACCGCGCCGATGCCGATCGAGCCGACGACCGCGCCGCGTCCGTCGGTCACCAGGGCCGCACCCTGACTGGCCGCCAGCATCGCGTCGAGGGCGTCGTTGAGGGTCGAGGAGCGAGCGACGACCGGCAACCGCCGATCGAGGTAGTCCGAGACCTCCGGTTTGCTCGCCAGTTCGGTGAGCGAGGGCCACGACCGTGGCCGTCCGGCATCGTCGACGACCACCACCCAGGTCTGCCCGGCGGCCCGCGCGCGCTGGATCACCGGCTGCGCCGGCTCCCCGATGCGGGCGGTGACCACGTCGTCCCACTCCACGTCGCGCACCCGCTGCACGGTCAGATAGGCGAGTTTGGCGCCGGATCCGACGAATTCCTCCACGAACGGCGTGGCCGGTGCGGTGAGGATCTCCTCGGGCCGCGCGTACTGCTCGACGTGCCCGCCCTCGGACAGGATGAGCACCTTGTCGCCGAGTTTGGTGGCCTCCTCGAAATCGTGGGTGACGACGACGATGGTCTTGCCGAGTTCGTGCTGAATCGCGATCAGGCTGTCCTGCAGGCGAACCCGGGTGATCGGGTCGACCGCGCCGAACGGCTCGTCCATCAGCAGCACCGGGGGATCGGCGGCCAGCGCCCGCGCGACACCGACCCGCTGCTGCTGTCCGCCGGACATGTCCTTGGGCAGGCGGTCGGCGAAGACGCCGGGATCCAGGCCGACGAGTTCGAGCAGATAGTCGGTGCGCTCGGCGATCCGCTTCTTGTCCCAGCCGAGCACTCGCGGGATCGCGCCCACGTTCTTGCGCACCGACCAGTGCGGGAACAGGCCGCCGGATTGGATGACGTACCCGATCGACTGCCGGAGCTTGTCCGGGTCCTCGCTGGTGACGTCGCGCCCGCCGATGAAGATGCGGCCCTCCGTCGGTTCGATCAGCCGGTTGATCATCTTCAGCGTGGTCGTCTTGCCGCAGCCGGAGGGGCCGACGAAGGCGACGATCTGTCCGGCCTCGATCTCGAGGTCGAGGCGGGCGACGGCCGGCTTGTCCTGGCCCTTGTACCGCTTCACGACCGAGTCGAGGACGATGGAGGCCCCGGTGACATTGCGTTCCGGCGTCGCCGGTCCGGGCCGGTCGGTCACAGCGTCGGTCATGAGAGTCCTTTTGCGATGGTGAGGCGGCCCAGCAGAACGAGTAGCGCGTCGAACACCAGCGCCACGATGACGATGAGGATCGTGCCCGTGGCCGCCGTCTCCAGGGCGTTCGCGCCGCCGAGGCGCGACAGGCCGTTGAAGATCAGCGATCCCAGACCCGGCCCCAGGACGTAGGCGACGATGGCGGCGACACCGACGATCATCTGCGTGGAGACCCGGATACCGGTCAGGATCACCGGCCACGCGATCGGCAGTTCGACGGTGAGCAGGATGCGGGTGCGGGAGAATCCGATTCCGCGTGCGGATTCCACCACCGAGGCCGGTACCGAGCGCAGGCCGACGATCGCGTTGCCGATCACCGGCAGCGCCGCGAAGAACGCCAGCATGATGAACGACGGGACGACGCCCAGCCCGAACGGCACCAGCAGCAACGCCAGCAGCGCGAGCGACGGAATGGTCAGCGCGACCCGGCTCGAGGTGAGCGAGAGCTGCGACAGCAGCGGCAGCCGGTAGACCGCCATCGCGATGAGCACGGCGACGATCGTGCCGACCAGAACCGTCTGAAACGCCAGTGACGCATGCTGATAGGTGAGGAAGGCCAGAGTGTCACCCCGCCCTCGGATGTAATTCCACAGGTTCACGGGACTCCCATCGTCAGCCCTCTGTCGGCACCCGTCCGCGCGCCGCCGCCGGACGCCGGTGTGTCAAAGACTAAATGACAGTACGGCTCCGGTTTCGCACGCCGCGCGGTTCACGCCGCTCGCGGGAGCGACTCCACACGGGAATAGGCCTGCGCGTCACCGGCGATCACCGTGCTCGCCCGGCCGTCGACGCCGACGGGTATGTCACCGGCCAGTGTGATGCGGGTGAGCCGGCGGTGTTCG
This sequence comes from Nocardia sp. AB354, assembly GCF_049538315.1. Classification (NCBI taxonomy): domain Bacteria; kingdom Bacillati; phylum Actinomycetota; class Actinomycetes; order Mycobacteriales; family Nocardiaceae; genus Nocardia; species Nocardia sp. AB354. The sequence continues at coordinate 53,757 of NZ_JBMVFU010000005.1, read as the reverse complement.
GCGCCGTCGTAGTCGTCGATCGCGTAGTGCTGGGTGGCGAGGTTGTCCCAGATCGCCACATCGCCGGGCGCCCAATCCCAGCGGGTGGTGTGCTCGAGCCGGGTCACCCGATCCTGGAACAGGCGAAACAGCGCGCGCGATTCGGCGGTGGACAGGCCGACGATCTCCTTGACGAAGCAGCCCAGCAGCAGGGCGCGTTCACCGGTCTCGGGATGGACGTGCACCACCGGATGTTCGGTCTCGAAATAGCGGGACTCGAATTCGGTTCGGTACGAACGAGTTCCGTCGTCCGGTCGGTCGTCGGTGTCGGCGGCGTAGTCGTAGCGATTGGTGTGGCGGGCACGCAGATTCTCGGCCAGCGCCCGCAGCGGGTGCGGTAGCGACTCGTAGGCGGCGACGGTGGAGGCCCACGTGGTGGATCCGCCGTAGGAGGGCAGGGATACCGCGCGCAAGATCGAGGTCTTCGGTACGCGGTCGACGAAGGTGACGTCGGTGTGCCAGACATTGGAGCGGCCGTGCTGCGAATCGATGGCCAGGCTCTTCACCCCCGCCGAGGTGAGCGTGGGGTGCGCGGTGGTCGGTGTGCCGAGCAGTCGCGCGAACTCGTACTGACCGTCCTCGGTCAGATGGTCCTGGCCGCGGAAGAAGATCACCTTGTGCCGGTGCAGAGCCGCGCGGATCGCGGCGACGGTGTCGGCGTCCAGGGAGCCGCCGAGGCGCACGCCCTCGATCCGGGCGCCGACGTGGTTTCCCAGCCGGACCACTCGCACCGGGGTGCCGGTTGCCTCGTCGACGGACATCGCACGACCTCTCTTCCAGCGTGTCGGACGTCCGGTAGGTAACCACCCGGTGGCCGGGCCCGGCCAGCGTTACGGTCACCGGGATCGAAATCCGGCAGTCTCAAGCCCGGCCGCGTGCCTCGAGCTTGCGTTCCAGCCCGGCGATCACGAGCTCGAGGTCGAATTCGAACTGCTCGCCGACGCGCGCGGCGCTCTCGCGGGTGGTCGCGACCTGGCGCAGGAGTGGGAACTCTTGTCCCGCTTCCGAATTCAGGGTCCGGGCGACATGTTCGGCCTGGATGTCGACGTGGCCCCGGGTCGCCTCCGCGGCCTCGCGCGCCGCCGAGTACGCGATATCGGCGAGCAGTCGCAGCGTGCGCCCGGCCTCCATCGGCTCGAATCCGGCGCTGACCAGCGACTGGAATATCCGCTCGATCGCCGCCAGCGTCGACAGCCCGCCTCGGCCACCGAATCGCACATAGGAGATCAAGACGCCGACCTGGGTGAGGGCCTCGGCGACCGCGGCGGCGAACAGCCGCAGCAGTTGCCGCCAATCTCCCTCGGCGGGCAGGGCCAGGCGGCGGAACTCGGTTTCGAAGGCGTCCAGCGCGACCAGTTCCAGCAATCCGTCGCGGTCGCTGACGTAGTAGTTCAGCGATTTGCGGTCGACGCCCAGCGCGTCGGCGACCGCTTTCATGGTGAGTGTTTCCGGCGGCAGCGCGCGGGCGGCCGCGACGATGCGATCCCGGCTCAGCCGGGGCGGACGCCCGCGGCCGCGCCGCGATGTCTGCACGATTCCAGTCCCGGACCCGGTTGTGTTCCCGCCGCTCACCCCTCTCAGGCTACGGCTGCCGGCGGCGGGTCCGGACAACACGCCCGGTGGATGGATACGAGTTCGGCCAATATTTTCTCCCGCTGGGGGAAAATAAACTAGTCTCTGCTCGGGCGATGTGGGCCGCCCGAGGCGGGGGAAGGCAGTGGTGGTTGTGATCGGAACGGAAGTGCTATGTCTGCTGTGTCGCACCGGTACCCAACGAACGCCCACGCGGCGGAAGCTCCGCGCGAATGCGCCGTGGCCGAATCCGGCCGGCGCTCGCTGCGATATCAGCTGGTCGTGGTCGCGGACAATCCTGTCGAGGTCGTCTCGCGCGCCGGCGGCTGGCTGTTCGACCGAGCGGTCGCCGGCTGGGAGGTCACCGTCGCGGTCGATGCGCCCGGCGACACCCGGCCGCTGACGATTCTCGGGCTGGGCGTCCTGGATCTCGGATGTGTGCTGCGCTGCCGGCGGCAGGTGCCGATACCGCATGCTTTCGCGGTCGCCGGAGATCTGTCCGCACTCGGCGAACCGGCGCGCGAGTGGGCCCACCGATATCTGGGCAGCGCACGCACCGATGTCCGGTTCTGGGGCGATACGGAGTACCGCGACACATCGTTCGCGCAGGCCTCGCCGACGCAGTACGTGCCGACCCGTGCGGCACGAGCCTTCAAGGCCTACGCGCTCGAGGCGGTGGGCATGCGGCCGCCCGCCACCGATGTCGAATTCTTCCGCGCGGTGGTGGGTGCGGTGGCCGCGGGGTCGGGGGTGCGCACCCTGCCGGCCGGTTGAAGCGAATTACCGGACGGCCGCGATCGCCCCGTCGAGTGCGCGCTGCATCCGGCTGCCGACCACCCGGGTGATTTCGGCCGGTCGATCCGGGAAATCCGGCAGCGGCTCGTCGAGGTAGAACGTGGCGCGGCCGTCGGGGCCGTAGGTCAGGCCGAGGAAGACGAAAACCGGTGCCGCCCCGGCCTTTCGGGCGCGTGCGGCGATGTGGCCGATGCCGGTGCCGATGGTCTGCACGCGGGCCGGATCGGTTTCATTGCAGGTGCCCTCCGGGAACAACGCGAGGTCGTCACCGTCGACCATGCGCCCGACGCAGACGTCCATCAGTTGCTGGCCGGCGGCGTAGGCGGCGCGTGGGCCGTGGTCCTTGCCGCGGAACACCGGGATGGCGCCCATGATGTCGATGCGCGACCGCTGCTCCGGCTCGGTGAACAGTTCGTCCTTGGCCAGCACACGGATAAAGCCGATCCGCGGCCGGAACACGCTGCGCCAGGCGAAGGCGGCCACCGTGCGCGGATCTTCCACGCTGACATGGTTGATCGCGATGATCATGCGGCGGTTGTCGCGAATCAGCTGCCGGATCGCCGCGCGGGCACCGTCCGCATAGCGGACCGTGGGACGTTTGCGATACGCGGTGATCGCGTAGAACAGGCGCGCGCGGGTGCGGGGCGCGCGGTGGGTGCGGTAGTACTCGTAGACGGCATCGCGATTGTCGAATTCGACCGACGGGGGCGCAACGACGGGATCGGCGGTCGAGGTCGGGACGTTCATTCAACCTACGCTACCGTAACCTACGGCTGCGTAGGTAGAGGTGGGCGCAGCGGCCGTGGCGAGCCGGCGAAAGACGCCGCTCCCGTGACTACCCTCGAATGCGGGAAGCGGGGGACCGGCGATCCCGCGCCGCGGGTGCCGGACGATACGGCCGACCGAAGGGAGCAGCGCGATGGCGAGTGCACGACCGCGGGTTCAGGTCCGGCGGATCTACGACGATCCCGATCCCGACGACGGAATGCGGGTGCTGGTCGATCGCCTCTGGCCGCGCGGGATGAGCAAGGAGAACGCCCACCTCGACGAGTGGTGCAAAACGATCGCACCCTCGACCGAGTTGCGCACCTGGTACGGGCACGATCCCGCCAAATTCGACGAGTTCGGTCGCCGCTACCGCGAGGAGCTCCGAAATCCGGAACGCGCCGCCGACCTCGACCACCTCCGCGAACTCGCCGGGCGCGGCATGCTCACTCTGTTGTCGGCCACCAAGCGGATCGACATCAGCGAGGCGGCCGTACTCGCCGATCTGGTCGGGAAGAAGCCGGCGTCGCACTGAGGTGGCCGGGTGCACACCTGCCCGCTCACAGCGGATTCGCGGTGTGCCGCACGGTCCAGGCGGCGCCGCGGCCGTGCAGTGTGGTGGCGCTGAGTGGCGGAATGTCGATGCGCCAGAACGATTCCGGCGGCGCGGCGAGGGCGAGGAGCACACTCGCGCGGACGACGGCGGGATGGGTGATCGCGACGATCCGGCTTCGGTCGGCGACCATCGATTCGAGCCGGTCACGCACCCGTTCGAGCAGGTCGGTGATCGCTTCACCGCCGTGGTCGCGGTAGGTGGGATCGGACATCCAGGCCATCAGGTCGGCCGGGTCGAGAGAATCCATCTGCCTGCCCGCCCACTCGCCGCAGTCGAGATCCCGCAGGGCGGGTTCGGTGGTCGCCCGCAGACCCAGCAGGGTGGCGGTCGCGGCGGTCCGCAGTTCCGGCGCGGCCAGGACCCGGTCGGCCCGCGGCGCCGCGGGGGAGACGGCGTCGCGGGGAAGCTCGTCGAGTGGTTCGTCGACCGGGAAGCAGGCCGTCCGCATCGCCTCGGTCATGCCGTGGCTGATCAACGTGAGCCGGGTGACGGTCGCGCTCATACCGCCGCTGCCGGCGCGGCCGCGGCCGATTCGTCCGCCCGCCGGAACAACCGCGGCGCCAGTGTCGCGAAACCCACGCCGATGACGGACCACAGAATGACCTGCGCGGCAAGGGAATAGAAGCGGAAGTAGTACAGATCGTCGGCGGGGAAGCCCGGATAGACGATCCGCCCGCTCGAATCGGTGAGCGGCCCCGGTGTTTCGGTGGCCGCGTCGCCCAGTGCCCGGTTGGCGGCCAGATGCCCGAGTGCGGGCAGCAACGCCGCGATCGCGGTCACCACCACCACGAACGCCAGGCCCGCGGCGATGGTCGCCGTCCAATTGCCCAGGCGCGCTTGCAGTTTCCGTCCCAGCCACACGGCGCCCACCGCGCAGACCGCGGCGATCACCACCATCGACAGGTACAAACCGGTGCGTTGCCCGATCGTGTCGGGATTGCCGATCGAGGGCGGATTGGCCGGATATTTGAGGAACGGCACGGCGTACAGCACGCCGAACATGCCGCCTGCCACGCACAGCGCGAGATTGCGCGGGCTCAAACTGCCGACACGGCCCATGAACAGGCAGTACACCACCGCGAACAGCGCGCCCATCGCGGCGCCGAAGACGACCGTGCCGAAGCCGAGGCCGATGGTCGACTGCGCCGACCGGGTGAACAGTTCGCTCTCTTCCATGCCGGCCATCGAATGTCCGGCGGCCGCTTCGAGTGTCGTGTGCGCCGCGTCGCGCCCGCCCTCGTAGTCGATGGCGCGATCGATGATCGGCTCGGCCAGGATCCGCGCGAAGACGAAGGCTGCCAGCCCGCCGATCGCACCGACCAGCACACCGCGGGCGATGATTCGTTTTTCCATTGTGGGGGCTCGATCCCGCGGTCAGTGGCAGGGGTAGCCGAGGAAATGCCGTGCGTCGTGGACGAATTCGTGCACGTGCATATCGTCTCCGAAGATCGAGACCGCGCCCTGATCGATGCCGATGAAGTAGAGGGCGAGCAGAGCCACGAGCGTGGTGCCGCCCAGCCGCAGGGCCGTCGTGGGAATGGAGAGCCGAATCGACTCCAGGCCGGACCGGGGAACATAGGACGTCGCCATGTGACTCTCCTCCGGGGATTGCGCGTCCCCGCTCGATGGTGGATACCACGCGATCCGAGTATCTGACTCACATTCCGCCCGGCGAAACGCTCACAGTGGCGCGACCGTCCCGGATTTTCACCGGGTTCCTCGGATCGTCGCTCGCACAACCATACGAAATTGCCGTTCGGCTGGTCAATCGGTGGGTTGCGAGATCGGGTCGTGACTGAAATGTCAGCGTCATCGTCGCTGTAAGAGGAGGATTTCAGGGTAGTAACCGAGAAATAGCCATTGATCGAAAGGTGGGCGCTCATGAGCGGATTGCCGCGATACGCGGCGATGCTGGCGACCGCCGGCGCTCTGCCCGCCGACAGTGCGGCCTGGGCGTACGAGGTGAAATTCGACGGTATCCGCGCCATCGGTTACGTCGAGCGGGAATTGCGGCTGATCTCGCGCAACGGCAACGATGTCACCGCCGCCTGGCCGGAGCTCGCCGACCTCGCGCCCGCGGTACCGCCGATCGTCGTCGACGGCGAAATCGTCGCCTTCGCCGCCGACGGCCGCACCTCCTTCGCCGCCCTGCAACCGCGGATGCACCAGCGCAATCCGGCCATGATCCGCGCACTGATGCGCTCGGTACCCGCCACCTACCTCATCTTCGACCTGCTGCACATCGGCGACCGCCCGCTGATCGACCTGCCGTACGAGCAACGCCGCGGGCTGCTGGAACAACTCGGCCTGCGCGGCCCGAGCTGGCGCATCCCGCCGCGGCTGACCGGTACCGGCGCCGATGTGCTCGCCGAATCGGCACGGTTGGGGCTCGAGGGCATCGTGTGCAAGCGGCTCGACAGTCCCTATCTGCCGGGCCGGCGCAGTCCGCTGTGGACCAAGGTCAAGAACGTGAACGATCAGGAGATCGTCATCGTCGGGTGGCGGCCCGGCGCCGGCCGTCGCGCGGGACGCATCGGCTCACTGCTCATGGGCGTGCACGACGAGACCGGGGAATTGGTCTACATCGGCAATGTGGGGACCGGTTTCACGCAGGCCATGCTCGACGATCTCCAGGCCCGGTTGCGTCCGCTGCGACGGCAGACCCCCACTGTCGCGGCGCCGGTGAAGGACGCGATCTGGGTGGAACCCGAACTGGTGGGCGAGGTGTCGTTCACGGAGCGGACCGGCGACGGGCGCCTGCGCCACCCGTCCTGGCGCGGCTTGCGGCCGGACAAGACGCCGGACGAGGTCGAAGTGATGCATCGTGGAATCGGTTGAACCGTCCCGCGTACACAGCGCAGGTCATTGCCGTCGGCGCGCTGGCTGTGGCGTGGCTGGCGATCGGGCGGGGACTGTTCTCGGGACCGGATCGAGCTGCCGTTTCGGTCGGGTCCGCCGGCAACCGAATTGCTGCTGCATCAGCCCGGTACCGGCAGCGGGTTCGCGTTTACTCGCCTGCGTGATCCGAAGTGTGAGGACGGCAGTAGCCGGGTGGTCTCGGCGACCTATCACTATGAGGAGTACGGCGGAACGAGCGACACTCGGCTTCGGGGCAAGGTCTCTCGTAGCAAGTAACACGCGGTGCCACGCGGTGGCGAAACGCGTGGTTCAGCGTGTGGTCGGGGCGCGCGGGGACGCTCACAGGTCCGCGCCCCAGCGGTCGACCGGGTCGGTGCCGCCGACGCCGGAGGCGAATTCTCGCACCCGCAGCCGCCCGCCGGCGTCGGACGCCAATGGTGGTGTGGCGCCGCCGGATCCGTGACTCATACCGGTGAGGACTTCGCGCAGGGCGGACACGGCGTCGATGCGCGGCGTCCAGCCCAGATCGCGCCTGGCCCGGGTGGTATCCATGATCGGCAGGCGCATCATCGCGTCGAACAGGTCGGGCGGGGCGGGGACCAGGCGCAGGCGCCAGCCGACTGCCAAGGCGGCTCGCACGGCCCCAGGTGGTACGGAAACCGTTGGCGCATCGAACAATACGCCGAGTTTCGCGCGGTCGATCACCGGATCGGCCGCGAGGTTGAAGGGGCCGTGCACACTCGGGTCGACGATGGCGAGACTGTAGGCGCTGCCGATGTCGTCGGCGTGCACCGCCTGCAGCCGCAGACCCGCCGGCACGGGCAGCACCGGAATCAGCGGCGGGCGCAGCACACTGCCCGGAACCAGCGGGCCCGCGAACAGGCGGCGCTGCTGGCTCGCGGAGGCCTGCTGGAACGTGAAGGCGGGCCGCATCCGCACCACGCGCCGGTCCGGATGCTCGTTCTCGAACAGATCGAGTAGACGCTCGACGTAGGCCTTCTCTCGCATGTACCCGGCCGGAGGCCAGCCCTCCGTCGGCCAGTCCTCGCCGACGGGATCATCGTGGTGCGCAGGGGAATACGCGCCGACCGACGACGCGTACACCAGCGACGGAACACCGGCCTGCGCGACCGCGCGCAGTACGCGTTCGGTGCCCTGTACGTTCGCGCGCCAGGTCTCGAGCGGCCGATGCGTCGGCTGGAACAACCACGCGAGATGGACCACCACATCGGCGCCGCGGAATTCGGTGAGCAGATCGTCGCAGCGTATGTCGGCACGCGCCCACCGCACTCCGTCGATCGGTTGCCGCGGCAGCCGCCGGGCCAATCCGACGATAGCGTCGATCTCGGGACGCCGCGCCAGCGCGGAGACCACCGCGGTACCGACGTTTCCGGTGGCGCCGACCACGACCACACGCATGACCGTCACCTCCCTCCCGGCGAATGCGACTGCGCCGCTTGGAGCGCGCGGGCCCGCGCGGTGAAGTCGATGCGGAAGTTGTCGAAGGTGATCGGCAGCGCCGCCGCGGGGGTGGGCTGCGGGTGCGAGCGCAGCTCGAGATCCAGTTCGTCGATCAGATGCGCCAGCAGGCTCGTGGTGAGGAACAGGACCAGATCGCGACCGGGGCATCGGACGGGCCCGGCACTGAACGGCACCAGCTGCGGATACCGCTCGGCGCGCCCGTCGAGCCAGATATCGGGGTCGAAGCTGTGCGCGAACGGCAGGAGGTCGGGGTCGCGGTGGAAGGCAGTCACCGGAATCAGCAGGCCCGCACCGGCTTCCACGGTGAACCGCTCGGCGCCGCGGCCCCATTCGGTGTCCTCGGTGGTGTCGCGCAACACCGCGGGGGTGGTCGGCCACAGCCGTACCGACTCCAGAACACAGGCCCGTAGATACGGCCGCGGCATGGCGCGCTCGGGCTCGTGTGCGTCCAGCCGCGCGCGGGACAGGTGCTCGGGATGGGTGGACAGGACGGCGAGGGCGCGCAGGGTCGCCATACCGGCAGCGTCGAAGGCGAACAGCCAATGCGGGATCCGGCCGACCGGATCGACCGCCCCTGCGGCCGGCAGTTGCGCCAATGCGCCTGCGAGGCTGTCGGTTTCGGCCGTCTGCACGTAGTCGTAGAGTTGTTCGTAGAAGCGCTCGCGCAGGCGACGATGCGGAAGCGCGGCATAGGACCAGTTGCCCGCCGCGCGCAGCCGCCACAGCCGATCGGTGATCGAGTCGTCCTCGCGGGCGCGCCGGCCCAGCACGATCCGGCGCACCAGCCGCCACCAATCGGTGGTGAAGTGCGCCGCGTCGAGACCGCCGCGCTGCACCGCGGCGCGGATCTGTTCGCGGGCGGCATCGGCGACCACTCCGGCGAACGGATCGGCCAGGTGGTGCAGCGGCCGGTCGGTGTCGAGCGCCTGTTCGTTCGGGCGTCGGCGCTGTTCGCGAGCCGCACCGTCGGAGATGAGAACCCCGTGCGGCTGGAAGGTGCGCAGCGCGGCGATCTTCTCGCGATTGGCGGGATGGAACGGAGTCGGCGCGCCGTCGAGGATCCGCGAGACGTCGGCCGGATCCAGCGGCACCAGCACCCGCCGGCCGGGCAGCACCAGTTCGACCGGGCCGCTGCCGAATTCACGCCGCAAGCGATGCATCCTGCGGACCGCGCGGTCGTCGGCGCCGACTCGCTCCAGCAGCGCCATCATGCCGCGGCGCCGGGCGATCACCCCGGCGGCGACCGGTGCCAGGCCGAGGTCGGCCAGTGCCGCCGCGGCGCGCAGTCCGGTCAGCCGGTGGGGTGATCGCCCGGGGGCCGGCGGCGGACGGGCAGGGTCGGCTGGGCTGCGCGAATCGGTTTCACCGTGCGGATCGGGTTCGCGGTGCACATCGGCCTCCTTTGGTCCTCAGCGACCGCCTACCCGGGAGGACCGGGGCGAAACGACACCCCGGGTCCCGATCGAATATTCGCCGAGAGGCCGGGTAGTGCCACGGTGATCGGGTAGTGCGACGGTGACGAGCGCACCACGAACGGGCCGGAGGTGACGATGGCACGCCAGGTCGACCCCCGCTGGAGTGACCCGCCGAGTCTCCGGCGGGCGGTGCGGTATGCGGTCGGTGTGCTGGTGCTGGCGGCGATCGTCGCCGGGGTGGCCCTGGGCTGGGCGGCCTCGCGGGATCAGTGCGCGAACGCCGACCACGTGGCCTGCGATACCGCGTCCCGGCTGGCCGTGGGACTGGTGCCCGGAATCGTGTTGTTGCTGGGCGGCATCGGCGCATTCGTCATCACCGTGCGGCAGTGGCGCGGCGGGCGGCCGTGGCCGGTATGGCAGGGCGCGGGCTGGTTTCTGTTCGCGGTGATGGTCGTGTATCTGGCGATGGCGATGGCCGCCGGCTGAACCCGGCCCCTCGTTTGGAGTAGCCGGCAGCGGGTAGGTCGTGCACGCAAGCAGTCGCCTAGGTGATGACTGTCAGCGAGGAAGGAGACCATCGTGGCCAAGACCTCCACGACCACCGATCCGATCGCGACGGTGCTGGAGCCGGAACAGCAACGGATCGCCGGTGACGCGCTGTGCGCCACCGTCGTCGATCTGATCGATCTGAGCCTGATCGGCAAGCAGGCGCACTGGAATGTGATCGGCCCCCGGTTCCGCACCGTCCACCTGGCGTTGGACGAACTGGTTGAGACCGCGCGCGGCTTCACCGACGCGGCGGCCGAACGGGCCACCGCGATCGGCGTCAGCCCGGACGGGCGCGCGCACACGGTCGCGGAGAGTTCCAGCGCCGAGCCGTTCCCGGCGGGGTGGCAGCAGGACGGCGACGTGGTCAGCGCGATCGTCGCCACCCTGGCCGCGGTCGTGCGCAGGCTGCGCGAGCGGATCGACGCCTCGGAGAAGGCGGATCCGGTCACCCAGGATCTGCTCATCGATATCGCCGCCCGGTTGGAGCAACTGCATTGGATGTGGCAGGCCCAGGCCGCGTAACGCGCGCGCTGCGACGATATCTGGTTCCGGCGGCGGCCGTGCTGGCCGTCGCCGGGTGCTCGGCGCCGGGGTCGCGATTGGAAGCACCCGACGCCGTGCGGGCGACACCTATCGGGGCGATCGTGCACGCACCGGTGTGGTCCTACCGATCGGGAGCGCTCGTGGCGCTGGCGCCCGACCGCGTGGTGAAGGTGAACGGCCTGGCCGACGGCCGCGGCGACACGGTCGGTTCGGCACGCCTGCCGGGCTTGGGGCCGAACCTGCAGATCAGCCCGGTGGACGAGGGCACGGCGCTGGTCAGCGCCACCGATCGGCAGGCCGTGGCCTCGATTCGGCTGTCCGATCTGGTCGATACCGGCACGCTGTCCGCCGGACCGCGGCCGTCGTATCTCGCCCTCGATTCCGGGGAGCGGATCCTGCTGGCGCTCTCCGAGGACGGCGCCACGGTCACGCCGGTGGATCTGCACCGCCGCACCGCATGGGCGCCCACGGTCGTGAACGCGGGTCCGCAAGCCCGTCTCGACGGGGCGAACCGCAGCCGTGAAGTGGAGTTCCACATCTACGGACCGCGGGGGAGCGCGCACTACAAGGGCAGTTCCTCACCCGCGGACGAAACCGGCGCCGACGACGAACCCGTACTCGCGGCGGCGGGGGACGGCACGAAGGTCACCCGGTTGTACGTGGCGCGGCCCGGGGGCAGGCTGGTCGCCCTCGACTCCCGTCGCGACGGATCCGGAAGCGAGACGGTCGGATCCGTCGACCTGGGTGCGCCGATCCGCTATCTGGCCACCGACGACACCCGCATCTACGCCGCGACGGACCGGCAGCTGGTGGTGCTGGAAACCCGCAGCTTCGAGGGCTACGCGAACGGCACCATTCCCGTGCTGCGCCGATTCGATCTGCCGACGCGCGGAGCGCAGGGATCGGCGTGGTCGGGGATCGCCGTGGGGCCGCATCGGGTCTATCTGACCGTCCGCGACCGGCCCGAGGTAGTCTCCGTCGCCAAGCCGCAACTGTGAGAGGTATCGCCGTGTCCGAAAACCGTGCCGCCACAGTGGATGTCGGTGAGGATCTGGATATCTTGAGTGAGCAGCTTCGGGGGTTGCGAGAGTTGGCCGCCGACCCGGATCTGACCGCAGCGGACGGTGTCGTGTACGACTTCGGCATCCGGTGGGGTGCGATGATGTCGGGACGGCTGCCGCGCGTGGTGTACTACCGCGAACGTGACGCCCTGTCCGCGGCCGACCGGGACCGGTTCGACCGGCTGGCCGGCGAATTCGCCGCGGCCGCCGCGACGATCGAGCGCTTCCGGCTGGCCCCGGCGCGAACGGGCGGCCGCTCCGAGCCCGCCCGCTAGGCCACCGGTTCGAGCCACAACTGAGCGCGGCGCATCCGGATTCCGGTGTGCGGCACCGGACATGCGGGATTCGCGCAGGTCAGCGCGACCATATAGGAGTCGAGTTCCTCGTCGAGAAACAGGAAACCCAGATACAGCGCATCGCCGACACGGAAATCCGTTGCGCCACAGGCCGGGCAGCGTGCGCGCCGTCGGTCGAGGTAGGCCAGGACGCGATCGCGTTGCCGTTCGGTCAGTTCGATGTTCTCCGGTCGCCGCGGCGGGGTCGTGGTCTGCTGCGTCGTCATATCTCGACGTCCTTGTCGTAGTAGATGTTGTCCTCCCGCCAGCCGCCCATCCCGCGGCCGATATGGGAGTAGTCGGAGACGAATTCGATCCGGTCGATCCATTTCGCCATCTTGAAACCGACCTGGTTCTCCACCCGAAGCCGAAGCGGCGCACCGTGTTCGATGGGTAGCGGCTCGCCGTTCATGCGATAGGCGAGCAGCGTCTGCGGGCTGTCTGCCAGCTCCAGATCCAGCACCTCGTAGAACTGGCCGACGCCGTCGGCGCTCGGATCGTCGCGACCGGTGTCCTGCATGGTGAGGAAGCACAGATACTTCGCGTCCGGCAACGGGCCGGCCCGGGCGACGAGTTCGCGCAGCGGCAGTCCGGTCCACTCGCCGATACTCGACCAGCCCTGTACGCAGTTGTGCAGCACCCGCTGGGTCTGCGGTTCGCCGATCGCGCGCAGATCGTCCAGGCTCAGGTGCATCGGGTGCTCGACCAGACCGCCGACGTCCAGGCGCCAATCGGCGAAATTGTGCGCGGCCATCACCTTGTACGGCAGCGCCGTGGGCGGTTTGCCGTTCACCCGATGTTCCGGCGAGAGGGCGCGGGTCGAGTAATCCTGTCGAGGTGTCAGCGGCCGGAGCAGGCCCAACCGCAGCCGGCGCACGAAGGCGCCCAGCACGCGCTGCACCGATCGCGGGTCGCGCAGGCTCCACACCGTGGCCGCGATATGCAGCAGCACGATCGCGCCGATGATCACGAACGACAGCGCGATCGCCCAATTGATATTGCGCACCTGTCCGAAGATCATCAAGGCGCTGAGCTGGCCCCAGCTCCAGAAGAACACCATCGACACGTGGATGACGATGAACACCGCGAAGGCCAGCAGACCCAGGAAATGCAGGCTGCGCGCCGACTGCCGGCCGCCGAACATACGCACGAACCACGGAAAGCGTGCCTCCACGGCCGGTGATTGCGCTGCGCCGGTGAGTATCTGGAACGGGGCGAGCACGAAGATCACGCCGGCGTAGGCGAGTTTCTGCACCGCGTCGAACGGCTGCCCCGGCAGCAGCGGCGGCAAATTGAAACTCATGTACGTCACGATGTCGTGCCAGGCCGCGGGAAACAGCGACCACGAGGTCGGGATGTAGCGCCGCCACTGGCCGGTCGCGAACAGCAGGATGTAATAGGCGAGGCCGACGAGTATCCAGCCCGCGACCGTCGCGAAATGCCAATGTCTGCCGAGACCCAATTTCTTGTGGCCGGGCAGCGCGATCAGGGAGGGGTAGCTCTCCTCCTCGTCGAGAGTGTCGTAGAGCTTGTCGGTCGGCATCCGTTTACGGGTGAATCGCGCCCATTCGGTGCCGGGTTTGCTGTCGTCGCGCCAGAAGAGTTTCGGGTAGCTCGACAGGATCTCCACACCGCTGCGCATCGCGAAGGTCAGAAACAGCACGTTGAGCCAATGTTCGATGCGCAGCCAGGCCGGAAAATCCAAGGTGGTCATCGTGTTTCACCCCGTTCCGTTCAGTCGTGCCAGTGCTGTGCCCGCGGATGCGCCACGGTGATACCCAGCACGATCGCGGTGATCACCGCCAGGAAGGTCAGTGCGCAGACTCCGGCCACGCTGCCCGGAGCGCTGTCCCACCAGCCTCGGACCTCGGGCAGGCCGGGGAGCCCGGCGAGCCTGCTGACCACGTAAACGACCAGGAACGCGAGGCAGACGAGCCCGCCCAGGGCCCAGCCCGCGCGTGCGGTGCGGGACCCGCACACCAGCGCCGCGGCGACGACGCAGCAGGCGATCAGGAATCCGAAACCCACCCGCAGGTAGTTCGGCAGCCCCGCCTCGCGCAGCAGCACGTAGAGATGCACCCCGCCCAGACCGAGCAGCAGTGCCGCCCCGGCCGCGGTGGTGGTGCGGGGCAGGTCGACGGCGGCGTAGCGGTCCACGATCAGCGGAAGGCCACCGCGTCGAGGACGCGGCCGTCCTCGGCGGCGATGACCACCTCGTAACCGCGTTCGGTCAATCCTCTGGCGAGCTCGAACCCGATACCGCTGGACGCGCCGGTCACCAGGGCGAGGGGAGGTGTGTCGGTCATATCTCACGCCTACCCGGACAGGGCGAACACATACCTGTGCGTCGCGATCGCGGCCGTCTGTCGCCGCGCCACAGGCCCAGGTTTCGCCCGATTTCCCGCACCGGCGTGGTTGCCCGCGCCGGTGCGGGGTATGGGCTGCAATGAGAGCCGACGACGATCAGGGGCGCTTCGCCCCGGACAGGACGCCGAACATGTCTGCAATGGATCCGGACCCGGCCAAGACTCCGGACCTGGAACCCGGTGGTGGCGTAGCCCCCGGTTCCACCCCGCCGGATACGGCACAGACCTCGGGCCTCTCGGCGCCCGAGCCGAGCACCCGTCACCATTTCCCCGCCAGCGGGGCGATGTTGATCGTCATCGTCGCGGCGATCGTACTGGTGTTCGTCGCCGTCGCGATCGCGCTGATCGTCTCCCTGGCCTGACGCTCAATCGAATTGAGGGAGGGCGCGACAGCCCGAAGCATGCGTCACCACCCGGTTCGGATGGGACGACCTCACGAAAAATCTTTTGGCACAACATCATCGGAGAGATCGGCCGGCACCGTCCGTAAGGTCGGTGCCGGCCGTCGCGGCAGTCTCCATGCCTGCTGTGACTACCGCCCCGTCCGGAGAGACGATCCGTCGCACGCCTCGCACCGGTGCACTCCGTTGTGCGGGACCGAATTGCGGGTATCCGTCGCCGTTGACGAATAGGGCGCTACGTGCGGATCGTTCTCGGTACAGGAGAAGTACCCCGGCTGCTCGGCCGTAACCGGCGCAGTGATCGCCGATTCGAGGTGCACGCGATCAGTCGACCTCGCCGGTCCGGTCGTGCTCGGCGCCCTCCGGCGTCGTGGTGTGCGGGGGTGTGAGCTCCGGGTCGTCGTCGGCGGGTGGTTCGGGATCGCGCCACTGTTCGGCGCGGCTGGAACGGTTGCCGCGAAAGGTCCCCTGTAGTTCGTGCCGCAGTTGATCGTCCTCGCGCGCACCGTGTTTGGTGTTTACTCGGTCCATCGTCCTCTCCTTTCGCGGATCACCGGTGTCGGAGCAGGGCAGCGACGCCGTCGGGCGGAACGGGATCTCGATCGATGGTCACGATGCCGGCGCCGGCCGCGAGCGCGGCCAGCGGCAGCGCCTCGTCGGCGCGACGGAGGTTGCTGTGGCCCGAGGGCAGGTCCGACGCCTGCACCGCGGTCGAATCCGGCCCGGCGTGCACGGCCCGGTCGCCGATGACGGCGGGGTCGATCAGCAGTGTCTCGACGTTGCGTTCCGTGAGCGCCGCAGCGACCCCGGGCAGGCCCTGCACCGCGAGTTCGTGCGCGCGGCGTTGTTCGTATCCGTCCACCAGGTCGCGAAATCGGGCTCGCGCCCGGTCCTGCAGCACCTCGGCGACCCGCCGGTCGAGGTCGGCCCGGTCGTCGTTCGCCTGCCGGGTGAAGCCGTCGAGCTGTACGACCTGCCGGTGATGTGAGGCCAGCGCGCCGACCAGCGCGGTGCGCGCGCTGATCTCGCCGGCCACCACGATCAGCCCGGCGGCGGCCCCGTCGGCCAGGCGCACCACCTCCTCGGCGGTGGCATCGATGGTCCGGCGCACCGTCTCCTCGACCCGGCTCTGCATCGAGCGATGCGACCATCCGCCACCGCGCACCTTGTGCTCCGGATGATGCGCCCCCTCGGTCCGGCGGTCGGTGCGGTGACCGTCGCCGTCGACCGTGTACAGATCGGCGCCGCGATCGTCGACCACCACGACGACGTGGGCGACGGCGGGCGGGCGCAGCTGCAGCAGCGGCAGCAGATACGGCATGTCCGACAGTCGCACGGTGGTGCGAGCGGGCGGCTCCGGCAGCGCCGCGGTGAGCAGGACACCGTCGGCGTCGGCGATGACCGCCTGTCCAGCGCGCCCCGGCGGTGGATCCGACAGACCGCGCTCGACGGCGTCGAGGACGGCGCTTTCCGCACCGTCCTCGTCCAGGGTCTCGCGGACCGCGCGGCTGCGCAGCCGCTGCTGGTGCGCGGCATCCTCGGTATCGCTGACGGTCTCGATGTAGACCGATGCGAAAGGCCCTGGGCGCTCGGTCAACTCTCGTAGTCCTGAAATGGTCACGTGCGGCGGCTACCCGCACCCGCCGAGTGAAACCTCGATCCGCGCCGGAATGCGTTTGCGGGTCCGGTCGCCGGGCATCTCCGAGCCATGAACTGTGCCGGGCGGGTGAGCCGATGGATGCCGCCGATGTGACGTTCGGGGTCGAGGAGGAGTTCCTGCTGGTCGATCCCGTTTCCGGAGCGCCGGTCCCGAAGAACTGCGAGGTCGCGCGGTCGGCATGCGACGCCGGTATCGATCTGCAGTTGGAGCTGACCAGTTGTCAGGTGGAAACCAGTAGTTCGGTGCATACGCGCGCGGCCGATCTGCTGCGGGAATTGCGGCAGTTGCGCGCCGCCGTGGTGCGCGCCGCGGCCGGCAACACCGCCCGACTGCTCGCGACCGGAGTGCCGCCGACCGTGCCCGACGCCTATCCGGTCACCGATACGCCGCGCTACCGCCGCATCGAGGAGCATTTCGGCATGCTCGCGCACGAACAGGGACTGTGCGGTTGCCATGTGCACGTCTCGGTGGACGATCCGGAGACCGCGGTGCAGATCAGCAATCATCTGCGGCCATGGCTGCCGGTATTCCTTTCGCTCACAGCCAATTCCGCGGTCTACCGCGGCACCGACACGGGATACGCGAGTTGGCGCAATGTGCTGTGGCGGCGCTGGCCCAGCGCCGGCCCGCCACCGTATTTCCAATCCTGCGCCGACTACGACGCCGCGGTCGACATGATGCTGACCTGCGGCAGCATCCTCGATACCGGCATGGTCTATTGGGATATTCGCCGCTCCACGCATTTCCCGACGCTGGAGATCCGCATCAGCGACGTTCCCGTGACGGCCGAGGAATCGGCATTGCTGGCGAGCCTGGTACGTGCCGCGGCCGTGGTCGGCCGTGCGGAGGTGCGGCGCGGCCGGCGGGCGCCCGCGGTACCGGCCGCCACCCTGCGCGCCGCCTACTGGAAGTCCGCGCGCGAAGGACTCGACGGCGACGGCGTCGATCCGCTGGACGGCCGGGTGGAACCGGCCCGCATCCGGCTGGCCCGGCTCGTCGACCATGTCACCCCGGCCTTGCGGGAACTCGAGGAGGAGCAGTTCGTGACCGAGACGATCGCCGCGGTGACGGCCCGCGGCAACGGAGCCCGGCGGCAGTCGGCCGCGCTGCGCCGCCGCGGAGCGATCGCCGACGTGGTGGACGAACTGGCCGAGGCGACCGCGGACGGCTGTTCGGTGTAGGGGAGGGTGCGTATGCGTATCGCGATCACGGGCGCGAGCGGCAATGTCGGCACGGCACTGTTGCGCGCGTTGCCCGACGCCGAGGTCGTCGCCATCGCCCGGCGGCCACCGCTCGCCGACCGGGAACCGTATGCGCGCGCACGCTGGCTCGCCTGCGATATCGGAGATCCCGCGGCCCGTCCCACGCTGGCGGCGGCCTTCGACGGGGCGGACGCGGTGGTGCACCTGGCCTGGGCGGTGCATCCGCGCCGCAGCGACCCGCCGCTGGAACGCACCAACCGGATCGGCACCGACCACGTGCTGGGCGCGGTGGCCGACAGCGGCGTGGCGCATCTGACGGTCGCGTCGTCGGTGGCGGCCTATTCGCCCGCGCCGCGCTGGACCCGCGTCGACGAGCAGCAGCCCCGCGACGGCGTACCCGGCGGTGCCTACAGTCAGGGCAAGGCCGAACTGGAACGGCGGCTGGACGCCTTCGCCGGCGAACGACCGGCGGTCGGTCTCGCCCGGATCCGGCCGTGCGGCATCGCCCAATCCGACGCGGCCGCGGAACTCGGCGACTGGCTGCTCGGGCCCTGGCTGCCGCGTTCTCCGGTGGGGCGCCCGTGGTTGCCGGTGCCGCTGTGGCCGCGGCTTCGCCTGCAGCTCGTGCACGCCGAGGATGTGGCCGCGGCGATCCGGGCCATCCTGGTGCGGCGGGCCACCGGCGCGTTCGACCTGGCCGCCGAACCCGTGCTCACCCCACCCACGCTGACCGAGATATTCGGCGGATTCCAGCTGCCCGTCCCCCGCCCGGTGCTGAGCGCCGCCGCCTTCGCGGGCTGGCGAATCGGACTGCTGCCGTTGCACCCCTCCTGGCTGAAGCTGGCCGACCGGGCCTGTCTGGTCCGGGCGGAGCGGGCGCGGCGTGAACTCGATTGGCGGCCGGCGCATTCCGCGGTCGATGTGGCGACGGAGCTTGCCGCCGGTTTGCGCGAGCACACCTCCGGCGGCAGCCCGCCGTTGAATCCGGAGCCGATGCGGTTTCGCCCGGGCCGCCCGACGCACCAGGATCAGCGGCCGGACCATCGGCCGCGATGAACGCCGGTGACTGCGGAATGCCGGCGACTACGGCTCGGGGTTGTCGGGCGCGAGGGTGCCGGGCCGAGGGGTATCGATCTTGCGGGTGTCGACGTAATGGGACGCCACCAGATCACAGAGGCGCGCCAGCGACTGTTTGTTGCGGGGCTTGAGGGCCAGGGTCTGCAGCACGTCGGGGATGAGCCGGCCCGGCCCGCGAATCACCTCCTCGCTCATGCTCACCTCGGTGGTGTCGGCATCGATCGGCGTCATCGCCAGCCGGATCCATGCCACTCCCAGCGGCCACAACTCCGCCTCCAGTTCGATGCTGTTCGGCGGGTCCACGGCCACCACCCGGGTGGCCTGCTGAGCCATCAGCGGCCATGCGCCGACGCTGTGATGAATCCGGGAGCCGATTCGCGGCCAGTCCTGGTCCACGTCGCGCATATGGGTGGACCCCACCACCCAGTGGCCGTAGGACCAGCCGTCGGCCAGCACGGCGAACACCTGCTCGGCCGAGCCGGGAACTCCCATCGTGACCTCGCCCATCAGCACACCGCCAACGCGTCGCGAATCATGTCCAGATGGTGCTGAACCACGGGCGCGGCGTTCTGTGCCAGCGCCGTGACCTGCGGGCTGCTGCCCTGCGCGGTCTCGGTGGCGCCCGCCTGCAGCGTCTGGACGTGGAAACCTTCCTGCATGTGCAGCCAGGCCAGGTCGTAGTCGCGCCCGGTCTTCATCGCCGTGTCGCGCATCTGCTGCGACTGGTCGGCGGTCGGCATCAGCGGCAGGGCGACGCCGTTCGGTATCGCGACCGCGGCCCCCATCGCCTCCAGCCGGGTGTGGTCGGCGACCAGAACGGGACCGAGATCGCGGACCTGCTGACACGTACCCATGGCCGCCGCGCCGGCCCCCGACAGCATCTCGGTCATATTCCCCTGGTGGACGGCGACGAGAAAATCACTGTCCTGTGCCGACAACGCGGCCGGTTGGGCCGCGCCGACCGCGGTCGCGCCCAGGCCGAGGCCGATCGCGGCGGCGGTGGTGACCAGCAGACGATGCGGTGATCTCATGATGTGCTCCTGTTCGCCGGGTATTTGCAGGCCGGATGCCCAGCGCGGCGCGTCGTACACGTGCCGATGGCGCTCACAGCACGACGGTTTCGCCGCGCGCGATCTCCCACGATCCGGTCGGCCCAGCCGCGCCGGCCCATCCGGTCCCGGAAATCGCCGAGCGGGGAGGCGAAGACGGTGTAGTCCTCGTAGTGCACCGGCACCGCGCGCGGCAGTCGCAGCAGGTCCACCAGTCCGGTTCCCTGCGCCCCGTCCATCGTGACGGTGAGTCCGAAGGGCAGTCTCGGCCCGGCGGGCAGCCGCCGGGAGATCAGCCCGTAACCCGGATAGGCGTGCTTGTTGCGGTGCAGGAAGTTCGGGTCGGTCAGCACCGTGATCTCGCCGAAGGACAGCAGCGTCTTCGCGTTGCCGACGAAGGTGCTCGACAGGTCCACAGCTGTCTCTGTCCGGTCAGCGGTCGGTGTCGTAGAGGGCGTTGTGCAAGCGGGACAACAACTTTCGCCGCGGCCATCCGGTGGGCCGGGAATCGGCCAAGGCGGCGCGGGCGGCGTTGGCGCCGCAGGTGCCGTGCACGCCGCCGCCCGGATGTGCCGACGCCGAGCCCAGATACAGTCCCGGCACCACGGTTTCGGGGCGGCCGAGCCCGGGAACCGGGCGGAACACCAACTGCTGATGCAATTGGGAAGTGCCGCCGTTGACCGCGCCGCCGACGAGATTGCCGTCGGCGCCGTGCAAATCGCTGGGCCGCTGCACGATTCGTGCGTGAATCCGGCTGCCGAAGCCGGGGGCGTAGGCCTCGAGCACGGCGTCGACCCGTTCGGCCAGCAGGTCGGCCGAGGCGTCGTCGGTGACCCCGCGCGGCAGGTGGGTGTAGGCCCACGCCGATTCGGTGCCGGGCGCCGACCGGCTGGGATCGGCCGTGGTCATCTGACCGAACAGCATGAACGGCGTGTGCGGTACCACGCCGGTGCCGATATCGGTGGTCCACCGCGCCAGCCCCGCCCGGTCGGCGCCCAGATGCACCGTGCCCGCCGCCCGAAGCTGCTTCGATCGCCACGGAATCGGTTCGGAGAGAGCGTAATTCACCTTGACGGTCGGCGCGTCCCAGGTGAATCGTTCGAGATCCGCGCGCAGCCGTTGCGGCAGATCCGCGTCGGCGAGCAGCCGGGTGTAGAGCGTCGGCGCGTCGATGTCGGCGATGACGGCCTTGCGTGCCCGCACCACCTGGCCGGCGGCGGTGATCACCCCGGCGGCGCGTCCGTCACGGATGAGGACGCGGTCCACCGGCTGGCCGCAGTGCACCCGGGCCCCCGCCGATTCGGCGCGGTGGACCAGGGCCGCACTCAGCGCCCCGGCTCCGCCCACCGGAACCGGAAATCCGCCGTCCTGGGCGAGCATGGTCAGCAGATAGCCGTAGACACCGCTGCCGGGGGCGTCCACCGGGACATCGGCATGCATCGCGTTGCCCAGGATCAGCAATTTGGCGGCTTCGTCGTGGAACAGTTCGTCGACCATCCGCCCGACCGGCAGCATCAGGAACCGCAGATAGCGGAACAGTTCGGCGGAGCCGAGATCGCGCCACAACCCGGCCGTGCCGCGCACGGGCGGGAACGGGCCGAGGAACGACCCGAGCAGATGTTCGCGCACCTGCCGCCACTGCTCGACCAGCCGCAGCCAGGTGCGGCCGTCGCGGGGATCGCGCCGAGCCAGCGCCTCGGCCGTGGCTTCGGCGTCCGGATGCACGACGGCGGCATCCGTATCCTCGGGGCTCGACGGGTGGCCGTACACGATGGGCGCTCGGCTCCACCGCAATCCGTGATCGTCCAGACCGAGGTCGCGCAGCGCCGGTGAGGCGCCGACCATCGGATAGAACGCGCTGAACAGATCCATCCGGTAGCCGGGCACCAGCTCGGCGCTGCGCACGGCGCCCCCGGCGGTGTCCTGGGCTTCCAGCACCGCCACATCCCAGCCGTGATCGGCGAGCAGCGCGGCGCTCACCAGGCCGTTGTGCCCGCCGCCGATGATCACGGCATCGACCGGCTCGGCGTCGAGCGGCGTCGAACCACCGGGGGCGGGCGAGGTCACGGGCACTCGCTACGGCCGGGGCCGGTCGACGTCCCCACGCCACGCACCGGATTCCTGTGGGCGCGCCTCGATGAAGTCGCGGAAACGCTCGAGGTCACCCTTGACGCGGCGATCGAGTATGCCGAGCTTGTCGGCGACGTTCTCCACGAACCCGTCCGGATCGATATCCATCTGGGCGGTGACGCGCGTGGTGTCCTCGTCGAGCCGATGGAAGGTGATCACGCCCGCATGCCGGGGACCGGCCTCCGTGGTCCACGACACCCGCTCGTCGGGGTGCTGCTCGGTGATCTTCGCGTCGAATTCGCGCGTCATGCCGGCGACGTGCACCGTCCAGTGGGTGTGCGTGTCGTCGCGCTGCTCGACCCGCTCCACGCCCTGCATGAACTGCGGGAACGATTCGAACTGGGTCCACTGGTTGTAGGCGGTGGTCACCGGTACGTGCACATCGACCGATTCGGTGACTGTTGTCATGCTGCGACCTCCTCGTGGTCTCGGTGGGCAACGCTGACGCCATACCCGCGCCACGCGCTCGTACACGGATCACTCGGTGGTGGCGCCGAGTGCGTGCGGCGCCGCGTCGCGGGTTACCAGGTCAGAACGGGTTTGACGACGCGTCCCGTGTGGTGGTCGGCCAGGGCGGTGCCGATCTCGGTGGACGGGTAGGACCGGACCAGCCGGTCGAGCGGTAGCCGCCCGGCCGTGTAGAGCTCCAGCAACTGCGGGATGAACCGCTGCGGCACGGCGTCGCCCTCCAGGCAACCGTGAATGGTCTTGCCGCCCAACACGATCTCGCGCATGTCGAGTTGCGGGACGCCGACGCCGAGGCCGACCACCGCCACCGCGCCACCGGTGGCCAGGGCCGCCACCGCCGCGGCGAGCACCTCCGGGCGGCCGGTGGTGTCGAGGGCATGGGTGGTGCCGCCGCCGGTGAGTTCGGCGATCGTGGCGGCGGTCTCGGCGTCGGCCGGGTCGAGCGCGGCGGCCGCGCCGAGTTCGAGGGCCAGCGCACGGCGATCGGCCGAGGGTTCGACGACCAGCACCGTGGTGCCGGGCAGTGTCCGCGCGGCCAGGAGTCCGGCCATACCGACCGCACCCGCGCCGTAGATCACGATCTGCGAATCCGGTTCGGGGGCGAGCACATTCAGGATCGCGCCCGCGCCGGTCTGGAAACCGCAGCCCAGCGCGGCGGCGACGACCGGATCGGTGTCGGCGGGGACGACGATCGTGTTGTCCGCGGTGCTCAGCGCGTACCCGGCGAAACTCGACTGCCCGAAGAAGCCGTCGCGCACGCGCGTGCCGTCGACGGTGATGCGGGGCGAGCGGTCGGCACGGCCGCTGAACTGGTTCAACGCGGTGGATCGCGCACAGTACGGCAGCCGGCCGAGACGGCAGTTGCGGCAGTTCCCGCAGTGCCGGAAGGTCAGCACCACCCGGTCGCCGGGCCGCACACCCGTCACCTCGGCGCCGACGGTCTCCACCACACCCGCGCCCTCGTGGCCGAGCAGCACCGGGCGGTCGGACGCGCCGGCGGCGCGGGAGACCAGATCGGTGTGGCAGATGCCCGACGCCTCGATCCGGACCAGGATCTCGTCGGCGCGCGGCTCGTCGATCGCGACGGATTCGAGGCTGAACGGAGCCCGCGGATCACGCGACAGCGCGGCAGTGGTCAGCGGCACGGCTCAGACCCGCTCGAGCAGGAAGTAGAAGAATTCGCCGCCGGCCAGCACCAATTCGGGGCGGCCGTTCATGATGCCCATCAGCGTGTTGTCGTCGAGGCGCTTGAAGTGGTCGAACACCGCGCGGCCGTCGTAGACCATGGTCGCGGTGACCTCGCCGCGGAATTCGATATTCCACAGCGTGGCCTTGCCGCCGCCCAATTCGACATCGGAGAACAGCGTGCCGTCCTCGGCGCGGCAGATCAGCGGTTCGGCATCCATCGTCGAATGGAAGGTCTTGCCGTACCAGCCGCTCTTGTCGAGTGCGCGGCACAGCGGATGTCCGGTGCGGAAGGCGGCGCCTTTCCATTCGCCGAGGATGTCCTCGGCGCGTACCACCGCGAGGTCGGCCCACAGCCGGTCCAGCTCGTCCGTCGTTACCCCGCTCGATTGCGCCGCCAGCTCGCGCCAGCGTTCGGTCGTCCCGGTCATCGATTCCTCCACAGTTTCCCGAACCAGCTGGTTCGGCAACCTACACCCGAACCAGCTGGTTCGGCAAGATAGGATCCGCGGCATGCGCGCAGCAGGCCATGCCACCAGGGAGCGAATCCTCGCCGCGGCCAAGGCGGAGTTCGCCCGCTACGGCGTGGCCGGAGCCCGGATCAACCGGATCGCGGAGGCGGCCAATGCCAGCAAGGATCGCCTGTACGCCTATTTCGCCGGCAAGGACGATCTCTACGCGGCGGTGACCGAGCAGTGGGCGACCGAGACCACCGCCGAGACCGCCCTGGACGCGGGCGATCTGCCGTCCTATGTCGGCAGGCTTTTCGATCACTATCTGCGAAACCCCGACAACGCCCGCCTGCAGGCGTGGGCGGAGATCGAACGCACCGACATCCCGGGCGCCGACGAGGCGATCCGCCGCGCGGTCGCACCCAAGATCGCCGAGATCCGCCGCGGTCAGCGCGCCGGAGTCATCACCGGCACCTTCCATCCGCTGACGCTGCTGACCCTGCTGACCGATCTCGCCCGCACCTCCGCGGTCCACGCCCTGCACGACGACGACGCCGAGGACCGGCGCGCGGCCACCGTTCTCGCGGCCCGGCGGCTGATCGCCCCCTGAGCGTGGCGCCGGTTTGCCCGCCGTGGTCGCGGGTAGCGCGAGTGCTGAGGCTTCACGCAAGCGCGGGGCTTCCACCGCCGCCACGTCGACAGGAGATCGCGATGGGTTTTCCGGAGCAGCAGCAACAGGTCCCCGGGGTGCAACAGCAGATGTCTCCGCGACCGGACTGCGGGGAGGACAGCTATCAGGGATCGGGCAAGCTCACCGGAAAGGCAGCGGTGATCACCGGCGCCGACAGCGGAATCGGCCGGGCCGTGGCCATCGCCTTCGCGCGCGAGGGCGCCGATGTGCTGATCTCCTACCTCGACGAGCACGAGGACGCCCAACAGGTCGTCGCGCTGGTGGAGCAGGCGGGCCGCAAGGCGGTCGCGGTACCGGGCGACCTCTCCGATCCCGAACACTGCAAGGCCGTCATCGACCGCGCCGCAACCGAATTCGGCAAGATCGACGTGCTGGTCAGCAACGCCGCGTATCAGATGACGCACGAAAGCCTCGACGAGATCTCCGGCGAGGAATGGGATTACACGTTCAAGCTCAATGTCGGCGCGCTGTTCCATCTGGCGAAGGCGGCCGTCCCGCATATGCCGGCGGGCGGCTCGATCATCGGCAGCTCCTCGGTGAACTCCGATATGCCCTCACCGACGCTGGCGCCCTACGCCGCCACCAAGGCGGCGATCGCCAACTTCTGCGCCAGTCTCGCGCAGATGTTGGGGGAGAAGGGAATTCGCGTCAACAGCGTGGCGCCCGGTCCTATCTGGACGCCGCTGATCCCGTCCACCATGCCGGTGGAGAAGGTGCGCAACTTCGGCGACGACGTCCCGCTCGGGCGGGCGGGGCAACCCGCCGAGCTTGCCGCTTCCTATGTGCTGCTGGCCTCCGACGACGGCAGCTACATCTCCGGCGCGCGGCTCGCCGTGACCGGCGGCCGGCCGATCCTCTGATCGGCCCGTCAATCGGTCCGGCCGTGGCCGGTCCCGGGCGGCGGAGCGGACTCCGGCCGTCCCGGCTGCGGAGAGCCCTCGAACAGGATGGGACGGTCGGCCGGGCCGAGGAACAGGCCGAACAGCAGCATCGCCGCGCCGAGGCCCAGATGCAGCCAGTTGTCCGCGGTGTTGACCGGAATGACGTTCGCGGTCGACTCCTTGTCCACGACCAGTCCGTACACCCACAGCGCGAGATAGACGACACCGCCTGCGATGAGGTAGGTCCGCGCGGTCATCGTCGTGCGGCCCATCGCCAGACCCGCGACGCCGAACACCAGGTGCACGGTGTTGTGCAGCCCCGAGACCTGGAACACCCCGAACAGTTCGGCGCCGGAATGGTGCCCGCTCCAGGTGAGCATGTCGTAGTTCGTGGTCACGCCCGGAATGAACCCGAGCACCCCGACCACCAGGAACGCCGCCCCGACCAGATAGGCCGCGGCCTGCACCGGGGAAACCCGCGCCCGATGCCGAGGTACAGATGCGGTGGCCATCGCTGCTCCCTTCGAGTGCCGACGATTCGCCCGTATCTTTCGAAGGTAACCGCACCGGACCGCCGCAAACAGCGCGAAGCAGTTACAACCCGGTGAGCGCGGGTATGGCGCACACAGACCTGGGCTATCGCCAGGACCGGTCCGCTTCGTCCGCCACTCTTCGTCTCCGAGGTGACCATGCATATCCGATCCGGCACCGATACGGCCGGGACGAGTGAACACGACCGCATCGCACACCCGTGGGGAACACGAACTCCGTACGGCCCCGGCCAGGCGTGGCCGGAGCGCGTGGATATGTTCCTGGCCGAAGGTGTGCGCGAGGACATGGTGGAACGCTGGGTGCCGACCGCCTCGGTGCTGCACTCCAACGGCGACGCCATGGATATCGCCGTGCACGAGGGACGCATCGTGGGAGTGCGCGGCCGCGCCGGGGATCGGGTCAACCGCGGGCGGCTGGGACCGAAGGACCTCTTCGGCTGGCAGGCCAACAATTCACCCGACCGGCTGACGGCCCCGCTGGTGCGCCGGCGCGGCAAACTGGTCGAAACCGATTGGGACACAGCCGTGTCGATGGTGGCCGAGCGGACCCGCGAGCTGCTGGGCGAGCGCGGGCCGGGCTCGATCGGCTTCTACACCACCGGGCAGTTGTTCCTGGAGGAGTACTACGCGCTGACCGTCCTGGCCCGGGGCGGCATCGGCACCAATCATCTCGACGGCAACACCCGGCTGTGCACCGCCACCGCCGGTGAGGCGTTGAAGGAATCCTTCGGATCCGACGGGCAGCCCGGCAGTTACGCCGACGTCGACCACGCCGACGTGATCGCGCTCTACGGCCACAACGTCGCCGAAACCCAGACCGTGCTGTGGGCGCGCATGCTCGATCGCCTGCGCGGCCCTAACCCGCCCGCCCTCGTCTGCGTCGATCCGCGCACCACGCAGGTGGCGCGCGCGGCCACCGTCCATCTGGCGCCCCGCCCGGGCACCAATGTGATGGTGATGAACGCGCTGTTGCACGAGCTGATCCGCAACGACTGGATCGACCGCGACTACATCGACGCGCATACGGTCGGATTCGACGAACTGCGCAAACAGGTCGCCGACTGCACGCCCGAACGCGCGGCACAGGTCTGTGATGTGCCGGAGGCCGATCTGCGGGCCGCGGCGCGGATCATCGGCACGGGCGAGCGGGTGCTGTCGACCGTGTTGCAGGGCTTCTACCAATCCCATCAGGCCACCGCGGCCGCGGTGCAGGTCAACAACATTCACCTGATTCGCGGCATGCTCGGCCGGCCCGGCTGCGGCGTCCTGCAGATGAACGGCCAGCCCACCGCGCAGAACACCCGGGAATGCGGGGCCGACGGCGATCTGCCAGGATTTCGCAACTGGGCCAACGATTCTCACGTCGAAGAACTGGCCCGGCTGTGGAATGTCGACCCGCAACGCATACCGCACTTCAGCGCGCCGACGCATCTCATGCAGATCCTGCGCTTCGTCGAGGACGGGTCGATCCGCTTCCTCTACGTCAACGGCACCAATCCGGCGGTGTCGCTGCCCGAACTCGCGCGCGTTCGCGCCCTGCTGTCGCAGCGGCGGCTTTTTCTCGTCGTGCAGGACATCTTCCTTTCCGAGACAGCGCAACTGGCGGATGTGGTGCTGCCCGCGGCGACCTGGGGTGAGAAGACCGGCACCTTCACCAATGCCGACCGCACCGTGCACCTGTCGGAGAAGGCCGTCGAGCCGCCCGGGGACGCCCGGCCCGACCTGGACATCTTCCTCGACTACGCCCGCCGCCTGGATCTGCGCGACGCCGACGGCGCACCGCTGCTGCCGTGGCGGACGCCGGAGGAGGTGTTCGAGCAGTGGAAGCGGTGCAGCGCGGGGCGCCTGTGCGACTACTCGGCCATGACCTACGCGAAACTTCGCGCGCGCGGTGGCATTCAATGGCCGTGCACCGAGGAGCATCCGGACGGCACCGAGCGGTTGTACGCCGACGCGACATTCCGTGCGGCGCCGCAGGATTGCGAAACCTACGGTCGCGACCTGATCACCGGTGCTCCGCTGGAGCCGACCGAGTATCGCGCGCTGAACCCGGAGGGCCGCGCCGTGATCAAGGCGGCGCAGTACCTGCCGCGGCACGAGACGCCGAGCGAGGACTATCCGTATGCGCTGATCACCGGTCGTACGCTCTACCACTTCCACACCCGCACCAAGACCGGCCGCGCGCCGCAACTGCAGGCCGCCGCGCCGCAGGTGTGGGTGGAGATGGCGGCCGAGGACGCCCGGCGGGAGGGATGGGACGACGGCGACCTGCTGCGCATCCGCACCGCGCGCGGGCAGGTGACGGCCCGGCTGCGCACCGGCGCCATCCGCTCCGGCGTGGTCTTCCTTCCGTTCCACTACGGCTATTGGGATACCGCGGCCGGGGATCGCCCCGCCGGTAAGGACGGCACCGCCGCCAACGAGCTCACCCCCACCGAGTGGGATCCGGTCTCGAAACAACCGCTGTTCAAGTCCGGCGCCGCCGCTGTGGAACTCGTCCGGCCCGCCCGGCGATCCGAACGTGTCACCACACCGGCGGTCGAACTGGAGCGGAGTGCGCGATGAACGACCTGGACGCCACGCTCGCCGAGATACACCGCAGCGAGACCCATCTGGGAAAGCTGCTGATCCGCACCGCCGACCGGCACCGCACCGATCACGAGGTCCACCACGTGTGCCGGGACCTGCTGGTCTGGACCGACGACCATCGCCGCAAACTGGCCGCCGTCGGGGAAGACCGCGGTCTGCATCTGGACCCTTCGCCGGTGACGGCCGCCGGATCGGTGGAATCGGTCCGGAGGGCTCTCGGCACCCTGGTGGGGCGCCGCCATGCGCCCGCCCTGCTGTTGCTGCGCGATCTGCGCGAGATTCACAGCCACGCCGCGGTGGTCTCGGTGAACTGGGAAATCCTGGCGCAGGCGGCACAGGCGGGGCGAGACAGAGAACTGCTGGAACTGGCCTCCGACTGCCATCCGGAGACGTTGCGGCAAATGCGCTGGGCCAACGCCAAGATCAAGGAGACCGCGCCGCAGGCCGTCGCGACGCCGTGAATACCGCTGCCCACGGCGGGTATGCGCCCGCTATGACTGCCTCGATAGAGCAGTTGCTCCACACGCTCACCAAGGTGGTGAACGCGCTGCTGGCCCACGAGATCGACTTCGCGGTCGGCGGCGGTTGTGCGGTCTACGCGCGCGGTGGTCCCGCGAGCGACCACGATGTCGACATCTACGTCAAACCCGTCGACGCCGGTCGCGCCCGCGACATCCTGACCGCATCCGGGCTGCACGCCGTCGACCCGCCCGAGGACTGGCTGACCAAGGTGTACGACGGAAATACGCTGGTGGACTTGATCTTCCGGCCCAACTACCGCAACGTCGACGACGATCTGCTGGGCCGGGCGACCTGGATGCGGATCGGCCCGGCGGCGGCTCCGGTGCTCAGTGGCACCGATCTGATGGTGGACAAATTGATGGTCCTCGACCCGCACCGGCTCGACTTCACGCGGTTGCTGGCGATCGCCCGGGATCTGCGGGAACAGGTCGACTGGCGGCGCGCGCGGGAAGAAACCGCGGTGTCGCCGTACGCGCGGGCGTTTCTGGCGCTGATCGAGGATCTCGGAATCGGAGGTGAGGTCATGGCTCAGGACTCGGGCGACGAGGTGTTGCCGCAATATCTGGTCGCGAATCTGCGGCGGGCTTTCGCGGAGGACCCGCGCACCGCCGAACTCGGCGTGCAGGTGACCATCCGCGGCGCCGTGGTGGTGCTGTGCGGGGAGGTCGGCAGCGAACAGCAGCGCAGCGATCTGGAGGACATCGTGCGCGAGCACGCGCCGAAACTGCGCATTCACAACGATATTCGGGTTACCTCCACGCAGGCGCCCACCGTCGATCACGAACGGCTGAGCTGATGACGGGCGCCGAACGGACGACGGACGGGGTGGTACGCATCGCGGCGGTGGCCGATATCCACCTCGGCGCGGAATCGCAGGGGACCCTGCGCCCCGCATTGGAACGACTGCCCGAGGAGGCCGACGTCCTGCTGGTCGGCGGCGATCTCACCCGGCACGGCACTCTCGACGAGGCGCGGGTGGTCGCGACCGAACTGGGGGACCCCGGTGTGCCCGTGATCGCGGTGCTCGGCAACCACGATCACCATTCCGATCGGCAGGACGACATCACGGCCCTGCTGTGCGATCACGGGATCCGGGTCCTGGAAGGGGCCTCCACCACGGTGACCGTGGGGCCTCACTCGCTGGGCGTCGCGGGCACGAAGGGATTCGGCGGCGGCTTCGCCGGAAAGTGCGCGAGCGTCTTCGGCGAGCGGATCATGCGCGAATTCGCCTCCTACACCGTCGATCTCGCCGACGCGCTGCACGTCGCACTGTGCCGGCTGGACACCGATGTGAAGGTCGCGCTCACCCACTATTCACCCTGCGGGGACACCCTGCACGGCGAGCCGCCCGAAATCTATCCGTTCCTGGGCTCGTATCTGCTCGGTGAGGCGATCGACACCTGCGGCGGCGCCGATCTGGCGATCCACGGGCACGCCCACGCCGGATACGAGCGCGGCACCACACCGGGTGGGGTGCGGGTGCGCAATGTGGCCCAGCCGGTGATCCGCGCGGCGTACACGGTCTACGATCTGGAGGTACCGGAGCGGGCGGCGACGTCCGGTGTGCCGGCCGAGTCGGCCGAGGCCGCGCGGACTCCGGCTTGACGAGCAATTGCGGTGTTATCCGGTTGGGAAGTGCCGCCGAACTTCTGGCAATTCCCTCCGGGCTGCGGAATCATTTGTGGAGAATACTCATCGGCGGGTGCGGGCAACTGCCGCCCGAGCGGCAGGAATTCCCTTCCCGCCGATGCGGGGAAGGATTGTTCCGGGCGATCGCGAGGCGAATTCGCGCGGCCGCCCGGCCCGGGAAGGTGGAGGCGGTCCCGTTCGGGCACCGGCCACGACGCACCCCGGAGCCCGGTGGGAAGGCTGCTGCCGCGGAGGGTTTCGCAGTACCGCTGAGCTCGCCGGACCACACCTGATGAAGATCGACGAGCGGGCCGCCGCACGCACAAACTCACGTACATTCGACTGTGCAAATGTGCTTGCATCCGTAAATGTGTCCGTAAATCACGTAACAATGCGCGCGGTTGCGCATTGTTGTTGTTCTGGCTAATGTGTCCGCATCCCGGTGGCGTACATGTGACGTTTTCCTTCGCAGGCGATGTGTCGCTGCCTGTGTCCACATGTGATCGGGTGCGAGCGTGTACTGCGGGGAGGAATGCGGTAGATATCGGACAAGGGGGAACAAAGATTGGTATTCGATGACAATAAATTCTGCATCGGTGAATATTCGAGGATATCGGGGCAGGGATATCGCGACCGGTGCCGGTAGACCCGCGCTGCTGTTCAGCGCGGTCACGACCGCCATGCGGATGCGTCCGTACGCGACGGTGTCGAGCATGCACGACAGCCGGACCTTCGGCGACCTGCTCGCCGAGGTCTCGGACAAGGCCGCGCGATTCGATACGGTGTTGCGCCGTCCGCGGGCGAGAGTCCTTGTGGCCCTCGGGAATTCACCCGGATACATTTCGACGATGCTCTCGCTGCTCGCCCGCGGCGACATTCCGGTGCTCGCCAATCCGGCACTGCCGCTCACCGCGATGCGGGAGCTGATCGAGGAGTGCGGAATCGACGCCGTCGTCGCCTCCGGGCAGGCCGGCGGAATCCGGCTCGACGAGCGATCCTGGGCGCAGCGCACCGATTTCGACGGCGACCGCCCGGCCCTGCACCGCGACACCGAACTGTGCCGCGTCGCCTCCGCGCCGTCGCGGCGGCTGGTCTGTCTCGAATACTCCGCGACCGCGGTCCTCAACGCCGCCACCGCCTGGGTCGGTGCGAGCAAACTGCGGGAATCCGATCGGACGCTGTGTTTCGCAGGCCTGTTCGGGCGCTTCGGATTTCACACCGCCACCGTCGCCAACCTCGTCGCCGGCGCCGATCTGGTATTGCCGGCCGGAACCCACGCGCCGGGCAACATTCATCGTCACCTGGCCGCGGAATCGCCGACGGTCCTGGTGGCCGAACCCGCCGTCTATCAGGCCATGGTGCAGGGCACCCGGGAGGATCTGTCGGCCGATGTCGCCGCGGCACTGCGCCGGATCCGCCTGCGGCTGTCCCCGCATTCGGTCGCGTCCTCGGTGGCAGCACGGGTGCGGGCGGTATCAGGGCCGATCACCATCTGCTACGGCCTGGACGAAACCGGTCCGGTCGCATACGGCTTCGACGCCGCGGACGGGGAGTCCGGTGTCCATCTGCTGTCCGGGGTCCGCATGGAGGCCCGCTCCACCGACGGCGAACAGTACGCGCACGTGCACACCAAATCCCTGGCGACGACCTACCTCAACGATCCGGTCGAATTCGAACGCTGCCTCACCGGCGACGGCAGCTATCTCAGCCGCAGCCTGGCCGGCCTGCCCGCGTCGGTCGTCGACGCCGGCTGACCGGCGGCGGCCGTAGTTCATCCGCGCCGGGTGATGCCGTCGTCGCGCGGGCGATACACAGTCGATGCGCCGGTGCTCGACGTCTCGTGAGCACCGGGACCGATCGGCCGGTGAGGAGCCACGGTGGCGAATCGACGATCTGAGCGGATGCGGGGTCGTGCCGCGGCGGCGTGGCGCTACGTCCGCACGGCGCCGTGGACGTTCTCGTGGTTGGCGCTGCTGCTGGTGACCACGATCGTGCAGCATGCGGTGTCACTCGACGATTTGAAGATCATTCTGGGTGAGCGCTCGACGAACCTGTCGAACCTGAAGAGCGATCCGCTCCACGCCCTGGTGACGAGCCTGCTGTGGGTCGCCGGCTACTTCTGGCTGCCGTATCTGGTGCTGTACTGCGTATTCCATGCACCCGCCGAGCGGTGGCTGGGCGCCCTGCGCTGGGCGATCGTCGGATTGCTCGCCCATGTGGGCGCGACCTACATCAGCGAGGGACTGCTGGGCTGGGCGATCCGGCACGGATACGCCGACCCCGCCCTCGTCGATGTGCGCGATATCGGCGTCAGCTACTTCCTCGCCGGCATCATCGGCGTGCTGACCTACCACATCGCGTATCCGTGGCGGTGGGCGTATCTCGTGGCGGCTACGGCCTGTTTCGCCGCGCCGCCGCTGATCCATTTGACCTTCACCGGAATCGGCCACTTCTCGGCCTTCCTGATCGGGCTGGCGTGCTACCCGCTCACCCGGAGCCGCACCGCTCCGACGTGGAATCCGGCGCAGGCCCGGCGCGAGCGCCACCGTCGCGCGCGCGCAGTCTAGTTCATCGGCGCGCGTCCGGAAGGCGAAGTGGCGCTGAGTGTTTGCGGCGTGCTAAGAGAGTGGACGTGTTGTGGTCTGCGCGTGTTCATCTCCACCCTCGTGTGTCGGTACCGGCGCCCCCTCGCGGGAACCGGCGTTTCGCGTGGTGACCGGAGATATCGCGCGCACCCGGATCGCCGTGCCGGCCCGGTCGGCCTCGGACACCGCCGACACCGCGACGAGGACGACCGCCTACCGCGGCGACCTGGACGGGTTGCGCGGTGTGGCGATCGCGCTGGTGGTGGTGTTCCACATCTGGTTCGGCCGGGTGTCGGGCGGCGTGGACGTCTTCCTGGTGCTGTCGGGATTCTTCTTCACCGGACTGCTGGTGCGCCGCGCCGGACGGGGAGCCGTCGGCATCGGATTCACTGTGCGCCGGACCGGGCGGCGGCTACTGCCGGCAATGGTCGTCGTTCTGGCCGCCGTCGTCGCCGCGACCGTGTACACGCGGCCCTACACACAGTGGTCGGATCTGGCGGGACAGACCCTGGCCTCGTTGTTCTACTACCAGAACTGGCGGCTCGCGACGAGC
The DNA here is from genome assembly GCF_049538315.1 of Nocardia sp. AB354. NCBI lineage: Bacteria > Bacillati > Actinomycetota > Actinomycetes > Mycobacteriales > Nocardiaceae > Nocardia > Nocardia sp. AB354. The sequence continues at coordinate 19,735 of NZ_JBMVFU010000005.1, read as the reverse complement.
TGGTCGGATTATCTGGCCGCCGACCCGTCGGTGAGCCCGCTGCAGCATCTGTGGTCGATGGCCGTGCAGGGGCAGTTCTATCTGCTGGCCCTCGTCGTGGTGGCGGCGGTCGCCACCGTGCTGCGCCGCACCGGCCGCACCGCCTTGCTGCGCCGCACCGGCCGCACCGCCTTGCTGCGCCCGGTCCTGGCCGCTCTGATCGCACCGGCGGCCGCCGCGTCGCTGCTGTACGCGACCCACGGGGCGGCCACTCATCAGGGCTGGAACTACTACGACAGCGGCGCGCGGCTGTGGGAACTGCTCGCCGGGGCGGCGCTGGCACTGGCCGGACCGGCCCTGCAGCTGCCGCGGATGCTGCGGGCGGTGACGGCGCTCGCCGGCGTGCTGGGCGTGCTCGCGTGCGGCTGGCTGATCGTCGACGGCGCCAACCGCTATCCCGGTCCCGCGGCGCTGGTGCCGGTCCTGGCTGCGGTGGCGGTGATCGTCTCCGGCAACAATGTCGCCGCGGCACAGATGCCGTGGCCCAATCGAATTCTCGCCTCGCGGGTGGCACAGTGGCTCGGCGAGGTCGCCTATCCGCTGTATCTGTGGCACTGGCCGATCCTCATCTTCTATCTGGCCGAATCGGGTCGTCCGCACGCCGGGCTGCGCGACGGCGCGCTGGTGGTCGCGGTGTCGCTGCTGCTGGCCTGGGCGACGCACCGGCTGATCGAACAGCCGTTGCGGTTGGGTACGCGCGGGATGCCGGTGCCGATCGCCTCGCGGCTGTATCGGCGCGGCGCGGGCACGGTGGTGTGCGTAGTGGCCGTCGTCGTGGTGGGGGCCACGGGTGCGTGGCAGTTCGGCGTGGTGCGGATGCACCCGGCGCAACCGATGCGGCCGCTGGATCCGGTGCTGTATCCGGGTGCCGAGGCGCTGGCGGCAGGGGCGCCGACACCGCAGGCCCCTATGCGGCCCACCGTCCTGCAGGCTCCGGGCGAACTACCGCCACCGACCCTCGACGGATGTATCGCCGACTGGGACACCCGCGAAGTGGTCACGTGCACCTACGGCGATGCGAACGCCACCCGCACACTGGCGGTGGTGGGTAGTTCGCATGCCGAACACTGGGTTCCGGCGCTCCAGGAGCTCGCCGCGCAGTACTCGTTCCGCATCCGGGTGTATCTGAAGATGGGCTGCCCCCTCACCCTGGCCGACGACGCCACCTACAAGGGGGAACCGATTCCCGACTGCCGCGACTGGTCGCGCGCGGTGCTGGACCGCCTGGCCGCCGACCGGCCGGAGTGGGTGTTCACCACCGGCAGCCGGCCCCGCGCCGGAACCGGGGACGAAACACCGCCCGAATACGTGGACGTCTGGTCGGCACTGGCCGAACGCGGCCTCGACACCATCACCATCCGCGATTCACCGTGGTTGCGCCACAACGAGATTCGCTACGCGGCGGCCGACTGTCTGGCCGGCGGTGGCGACCCGGTCAGCTGCGGTATGCGCCGGAGCGATGCGCTCGACCCGGTCGATCCCCAGCTCGAACCGGCCTCGCGGTATCCGAATATCTTCCCGATCGATCTGAGCGATGCGTTCTGTGACGCGTCGATCTGCCCCGTGGTCGCCGGCAATATCCTGATCTACCACGACGAACACCATCTGACCTCGAGCTATTCGCGCTCGCTGTCCGGGGCGCTGGGCCGGCAGTTGCGGCCGTTGCTGCATTGGTGGTAGTGCCGCGCGTCACGTGGGGCGACAGGGCGGCTCGATTGCCAGTACGGTATTCGCGAGTGGCTCGAGCAGGAGGTGCCCGCACGTGCTGGGCGTTGGACAGGGTGGGGCGCGCCGGTGGGTCATGGCCGGGGTTCTCGCGGTCGTCGTCGCTGGGATCGGTTTCGGTTCCGTGGAACCGGCGGCACCGGATGGGCATGCCGGCCCGGCGGTGCCCGGTCTGATCACTCAACCGGCCGAAGCCGGTGTGCCGATCCGGATCGCGTACGGCCGCGAGGCCGATACCTTCGGTGACCTGTATCTGCCCGCCGGTGGGCCGTTGTCCGGATCCTCCGGCCGGTGCCCGGTGGTCGTGCTGATCCACGGCGGCGGCTGGGCGCAGTACCGCGACCTGACCCAGTTCGCCGCGCAGGCCCGGCAGCTCGCCGAATCCGGTGTCGCCGTGTGGAATATCGAGTATCGGCGGGTCAACGGCGCCGGCGGCTGGCCGGTGACGCTGACCGACGTCGACGACGCCGTCGGCGCTCTGGCCACGGTCGTCCAGCAGCGCGCCGGCGGACGGCTCGATCTGGACAACGTCCATCTCGCCGGTCATTCGGCGGGCGGGCAGCTGGCGGCGTGGGTCGCGGGCCGCCGGACCGACGGAGCCGCGGCCTCGCGCGGGCTGCACATTCGCAGTGTGACGTTGATGGCGGCCGTACTGGATCTCGACTACGCGGTAGCCCACGGCAACGACGGTTTCGCGCGCAAACTGCTGGGCGGTCTGCCCGACGAGGTGCCCGACCGCTACCGTTACGCCTCTCCGATCGTCAATCTTCCCAGGGGCGTGCACATCACGGCCGTGCACGGCGACGCCGACCGGGTGGTACCGGTCGAACAGAGCCGCCGTTACGCCGAGGCCGCTCGCCGCGCCGGCGACCCCACCGACCTGCACGTCCTGCCCGGCGTCGGGCACGCCGAATTCACCGATCCCGGGTCGGCGGCATGGGCGGTGGCGCGGGTGGCGATTCTCGCGAGCATCGCGGAATCGGCGTAGCCGGGCACCGTCCCTGCCCCCGGTCGCCGCGACCGATAGTGTGGGTTCGTGACGATCGCGGACAGACAGTACGGCGGCCGTGCGGTGACCGAACGCCGGGCCGAACGCCGTCAGCGCTTCGTCGTCGCGGCGACGAAGGTGTTCGCCGAACGGGGCTACGCGAACTGTTCTCTCGCCGATGTGTGCGCCGCGGCCGGGCTGTCGAAACGACAGTTCTACGAGGAGTTCCAGACCCGTGAGGATGTGCTGACCGCCGCCTACGACCGGGTCCAGGACGAGGCCGCCGCGGCGGTTGTGCGGACGCTGGGCACGCTGTCGCCGGCCGATCCGGCTCGGGCGATGGCGGTGGTGCTGTCGGCCTATCTCGACTCGATCACCTCCGACCCGTACCGGGCCAAGCTGGCGTTCATCGAGGTGGTGGGCGCGAGCGACCGGATGGAGCAGCATCGCCGCGAACGCCGGCACGGCTGGGTCACCCTGCTGGAGATGGTGGTGGTCCCGATCGCGGGCCCGGGCGCGCGCCTGCGGGGTGACGCCGCCCTCTCGGCGAGTGTGCTGATCGGGGCGGTCAACGGCCTGGCCCACGAATGGTTGCTGATGCGGCCCCGACCCGACGTGAGCGAGCTGACCGACCTGCTCATCCCGGTCGCCCTGTCGTTGATCGAGACGTAAATCGCCACGACGGTCGTCGCGCCGTGTGTCGCGACTGTTCGGCGGTGCGTTCCGTTCCAGCACTCAGCCGCCGTCGCGCATCGACTGATCCGGACCTAGCGCGCGGGATCGAGTGAGTCGAGTTCGGCGCGCAGCCGGTCGACCTCCGCGGCGACCTCGTCGCGCAGTTCTTCGCGTTCGGCCAGGCTCAGTCGCAGACTCTCGATGGTCTCGTTCATCGCCGCGAGTCGCCGGTCCGCGCCCTCGAGATGCCATTCGAGCACCGACCGCCGGTCGACGTCGGTACTGGCCGAACCCACCCACTCGACCAGAAAGTCCAGCCACTGCGGTTGCTTCGGCATCGGCTCGTCGTCGTTCCAGCCGCGGCGCAGCGCGGGCTTGGGGGAGAGCACACGCTCACTGTCGCCGCCGTCGGCGGTGGGGGCGTGCAGCTGGATGAGGCTCAGCTTGCCGGCGCTGGTCACCACCGCGGTCACCCGATATCGCCCGGCGAGATGCATTCTGAGTTCGGCGGTGCCGCGGCCGTCGGCGTCCATCGCGCCCAGCCACGGCCCGTGGGCCGCGCTGAGAATCGATTCGAGGATGCCGAGCTGACCGACGCCGCGTCGCAGCCGGGTCGCTCGCTTGCGCAGCTCCTCGGTCGTGGCGGTCATCTGATCCCAGTGCATACCCACGAACATAGTGGCCCCGCCGCGCCGGTTCCCCACCTCCGGTGAAGTGGGGAACCGTCCCGATTACTCCGCAGGCGTCGCGGCCTGCGCACTTCCGCTGGAAAGCGCCTTCACCAGATCGGTGATGCCGGACGAGGAGCCGGTGCCCGTGGGGTCGGGCTCGCCGGGCGCCACCACCGGCGTCGCCGAGGTGGCGTCCGCCGCCGCGACGCCCGCGCCGCCGCACAGCACGGCCGCCGACGCGGCACCGATCAGGGTGAGAGTTCCGAGTTTCTTCATTCGGATGAGGTCCTGTTCCGTGGATGTCGTTGTGAATGCGGCTGCCGCATCGTCCAATTCACTACATCCGGGTGGATCCGGACAGCCCCGAGTGTCCGGGGCAGCAGCGCCGGGGGCCGGCACGCCTCGGTGCGCCGCAGGATTCGGCCGATGCTCGGGCGTTCAGCGACCGGTGCCGTGCAATGCCGTGGCGGTGCGGGAATTCGGTGTCGACGCCGGATCCGGGTAGGTGCCGAGCAGCCGGTCGGCGGTGCCGGAGCTGGTGACGGTGAACCAGTAGTGCTCGTTCTTGAAGTGATGCAGCCGGTGGTTGCGCCGGACCGCGGTGTAGAGGCGAGTGCGGGGCTGATAGTCGGTGTGGATCAGGTAGTGGGTCCACTCGTAGCCCAGGCCCAGTACGCCGACCACGGTGAGGAAGGTCAATCCCAGCCCGATGCGTGGAAAGGCCAGTGCCGCAACGACAACCAGCGCAGGGAAGAGCCAGAGGAAGGTCTGCCACGGGATGAAGATCAGATCGACCCGGCGTGGGTCGGCATGGTGTTCGCGATGTTTGCGCGCGAGCAGGGAATCCAGGGTGAGACGGCCGATCCGGCGGGGGCGCCAATGCAGAATGCAGACGTGGATCACCCACTCCGTCACCGGGAAGAACGCCAGCATCACGCCGGCGACCAGAGCATCGGTGAGCTGCCAGTCGCGCACCGCGATCCGGGCGGCGAGTGCGCCCGCCAGCAGTGTGGTGATGATCCACGGCGAGGGACGGCGCACGAAGACGCCGAAGGCGTCGGGCAGCGTCGTGGTCCGGCGGTGGGAGCGGGTCTCAGCGGTCATCGTCCGCACCTTCCATCGTGCGTACTACAGTGTCGAATTGTGTTGCGGCCACCCGCAACAGCGTGTCCGCGGCGGCGCGGGCCGCGGCCGGGTCGCCGCCGACGACGGCGGCGGTGAGCCGGCGGTAGTGGTCGATGCTGCCGACCTCGGCGGCCATCACACCCGCCAGCGCGACGATCGCGGGCTCGTAGACCTCGCGCAGTGTATTGAACAACAGCCGGAACACGATCGAACCGGTGCCGTCGACGATGTGGTCCCAGAACTTCAGCGCCTCGAGTTGCTGCGCGACCGGTTCCTGCTGTGCGGCAAGCGATTCCAGGCAGTCGCCGAGTTCGGCGTGCAGCTGCGGGCCGCCGTGTTCGGCGGCCAGGGCGGCTACCTCCCGGCCCAGGACCAGCCGCGCCTGCAGGATGCTCGCTACCACGGTGTGGTCGAACTCGCCGTTGCGCACGATCAGCCGCGGCAGTAGATCCAGTCCGGCCGCGCGGCGGAAGTCGCGCACCGTGGTCGCCCCGCCCTGACGCACGTCGATGAGGCCGGTGTGCGCGAGTTTGCGCAGCGCCTCGCGCACGGTCGGCCGCGACACTCCGAGCGCCTCGGCGAGCTGCCGTTCGGCCGGCAGGGTGGCGCCGGCCGGAAGTTCCCCGTCGAGGACCTCGGTCACGAGTTGGTCGAATACCGCGTCGGGCACCGTCTGCCGGTCGATCCGCTGAAAGGCCATGAACGGACGGTAATCCCGACCGCGGTCAGAGGTCAAGTGGTCAGACCAGTTGAGTTCCGAGGAAATCGTCGCGCTCCCGCTACGATCGAGCTGTTCCGATACGTGCAGTGCTTCCGAGTTTCACCCGGTGGCGGCCGCCGGGCCGGACCGGCTTTCGTACGCCGCGCAGTCGACCACGAGGAGGATGTCCGTGACCACCGAGGAATCCGTGACCGAGCAGTCCGCGCCCGCCGGGCAGCCGGAGACCGCGACGGGACCGATCGTCGTCGCCGTGGACGGTTCACCGACCTCGCTGCAGGCCGTGGCATGGGCGGCCCGCGATGCGGCGCTGAGCGGATCACCGTTGCAGATCGTGCATTCGATCGCGATTCCGGCGAGCTTCGGCCCCGGCTTGGCCGCCGGCACCGCACAGCCGGATTGGCTGCGCACCGACGGTGAGCAGATCCTGACCCGCGCCACGGAGGTGGCTCGCGACATCGGCGGACCGGATCTCGATATCGACGCCGAACTGGGCTTGGAGTTGATCATCGGCGACATGCTGGTGCGATCGGAGACCGCCGGCAAGCTGGTCGCGGGCAGTCGCGGGCGGGGAGCGCTGCAACGCGGGCTGCTCGGGTCGGTCAGCTCGGCGTTGGTCCATCACGCGCGATGCCCGGTGGTGATCGTCAAATCGCATGCGGCCACCGACCCGGTCACGGCGCGGCGTCCGGTGCTGGTCGGTGTCGACGGCACCGAGAACAGCGAACCCGCCGTCGAGAACGCCTTCGCGGAGGCGCACCGGCGTGGTGTGGAGGTGGTGGCACTGCATTCGTGGAGCGACACCACCGGTCTCGACATCTCGATGTTCGGCTGGGATACCATCGTGCGCGCCGAACACACCATGCTCGCCGAGCGGCTCGCGCCGTGGCGCGAACGGTATCCCGATCTGCCGGTCACTCTGCAGGTGGTGCGCGACAACCCCGCGAAATCGCTTCTGGAGCAATCGGATTCGGCGCAACTGGTGGTGGTGGGCAGCCGCGGCCGGGGCGGATTCGCCGGGATGCTGCTCGGTTCGACCAGTGCGGCGCTGATCGGTTCGGTCGAATGCCCGATCATGGTGGTGCGCCGCTGAAGGCGCACCACGACGCCCCGACCACGAGGAGATGTCATGTGCGTCCCGACCACCTGCACGACCTGCGGTAAGACCACCTGGTCCGGCTGCGGCGCCCACATCGACGAGGTGCGCGCGACGGTGCCGGCCGACCGGTGGTGTGGTGGCCACACCGAACCGGCGCCGGCGAAGCGCTGGTGGCAGCGCGGCTGATTCAGTCCTCGGCGACGATCACGTGGACGTCGATGTTGCCACGCGTCGCATTGGAATACGGGCACACCTGGTGGGCCTTGTCGGCCAGCGCCTGAGCCTCCTCGCGGGGCAGGTGCGGCAGGGACACCTCCAAGGTCACCTCGAGGCCGAAGCCGCCGTCGTCGTTCGGGCCGATGCCGACCTTCGCGCCGACCGCGGAATCGCTGACATCGGCCTTTTCCTGCTTACCGACCAGACGCAGCGCGGAGTGGAAGCATGCGGCGTACCCGGCGGCGAAGAGCTGCTCCGGGTTGGTGCCCGCCCCGCTGCCGCCCATTTCCGGCGGCATGGCGAGGGCGACGTCGATCTTGCCGTCGGTGGTGCGGGCGTGGCCGTTGCGGCCGTCTCCGGTGGCCAGGGCCTCGGCGGTGTAGAGGATTGCCATATCGGTCATCGCTTTCTCTCGGTGGATGCGCCTGCGGCATCCGGTTCGGTGTTCAGCGCGGCAGTCAGCCGGGCGAGGGTTTCGCGCAATGTCACCAGCTCGTCCAATGACAGTCCGCCGCCGAAGGTGGCGGCCATGCGCGCCGGAATGTCGCACGCGCGTTCCCGCAGCGCGCTTCCGCGCTCGGTGAGCCGGATCTCGACCCGGCGTTCGTCGTCCGCGGCGCGCCGGCGCTCGACGAATCCGGCGGCCTCGAGGCGCTTCAACAGCGGTGAGAGCGTGCCGGAATCCAAAGCGAGGGCGGAGCAGAGATCGCCGACGCCGCGCCCGTCGCGCTCCCACAGCGCCAGCATGACCAGATACTGCGGATACGTCAGGCCCAGTGCGTCCAGCTGCGGCCGATAGCGGGCCGTCATCGCGCGGGAGGCGGCGTACAGCTGGAAGCACAGCTGCTGGTCGAGCGCCATCGGATCGGTCATGGCTACAAATGTAGGACGCAATAAAATTGCGCACAACCTAAATTGCATGTGTGCTGGATCACCGGTCGGGGGACGGTCGGCAGATCGGTCGACGCGCGTGGTCCGCCGCCGAGGCCCTAGGGCGGAACAGTGATACTCGATCTGAAGACCGTCTCAGACCGGAGGCGTGCTCATACCGAAATCGCCCGTGCGACCATTTCCGCGATCTCGTCGTCGCTCAGGGTGCTGCGCTCGACGAGTATGTGCGACAACACGGTGCGCACGATGATCTCGGCGGCCTGTTCCGGTGTCACCCGCAGCTCGTCGGCGCGCCGCAGGGACAGTAGTGGGGTCAGAAGCGTGGCGACGGTTTCGACGAGGTTGCGCTCGGCATCCACGTGCGTGACGGCGGCATTCAGCAGCCACTGCGGTTCGTGCGTGCGGATGTACCCGAACGCGGCGTGGCCCCGAAGGTAGCTCAGCGCGAAAAGCGTTGCCGTGCGGGTCAACTCGGGTGTCGGTGCCGTCATGTCGACGACCTGGTACGCGGCGGCGATCATGGCGCCGATCTCGCGCCGGACGAGGGCGGCCACCAGTCCGTCCTTGTCGCCGAACTCCCGGTAGGTGGTCGCGCGCGAGACGCCCGCGCGCCGCGCCACGTCGGTCAGCGTGAGGTCGGTCAGGCCGGATTCCGTCACGAGTTGCAGTGCGGCATCCATCAGTTCGGTCGCGGACCTGGTCACCGCCTCATTGTGCCCTCTCGCGCGCGTTGGTACGGACCGGCTGTTGTTTCCCCGACGTTCTGAGACTAATTTGTAGTTCAGTCTCACTGATTCCGACGAAGGTGGCTCGATGGCGAGAATTGGCGAACACGCGGTGGTCGTGGGGGCCGGCATGGGCGGTCTGCTCGCGGCCCGGGTACTGAGCGACCATTACGACCGCGTCACTGTCGTCGAGCGCGATGCGCTGCCCGACGGTCCGCAGGCGCGCAGGGGCGTGCCGCAGGGCCGGCATGTGCACGGGTTGCTGCCGCGTGGAAAGGATCTTCTCGAGGAGTTCTTCCCGGGATTCGAGGCGCAGATGCGCGCCGCCGGGGCGATCGACTGTGATGTGCTGGGGGAGGTCAACTTTCAGATGGCCGGGCGCACTCTCGCGCAGGTCTCCACCGGGTACCGCGGCCTTCAGGCCAGTCGTCCGCATGTGGAACACCATGTGCAACAACGTATTCGGTCGCTGCCCAATGTGGTCCTGCGCGATCGTACCGAGGTATCCGGCGTCACCACGAACCCGTCGGCGTCGCGCGTCACCGGCGTGACGGTGCACGACCCGGGCGGCGTGGACGGGCTGGCCGCTGACCTCGTGGTCGCCGCCACCGGACGCGGCGGCGTCGTCCCGGGCTGGCTGGCCGCCCTCGGCTATCCGCGACCGCGAGAAGAGGGCACCACCATCGACATCGTCTACCGCAGCGCCTTCGTCGAACTCGAGCCGGGCGCGCTGGGGACCGACAAGTCGTTGACCGTCGGCGTGCGAGAACTTCCGCCGCGCGCCCTGGCGCTGTTCGCGGTGGAAGGCCGGAATCGCTACGTACTCACCCTGATCGGGCACGCCGGCGAACAACCACCCGCGGATCCGGCGGCCTTCCTGGACTTCGCGGCGGCCCTCGCTCCGCCGGGCGTGCGTGCGGCGTTACGACGGGCCGAACTGCTCACCGATGTCGCCACCTTCCGCTACAAGGCCAACCTGCGCCGGCGCTACGAACGCCTCGACCGGTTCCCGTCCGGACTGCTCGCGGTCGGTGACGGCCTGTGCAGTTTCAGTCCCGTCTACGGACAGGGCATGACGATCGCGGCGATCCAGATGCGGGTGCTGCAACGCTGTCTCGCCGCGGGCGGCGACCGCGATCTCGCCCGCCGCTTCTACACCGCGGTGACACCCGACATCGATATCGCCTGGCAGCTCACCGTGATCGCCGACAGCGCGATGCCACATGTCGGCCCACACCCCGATCCGGCGATCCGTGCCGCGGTCGCGGCCCTCGACCCGGTTCTGGCCGCCGCGGAGCGCGATCCGGTCGTCGCCGCGACGCTCTATCGCGTGATGGGGCTGACGCAGCGGCCGGCGGCACTGTTTCGTCCCGATCTCGTCGCACGTATCGCGGTCGGCGCGGCGCGTGCGGCCGGCGCGGCGGCGGTGGCGGAGGCCGCACGCCGGGCCGGTCGAATCGGTGGCATCGCCGCTTCGCTGGGGCCGGCCCGATGCCTCCACGTCGTGAAACGGCGGTGACGCAACCTCAGGTGAGATCGAAACCGCCTGCCGGGTCGGCCCAGCGGGTGGCGTCGACCGCGGCGAGCAGGTCGGCCATCGCGCGCACGGCGGCGCGCATCGCGTCGACCGCGGTGATTTCCTCGGGGTCGGTGGTCCAGGTCATGATCGGCTCCTGACGGTTCAGCGGAGAGCGGTGGGGATCTCGGTGTGATGGGTGGTGCGGCGCTGGTAGGCGTCACCGGCGCGCAGGACGGTGGCCTCGTCGAAATGGTTGCCGGACAGCGACATCGACAGCGGCAGACCGTCGGCGGTCGTGCCGATCGGCAACGCGAGGGTGGGATTGCCGAGCGGGTTCCAGTACGGCGTGTGCAGACTCGACAGCACACCCATCGGTTGCCGCTGATCCAGATCGGCGATCGCGGGGGCGCCGAGGTGCCCGGTCGGTGTCACCACCAGATCCACCTTGCTCAGCAGTTCGGTCATCCGCTGCCGGCCGATGCGGCGAACCCTTTGGGCCTGAACATAATCCGGGCCGCTGACCGCATCGCCGCCCGCGAGGATGATGCGGGTGGCCCGGCCGTAGTCCGCCCAGCGTTCGCGCAGTGTGGTCCGGTGGTAGGCGTGTGCCTCCGCGAGCATGACCACGACGTCGACCGCGGTCAGCTCCCGGTACATCGGCACCTCCACGGGCACGATGCGGGCGCCCGCCTCGGCGAGCACGGCCACCGCGTCGGAAAATCGCTGTGGCTGAGCGGGATCGATACCGCCGTCGGCGAACCGGTCCAGGGTGTCCACGCCGATGGTCAGTCCGGTCAGATCGCCGATGAGCGCGCCGGGATAGTCGTCGACCGGCATGTGCGCACTGTAGGGATCGGCCGGGTCGTAGCCCGCCAGTACCGATAGCAGCAGGGCGCAGTCGGCGGCCGACCGAGCCATCGGGCCCGGATGGTCGAGGGTGTAGCCCAGCGGAACCACACCGGACTTCGGGACGCGGCCGAAAGTCGGTTTCAATCCGGTGATTCCGTTGAAGGCGGCCGGGATCCGGATACTGCCCGCGGTGTCGGTCCCGACGGCGCCGAGGAACATCCCGGCGGCCACGCCGCTGCCCGATCCCGAACTCGACCCGCCCGCCCAGCGGGACGAATCCCATGGATTACGCGGCACCGGAAAGGGTTTGGCCGGATCCGGGATGCCGATGGCGAATTCCATCGTGGTCACCTTGCCGGTGACGACGGCGCCCGCCTCCTCGAGCCGGCGGACCACCGCGCAATCGCCCTGGGCGGCGCCCCAGCCGGGATCGAGAACCAGGCTCTGCGCGGTGGTCGGTGCGGCGGAATGGGCGAGAATATCCTTGATTCCGATCGGGATTCCGGCCAGCGGCCCGACCGGAACGCCGGCGGCCAGCTTCTCGTCGATGCGCGCGGCCTGTGCGACGGCACGCTCGTCGAACCGCGACAGGTAGACACCGAGCGCCGCGTCGTGCGCGTCGGCGGCGGCGAGGGCCTGTTCGACCAGCCGGGTGGCGGTGGTCTCGCCGGAGCGCAGCGCGGCGGCGGCCTCGGTCAGGCCGGAGAGTACGGGTGGATCGGCGAGTGTCATGGTCGTCCTCACATCAGCGGGGCAGGGTGGCGGTCATGTCGAGGCGGGGGATGGCGCCGAGTTCGAGCTGCATCTCGGCGCGGCAGGAGCCCAGGGCGTAATCGACGGCGACTCCGTCGCGGGTGCGGATGGTCTGTTCCACCAGCAGCACCGGCTCACCGGGCAGGACGTGCAGCAGTGCCGCAGTGCAATCGTCGGCGCGCGCGGCTTGGACGCCGACGTCGCTGCCACCGACATCCACCCGGCCGCCGCGCAGCAGGCTGTAGAAGTCGTCGCCGAATGCGGCCTGGTCGATGCGCGCCGCCTCCGGCGCGCGCAGGTAATTGGTGAACACCGCGAGCGGGCGATCGTCGAGCAGCAGAACGTATTCGACGCACAGACAGTCGTCTCCGGGCCCGACGCCGGCCAAATGGGCGGCGATCACCGGCGGTGCCGGGATCCAGGCCCAATACAGCAGGCGAGGTGAGATCCGGCCCAGGGCCAGGTGGTGCTCGAGCGTCCGGCCCTCCGGCGGCAGCGCGCCGGAGACGACGTAGTGCTCACCGACCGCCACCGTCCCCACGCCGCGGCGTCGCTCGATCAGACCATCGGCGCGCAGCATGCTCAGCGCGGCGCGGACCACATCACGCGGGAGATGGTGGCGCGCCATCAATTCCGGCTCGCCGGGCAACCGCCCGGTGCCGAACGCCCCTGCCCGCAGATCGGCGCGCAGCAGATCCCGCAGCCGCCGGGCGGGCAGCTGCGCTGCGGCGGGCAGGATTTCGCGCATCTGATCGTCGAAGGCCCGGCGGTCGCGGGCGGTCCGATCGGAGTGGAGCTGTTCGGAGCGGTGGTGCATGCCGGTAGCGTGCAGAGAATCCGCGTTACGCGACAAGGGCTTGCGGTAAAGACCTGGTTACGCGGCCGGCCGGCCTGGACCGCACCGGCGTGACCAGCGGTTTCAGATGCGGCTGGACGGCATTTCGCGGTCGCGCCGCGCTATGCGATCCGGTCCGCGACATCGGCGCCGGGAGTTGTGCGGGGCGTGCGGCAGTGAGACCGAGCGCGCGACGTGTCCGATCCGTTCAAGACATCCCCGGCGCCTCGGGGTTGACTGCGTGCGGACAACGACGAGAACGGAGGTATCGGGGTGCGAGCACAGATCCACGCGATCACGCTGGGCGTGCGCGATCTGGAGGTGTCGCTGCGGTTCTACCGAGCGCTCGGACTGGAGTCACCGGGGATCATCGGAACCGAATTCCGGCCGGACGCGGAGAATCCCGGTGGGGCGGTGGTCATGTTCACGCTCGGCAACGGGGTGACGCTGGCGCTCTACGGGCGCGACGACCTGGCCAAGGACGCGAGTATCCCGCCGGAACGTATGCGCGGTTCCGCGATGAGTCTGGGCTGGTTCGTCGACAGTGACGCCGAGGCGGAACGAGTTCTGGAACTCGCCGGCGCGTCGGGCGGCACCGTGGTGCAGCCCGCGCGCACGCGGCCGTGGGGGATCTACGCCGGCTACTTCGCCGACCCCGACGGGCATCTGTGGGAAGTCGTGCACTTCGCCGAGTCCGGGGCCGCCGAGTCCGGAGCTGCCGCGTCCGGATCGGCCCAGTCCTGAGGGCCCGGGTGAGGGCCGAGCCCTGACCGGCCCGGCCCTGACCGGCGCAGCCCTGAGAGGCCCAGCCCCTGAGTTGCCGAGCCTCGCGTCGCCCCGCCGGGAGTCGGCGAGGCGATCGCTCACCCCTGCGCCGAGTCGCCGCCGTCCCGGTACAGCGCGGCGATGGCCGCGATATCGGCGCCGGGATTCGTTCGTGCCGCATCCTCGTAACGCTTGCGGACGATTTCCGCCAACGGTAGGTGGGCGCCCGCCTCCGCGGCGAGGTCGAAGGCGAGTCCCGCGTCCTTGGCGCCCAGGACGGTCGTCCACCATCCGTCCGGAGAGGCGGTGAGCACGGCATCGAAGCGGTTGGCCAGGGCGGGCGCGACGACCGGCGCGCCGGCGAGTAATTCGCGCAGCTGATCGTCGCCGAGTCCGCCGGATCGCCCCACGGCGAACGCCTCCGCCAGCGCCGCCACCCCGGTGATCAGCAGGAAGTTCGTGGTCACCTTGGCGGTCAGCGCATGGGCCGCCGAGTCGTAGTGGCGCACCCGCTCGGAGAGCGTGCCGAGCAGAGGTGCGAGCCGGTCCCGCAGCGGTGCGGGCCCACCGGCCAGCAGTGTCGCCTTCCCGGCTGTGACCGCGCCGGGCGCGCCCACGATCGGAAGGGCGAGGAACCGGTCACCGAAGGCGTCGGCGAGGGCGGCGCCCAATGCGGGGGAGACGGTCGAACAGTCGATATAGGGGGTCCCGGAGTCGAGGGATGTCTGCAGCTCGCCGAAGGCCACCGAGGTCACCGCCGCGTCGTCGGCGAGCGCGGTGAGGGCCGCGTCGACTCCCGACACGGCTGCCGCGACGGTGCGGGCCTCCGTCGCTCCGGCCGAAATCAGTTCGGCCGCTTTGCCTTCCGTGCGATTCCACACCGTCACCCGATGCTCGCCGTCGAGCAGGCGCCCGGCCACGGCGCGGCCCATCCGTCCCATGCCCAGTACCGCGATATGCACTGTTGCCTCCTCGTCTCGGTCCCGGCCGGCGCCCGACACCGACCCTGCCTTCCCACTGTCCCGCAGTGTGCAGCGGCGGTCGCGATCGCCCTCGGTGATAGGCGAATCGTACAAGTGACCAGGAATGCCGCTGCGGTAGTATCGCCCGTGGGCGACGCGAAGCGATTCTGCGCCAGCTGTTTTCGACGCTCTCCTCCGCTCCGGAGGAGTGTCGATGGGTTGGAGACCCCGAGTCGAGTTGTGATATAGATCACAATTGGGTCCCGGTACCGACTTTTGTGCTGAAAACCCTTTCCAACTGCTTTGCGTTGTCTTTACTATTAAGCGCGTTGTGCCGCTGCCGGGCTCGCACGTCCGGATGCGTCGCAGGCGCAACACATCTCGCGTTATCCGCTTCGCCCGCCCCCTCTCGATGCCAGTACATGTTCCACCGATGGACCGAACCGACACCGGTTCGGCGAAGGAGAAATATGTCCACCGACACCGACTCGGTCCGACGGACGTCACCTCGGAGCTTCTCGGTCGCTGTACGACATGATCTACCCGCCTCCGTGGTGGTTTTCCTCGTCGCGTTACCCCTGTCCATCGGTGTGGCCGTCGCCATGGGCGCGCCGGTCGCGGCGGGGCTGATCGCCGCTGTCGTCGGCGGTCTGGTCGCCGGGCTGTGTGGCGGTTCGGTCCTGCAGGTCAGCGGGCCCACCGCCAGCCTCACCGTCGTGGTGGCCGAGTCCATCCACCAGTTCGGCTGGGCGACAACCTGTTTCATCACCGTGTGTGCCGGTGCGCTGCAGGTGGTGTTCGGCCTGAGCCGCATCGCGCGCGCCGCGCTGGCCATCGCGCCGGTGGTGGTGCACGCCATGCTCGCCGGCATCGGCGTGGTGATCGCACTGCAGCAGTTGCATGTGCTGCTGGGCGGGCAGACGCTGAGCTCGTCGTGGGCGAGCATCGTGCAGCTGCCGCATCAGCTGACCGTGATGCACGCCGGGGACGCGCTGGTCGGCGGGGTGGTGATCGCGATCATGCTGGGCTGGCGCTATCTGCCCGGCCGAGTGCGGGCGGTCCCGGCGCCCCTGGCCGCGGTGGTCGCCGCGACCGCGCTCGCGATGGTGGTCCCCACCAGCGTGGAGCGCATCACCCTGCACGGCTCGCTGTTCGACGCGATGTCGTTACCGCAACTGCCGCACGGCAATTGGAGCGCCGTCGTGCTGACCGCGTTCACCATCGCGCTGATCGCCAGTGTGGAGACGCTGCTGTCCGCGGTGGCCGTCGACCGGTTGCGGCCGGAGTATCGCACCGACCTCGACCGCGAACTGCTCGGTCAGGGCGTGGCGAATATGACCTCCGGCATGCTCGGCGGCCTGCCCATCGCCGCGGTCATCGTCCGCAGCATCACCAACGCCAAGGCCGGCGCGCGAACCAAGGCCTCCACCATGCTCAGCGGCGTGTGGGTGCTGGTGTTCTCCGTCGCGCTGGTGGAGGTGGTGCGCCAGATTCCGAAGGCCGCCCTGGCCGGTTTGTTGATCGTCATCGGTATCGGGCTGGTGAAACTCGCGCACATCCGCCTCGCGCGCCGGGCCGGCGATCTGATCGTCTATGCAGCAACGGTTCTCGTCGTGATCTTCGGGAATCTGCTGCTGGGCATGCTGATCGGGCTGGTGCTCTCGTTCGCGCTGCTCATGTGGCGCGTGGTGCGGGTGGTGATCGTGGCCGCGCCGGTCGGGGACACCGGGCGCTGGCTGGTGACCGTGGACGGTTCGGCCACCTTCCTGGCTCTGCCGCGGCTCACCGCCCAGCTGGCGCAGATCCCCGAGGGGGTTCCGGTCACCGTCGAGATGACCGTCGACTTCATCGACCACGCCGCATCCGACGCCCTGCACGAATGGGCGCAGCGGCACGAAAGCCTGGGCGGCACAGTGCAATTCGTCGAACTCGGCGCCGTCCGGATCGCCGACCTCACCGCGGGCCCGCCCGCGCGCGGGCACGCCCGGCGCATGCTCGACGACGTTCTCGCGCCCTGGCGTCCCACCACCCGCTCCGACCGGATCGCCGCCGGGATCGCGGCCTACCACCGCGGCCACGCGCACATGATCCGGCCGCATCTGGACGAACTGCGACACACCCAGGATCCGGAATCGCTGTTCGTCACCTGCGCCGATTCCCGCATCGTGCCCAATGTGATCACCAACAGCGGCCCGGGCGACCTGTTCACCGTGCGCAATATCGGCAATCTGATCCCCGCCGACGGCCGCGACACCTCGGTCGAGGCCGCGCTGGTCTACGCGCTGAACAAACTCGACGTGCGCTCGATCGTCGTCTGCGGGCATTCCGGCTGCGGTGCCATGGACGCGCTGCACCACGGTCTGCACACCGACTCGGGTCTCGACGACTGGCTCGCGCACGGACGCCCGGCGCTCGAGCGCTTCCGGGCGGGGCATCCGGTCGCGGCGGCGGCCGCGGCCGCCGGCTACGGCGAGGTCGACCAGCTGGGCATGGTGAACGTGGCCGTGCAGATCGAAACATTGTCCGCCCATCCCGTCGTGCGTCGCGGGATCGAGGCCCGCGGTGTGGTGCTGTCGGGACTGTTCTTCGATATCGCCACCGCCCGCGTGCTCGCGATCACGCCCGACGGTATCGCCGACATCGACGACCTCCGGCACCCGGTGCCGGTCCCGGTTTCCTGAAAGGAGCATTCCCAGTTTTGGCAATTCCACGGGTGGAAAACGCGCGCTGAGCGGGCGCACAGTGGTGCCGGTGCAGGTCACAGCTCCAGGGCGTGAGGGCCGTCACATCGAATCGGGAACGTGTGCGAGGCTAAATATCCTTTTCTAAGGCTTTGCTTAGTCTTTACTATTAGGGTTGCCCTCGCTTCCGGCTCACTGCTGGACAACGAAGTCTCGCAGCTGAATTCGATGCCTGGAGAACATGTTCGACCGACCGGACCGCCGCGGCGGCTCCGGTGAAGGAGCAATATGTCCACCGACACCGTCGCTACGTCCAGACCCTCGGCCCCGCCGGGCCCCAGCTGGTCGGACCGGATGAACTCGGTCCTTCGACACGATCTGCCCGCTTCCGTCGTCGTCTTTCTCGTCGCTCTGCCGCTCTCGATCGGCATCGCGGTCGCCACCGGCGCTCCGGTCGCGGCCGGACTCATCGCCGCCGCCGTCGGCGGCATCGTAGTGGGAACTCTGGGGGGCTCCGTCCTGCAGGTCAGCGGCCCGGCCGCCGGACTGACCGTGGTCATGGCCGAGACCATCAATCAATTCGGCTGGAAGACAACCTGTTTCATCACCGTCGGCGCCGGCCTGCTGCAGATCGTGTTCGGTCTGAGCCGGATCGCGCGCGCCGCGCTCGCCATCGCCCCGGTCGTCGTCCACGCCATGCTCGCCGGCATCGGCATCACGATCGCCTTGCAGCAGGTTCATGTCCTGCTCGGCGGATCGTCGCAGAGCTCGGCGTGGGAAAACGTCACCGAATTACCGAATCAGCTGCTGCACCTCAGCGGTATCGACGTCGTGATCGGCGGTCTGGTCATCGCGATCATGCTCGGCTGGCGCTACGTGCCGGCCAAGATCCGGGTGGTGCCCGGACCGCTGGTGGCGATCGTGGTCGCCACCGCGCTGTCGCTGGTGCTGCCCGGAGACCCCGCCCGCATCACGATGAGCGGTTCGCTGTTCGACGCCATCGGCCTGCCGAGCATGCCCAGCGGAGACTGGAGCGGCGTCGCACTCGCGGTGCTGACCGTGGCCCTGATCGCCAGCGTGGAGAGCCTGTTGTCGGCGGTCGCCGTCGACAAGATGCACACCGGCCCGCGGACCAACTTCGACCGTGAGCTCATGGCCCAGGGCGCGGCCAACGTGACCTCGGGCATGATCGGCGGCCTGCCGGTCACCGGCGTGATCGTGCGCAGTGCGACCAATGTGACCGCCGGTGCGCGTAGCCGGGCCTCGGCGCTGCTGCACGGCGTCTGGGTGCTGCTGTTCTCGATCGCCCTGGTGGGTGTCGTCGAGCAGATCCCGAAATCGGCCCTGGCCGGACTGCTGGTGATGATCGGTATCCAGCTGGTGAAGCTCGCGCACATCAAGATCGCCCACCGCACCGGTGAACTGGTGATCTACGCGGTGACCATCGCCGCGGTGGTGTTCCTGAACCTGCTCGAGGGTGTGCTGATCGGCCTGGTCGTCGCCTTCGCCCTGCTGCTGTGGCGCGTGGTGCGCGTCTCGGTCGAGGCCGCTCCGGTCGAGGGAACCGACCGGTGGCTGGTGAGCGTGGACGGCACCTGCACCTTCCTGGCCCTGCCGAAGCTGACCGGGCAGCTGGCCAAGGTGCCGGCCGGCGCCGACGTCCTGGTGGAGCTGACGGTCGACTTCCTCGACCACGCGGCCTACGACGCCATCCACTCCTGGGCGCAGCAGCACGAAAGTACCGGCGGCACCGTGGAATTCGTCGAGATCGGAACGGTGCGGATGGCCGATGCCGCAGAGCGCCCGCCGCGGCGCGCCCGGGCCCGCGGGCTGCTCGACGACGTCCTGGGACCGTGGCGTTCCGAGGGTGGCAATCCGGTCGCCGCCGGTGTCGCCGCCTACCATCGCAGCCACGCGCACGTGATGCGGCCGCATCTGGACGAACTGCGCGACGGGCAGGACCCGGATTCCTTCTTCCTCACCTGCTCGGACTCGCGGATCGTGCCGAATGTGATCACCAACAGCGGCCCGGGTGACCTGTTCACCGTCCGCAATATCGGCAATCTGATCCCGGCGCGCGGCACCGACGTGTCGGTGGACGCCGCGCTCGGCTTCGCGCTGCACAACCTGTCGGTGCGCAACGTCGTGGTGTGCGGACATTCCGGCTGCGGTGCGATGAACGCTCTGCTGTCCGACCGGTCCGCGGGCCCCGATATCGACGATTGGCTGGCCCACGGCGCCGCGGCCCTGCAGCGCTACCGAGCCGGCCATCCGGTGGCGGCGGCCGCCGCGGCCGCCGGGTACGGCCCGGCCGACCAGCTGAGCATGGTCAACGTCGCGGTCCAGCTCGAGACGCTGCGGGAGCATCCGGTCGTCGCCTGGGCCGTCGAGGAGCGCGGCGTTGCGCTTTCGGGCCTGTTCTTCGATATCGGAACCGCACGGGTCCTCGAGGTCACCACCACCGGCATCGCCGAGATCACCGATGCCGAGCGACCCGGA